>NZ_JBTREW010000017.1:0-111718 GCF_054823925.1 Bacillus sp. F9_6S_D1_P_5 | reverse complement strand
AAAGATGGCTCCGATTGAATATCGGAACCACCTTTTAAGTGCTTGATTTTTCAGGGCTTTTTTATTAAACTGTCCATTTTATAGGGTACAGTTCATTTATTTCAAGTAGCTTTTTTATTACTCTGCTAAATACATAAATCCGATTGCACCCGGACCTGTATGAGTACTAATAATAGGCGTTGTAAAGAAAATTTCTGATTTAGCAAATCCACTTACTTTTTCTACAGCCGCTTTTACATTTTCAGCTAAAGGAATTGCTTTCGCATGTGGAATTGCCACAGCTTTTACAACTTTTCCAGCTGTATCTTCCTCAAATAACTTAGCTAACGTTTTTACAATTTGACCTTGGCTACGCACTTTCGTTACAGGGTTATAAACACCATCTTCAAGGCTAGCAATTGGCTTTATATTAAGTAGTGAACCGATAAACGCTTTTCCTTTACCGATACGCCCACCCTTCACTAAGTTTTCTAATGTATCTACTACTACATATAAACGAGTATTCTTTCTCACTTCATCTACACGTTTTAAAATTTCTTCTAGTGAGCGTCCTTCATTTGCCATTTTCGCAGCTTCAACTACTTGATATGCTAAAGCATGTGTAATAAATTGCGAATCAACAACTGTCACTTTTGTGTCGGTCATTGATGCAGCACTATTTGCAGTTGCTACAGTACCACTCATACCACTTGTCATATGAATGGAAAGTACTTCACTTCCATCTTCCCCTAACTTGTCATACATTTCTACAAATGTACCCATTGCTGGTTGTGATGTTTTTGGTAGTTCTTCTGATTTAATCATTTCTTCAATAAATTCATCCGGTTGTAGATCAACGCGATCTAAATATGTTTGTCCATTTACAGAGATTGATAATGGTAGAACATGAATGTCATACTTCTCAATTACCTCTTGTGATAAATCTGCCGTTGAATCTGTTACAATTTTAATTTTTTGCATATTATATTCTTCCCTTTCCAATACGCTCTCCTTATTATTATACTAGCATTCCCTGTGCTTTCAACAATTTGGAACGAAATTTAATCAAATTAATTATATTTTTATACCTAAAATGAAAAAGACAGAGCTCCTAACCCTGTCCACACTCTATATCATGCATTTTTTTCAAGAGTATTTGTTTTATATACATTTAAATAATCATTCCACTTCAAACAATTTTGTAAATATTCACGGAAAGAATACGAAAATCTTGGGTGTTTTTGTTTTTGAATTTTTGCAATAAATAATTGAAGACGAGACTGAATTAGAAACGATAATGGATGCTGTGCTTGTAGGACAGGGATTTCAAATATTTTAATACAATCCCCTGTTGAATGAGTGAAATAAAAACTTTTCGTAATCACAATATCAATCCTCTTTTTCATTGGATTTTTGAACTTCTTCTACTTTACGCTGTAACACGTTGTTTAAAGTGGCGACTCCTATGAATACAAAAGTATCCTTAGACAATCTCTGTAGTCCTTATGGTTAGAAGATTTATACTCTATTCATCTCCACCTAATCCATCCCCCATCCTAAATTTCTCATAAGACGAGGACTCGTTATCCGTATATTGCTTAATATATTCAGTATAAACTTATAAAAGCGCAAAGTTTGTCTAAATTTTGGAGATTCTATAATTTTTTTCTTCTTTATATTGTATACGTTTATAGCTAGAGTATAACAAATAAATAAAAAAAGTGCCTTTATAACGAGGCACTTTTCGACTGCATTTCTTCTTCTCTTTTCTTTTTTCGCTTACTAACAATCTTTGATAAAGCAATACTAATTTCATAAATACAAATAAGCGGTACCGCAACTAAACTATGAGATAAAAAATCTGGCGGTGATATACACGACGCAATGATAATTAATGCTACGTAAGCATACCTTCTTATTTTTATTAGAAATTCCGCCGTCAATAGTCCAATACTCGTTAAAAACATTACTACTACTGGCAATTCAAAAATTACAGCAAATGGAACTGTTAAATTAAGAACAAAATGAAAATACTTTTCTGTCGTAAACATCGTATTAAACATTTCATTACCTATCGTAGTTAAAAAATGAAATAAAAACGGCATTACAACGAAATATCCAAAGCATAAACCTGCAATAAATAATATAGACAATACCGGTATATACATTACTGTCATCTTTTGTTCATTTGGATGTAAACCCGGTTTTACAAATAACCAAATTTGTATAGCAGCAAAAGGAATTGTACAAACGATAGCAAATACTGTAGCAATCGAGAAAAAAATCCACAATACATCACTTGGACCGAGAACAGTTAATTTCATTGGTAAATCTTTTACAAGCCAAAAATAAATATCCTTCGTAAAAGTAAACCCAATAATTAAAAATAGTACAAAGGATAACACTGTATATATTACTCTTTTGCGAAGCTCAACTATATGTTCTACGACGCTCATTTCCCGATCTTCCATCTCGTTCACCACACTTTATTTATCCATTACGAGGAAAATTCATTACATTTTCTCTTTCTTTTCCTTCTCTTGAAATGCATCATCAGTCAACTCTTTCGTTGATTTTTTGAATTCTTTTAACGTTTCCCCTAAAGCCTTTCCGATTTCCGGCAATTTTTTCGGCCCAAATAAAATAAGTACAGCTACTAAAATTAAAATTAATCCTGGAAAGCCAATATTTGAAAACATTTCTCCATCCCCTTTATTAGTAGATTCCTTGTCCTACTATTACATAATTTTATTTTGTCAAAAAAGTTTGAAAACGTCAACAAATCCATTAGCTTTTGTCAAAAAAATTCAAAAATATAATCAATTATACAAATTTCATTTTCTATTGCCCTTGTGTATGATATGGTAAGGGAAAAGACATATTATTTTATGATAGTAGAAAGGATTTGCATTATGACTGAAAAAATGACACGAATGACACAATTTGTGAAAGAAGAAATTGCAAATGCAATTACACATGGTATCGGTGCCATTTTAAGCATCCCTGCCTTAATCATATTAATTATTCATGCCTCTAAGCATGGTACCGCATCTGCAGTAGTTGCATTTACGGTTTATGGTGTAAGCATGTTCTTACTGTACTTGTTTTCGACATTGTTACATAGCATTCACCATCCAAAAGTAGAAAAATTATTTACTATACTAGACCACTCAGCCATTTATTTATTAATCGCTGGCACATATACTCCTTTTTTACTTATTACGCTTCGTGGACCATTAGGTTGGACGTTACTCGCAATTATATGGACACTAGCAATCGGGGGTATCATCTTCAAAATTTTCTTTGTACGTCGCTTTATTAAGGCATCAACGCTATGTTATATCATAATGGGATGGCTCATAATCGTTGCCATTAAACCACTTTATGAAAATCTAACTGGACATGGTTTTTCACTACTGTTAGCGGGCGGAATTTTATATTCTGTAGGGGCTATATTCTTCCTTTGGGAAAAGTTACCTTTCAATCATGCCATTTGGCATCTTTTCGTATTAGGTGGTAGTGCGATGATGTTCTTCTGCGTACTCTTTTACGTCTTACCTACGGCATAATAAAAAAGGTTTCAGCTTAATGTAAGCTGAAACCTTTTTTATCTTTTTCGGCAAGAAGGTAGTCTGAACTCTTTTGTTTCGTTCATAACAATGTTCCCGGGGCAAATATTTGTTTCTTTTTGTTTTACGATATAATCTGCCCTTAGATAAGGAGGGAATAGATCGTAAGACAACGAAATTGGATAATAATCATCATTCGGTTACTTGCACCAAAAGTAATGAATAAGTTTAATGAACTCTCTAAGAAAGGTGGTGAAAACAATGGCTAGAAAGAAAGCAGTGAAAGTATTACGTAAACAAAAGAAACGAGAGAATATGCAGCGCTTCACCCAGAAACAGAATATCGGACGAGCTTGCCTGACTGCAAAGGAATTTCGTTTACTTCAGCGCATGTCACATAGTTCAAAAGCATTGCGAAATGTTGGATTGTACACGATGAAACAAAGTTATTTGACCCATAATAAAATTGCTACTGTAAAAGAAGTGGATACCGCCATGCAAGCCGATATGAATTACTGGGGCATTCAATCAAATTCTGTTCAAGCGATTCGTAGAGCCTTATTTACAGAAGTGAAGAGCTTTTTTAAAGCGTTGGAACAGTGGAAGAAAAAACCTGAGAAGTTCACAGGGCGTCCTAAGTTTCCGAATTATTCTCGTTCCACTGACAAACGAATTATTGAAATCTATCAAGTCCCAAAAGTGGATGAGAACGGGTATTGGATGATTCCGATGAATGTGGCATTCAGGAAAAAATTCAGCTCCATTAAAATACGTATGCCTAAAAACGTAAGAAATAAAAAAATCTCCTACATTGAGATTGTACCGAAGCAAAAAGGTCGGTTCTTTGAGGTGCATTACACATATGACATGCACGTTTCTCAAATGAAGCAACAATCCACGACTACGAGTAACGCTTTGAGTTGCGATTTAGGTGTAGACAGATTAGTAAGTTGCGTAACCAATACAGGTGATACATTTTTAATTGATGGGAAAAAACTAAAATCTATTAACCAGTACTTCAACAAAATGATACGTAATCTACAACAGAAAAATGTGGACAATGGAATTTCAAAACGTAATGTAACGAATAGAATGGCTGCACTTTGGCATAAACGAGAACGACAAATAAATGGTTACATTTCACAAACGGTAGGCCTGTTATTTAAAAAAGTGAAAGCATGTAACATAGATACGGTTGTCGTAGGGTATAACGCTAGTTGGAAACAAAAATCTGATATGGGAAAAAAGAATAATCAAACATTTGTTCAAATCCCGTTTCATAAACTGATTGCGGCAATTGAGAATAAATGTATAAAAGAAGGTATACGATTTTTCAAACAAGAAGAAAGCTATACTTCAAAAGCTAGTTTTCTTGATAAAGATCCGGTTCCAGTTTGGTCTAAGGATGATAGGACGCATTATCGCTTTAGTGGTAAACGAATCACTCGTGGTCTGTACCAAAGTAAATCAGGAAGATGTATTCATTCGGATATTAATGGTGCATTGAATACATTGGAAAAATCAAGAGTTGTAGAATTGGATGAAAGTCTTAAAGTAAAAACGCCGATTCTATTAGAAGTGCAAAAACGTAAGGCTGTTGCCTCGCGCATAGCTTAGTGGGTGTGTCAACCATCCATGTGTACTCGACTTGTCGGGGCTTGTAGCACACGCCAGATTCATCTGAGTGGTGGCTTCTTCCAGAAGGAAGAACTGCTTTTTTTCGAAAGGGTGGTGCAAGTGGAAAAACGATAGTTCGTTGCCAGTACCAACCAAAAACATACTTGGGGTGTTACCGTCAGGTGGCATGAATGCTAGAGCGTCAAACTGTCTAGCGATAGACGAAAAGACCTAGCGTTCAAACTCAAACCCCCACTGAAACGCTGTATCTCAGTGGGGGTAGTTGACTACTTATGTAATTGTGATGCGATAACATCTTGTGTATACTTCGTTAACTCTTTAATATCCATATTCGCATACTCTTCAGGTGTAATCGGCTTAGAAATTGTTACTGTTGCATGAGCTCGTTTCATACGGTTTCCATTCGCTTCAAACATTTTATATGTCCCATCTAATGTTACAGGTAAGATTGCTACACCAGATTTTACTGCAAGGTGAAAACTCCCAGCCTTAAACTCTCCAATTTCGCCACCTTTACTTCTTGTCCCTTCTGGGAAAATTACGATAGAATGTCCATTCTTTAATAACTCGATTCCATCTTTAATCGCTTGAAGTGATTGACGACGATCGCTACGATCCATAAATACACAATTCATAAGTTCCATCCATGTTGGTACAACTGGGAACTTTTTAATCTCTGCTTTTGAAACGAATCCAATTGGTTTATTTAAGTAACCTAGTAAAACAGGGATATCCATATTACTCTGGTGATTACTTACAACTAGTACTGGCTTGTCTTTCGGAACATTTTCAAGTCCCTTTACTTCAACTGCCCCACCAGCAACTTGTACCATTTTCTTACCAAACCAATTTGTCGTTTTATACACAGCATTATCTTTTTCTTGTGGCGACATAGTATTTACTTGCTTTTTCAGACGCCACATTCTCGGTGTAATCGCAATTACGATTAAAATTAAATAAAAGATTTTAAAAAACGTTTGAATCATACAGAACCCCCACCTATTATCATTCCGACCTTCATTATACTAGACAAACGAAGGAAAAAGAAGAAAAAATGTCCAAACAGCAAGTGTTTGGACATTTTTTAGTATTATATATTAGAAACGTTTTGCTAATTCACGAGCATTAGCAATTGCTGCTTCTTTAATTTCTTGTGCTTTTTCAGGGTTTGCATTCATACCTTCAACTGCAATATATTCAGTATCATTTACACCGACAAATCCTAATACAGTTTTTAAGTGATTGCGTCCGAAGTCTACAGCTGCGTATGCTCCTTCAGAATATACGCCACCTGTCGCTTGAATGTGAAGTGCTTTTTTACCTTCTAATAAGCCAACTGGACCATTCTCAGTATATTTGAATGTTTTACCTGCGATTGCTACGTTATCTAAGTATGCTTTTACTACTGGTGGGTAGCTAAAGTTCCACATTGGAGTTACGAATACATAACGATCTGCATGCATAAACGTTTCTAAGTTTGTGTTCATTGCTGCAACTTTTTGTTGTTGAGCTTCAGTTAAAGTTTCAAAACCTTCACCTGCTGCAAATTTACCCCAAGCAGCAAATACATCTGCATCGATTGCTGGTACTGTAGTGTTGAATAAATCAATTGTTACAACTTCGTCTTGTGGATGTTCGTTTTTATAAGCTTCGATGAAAGCTTCCCCTACTGCCATTCCGAAAGAACCTTCTGCTGAATTTGGATTTGCTGTAATAAATAGTACTTTTGTCATTGTATTCTCTCCCTTTTCTACACTTTATCTTTAATTTAAGATTTATAATACGGAAGTAAATAACTTACCTTATGTAAGTATAATACAAAAAGTTATGTTCGATGTCAATAAAAATAGCTACTTTTTTTTCGTAAGTTAATGATTTATTTTGTTTCCTTAAAATTCAGTATACAAATATTAAAGAATTCCTTCATATAAGAAGGCTAGCTCTACAAATTATAGAGCTAGCCTTTTATTACATATTATTTTTGAAATACATGTTTTACTTTTTCAGCTGGAATATTACTTCCACCTCTACCTTTTACATCTTCAATCATCATGGTAATGACCATATCTGGTGAATTTAAATCAAATGCAGCGAACCAACCTAGTTCTTTTCCTTCGGCTTCTTTTGATACTTTTAATTCTGCTGTACCTGTTTTTCCAGCAAGAGTCATGTCATCAATTTTAGCAATTTTCCCAGTACCATCTGGATCATTAATTACTTTCGTCATAGCGGTTTTTAATATATCCTGATTGCCTTTTGAAATTACATTCTCTTTCCAAACTTTTGGTTGCTTATCTGTTTTAATAATATATGGAGAAGGTATGTTTCCATCATTAACAATTGGTGCGTACGTTAATGCTAAATGGAGTGGCGTCATTAATACTTGCCCTTGTCCATAACCTGTGTCTGCCATTTGAATATCATTTTTAATACTATCATTTGCGATTTTTGAAGCTGGGAATCCATATTCAATTGGTAATTTCTCATCGAATCCGAATTTTTTCGCTTCACTCATAAATTTATCTTTTCCGATTTCCAAAGCTTCTTGTGCGAAATAAATATTATCCGAGTATTTCATCGCCTTATCAAAATCAATCGGATTTGCATCTTTTACACGCGTTACATAATAATTACCCCAAGAAGAATCTTTTGTCCATTTCAATCCTTCAATTTTCAACTCTTCTTTTGGATCAATCGTTTTCGTTTCAAGACCGATTGCAGCTGTAATAGGCTTAAATACAGAGCCTGGAACTGATAATTGTGTAAATCGATTCGTCATCGGTTTCTTCGGATCATTATTCCATGCTTCTCGTTGTGCTTTTGATGTCCCTCTTGCAATTATATTTGGATCATATGCTGGGCTACTTACAAGTGCAAGGGTTTCTCCACTTTTCGGATTAATTGCAGCACTTGAACCAGCCTCACCTTTCATTTCATTATAAGTTTTTTCTTGAACAACACTATCAATCGTTAAAGTTACATTTTCTCCATCAACAGCATCTGTTTTTGCTAAATTTTTAATTTCTTTTCCTTGTGCATCTTCTACAAAGACACGGCCGCCTTTTTTACCGCGCAGCTTTTCTTCCAGTACTTGCTCTAAACCAGCTTTACCTACTGGATCATCTGCTTGATAGCCTTTCTTTTGTAGCGTTTTTAAATCTTCAGCATTTACTTTCCCAATATATCCAGTCAGATGAGCTGCCGCTTCTCCTAATGGATATGTACGAACATTTACAGGTTTTGTTAAAACACCTGCTAATTCAATGTACGTATTTTGCGTTGCCCCTTCAGGCAAAATTCCAATTGGTACAAGATATCCTGGTTTTACCCATTTAGCAGCTAGTTTTTGATCAATTTCTTCTACAGTCATATTTAATAACTTTGCTACTGTCTCTTTCGTTTGCGGAGCAGTATCGTCTAATTTTTCTGGAACTATTCCAATTTCAGAAGCTTTCCCATTCGTTGCAAGACCTTTTCCATTACGATCGTATATTTCACCACGTTTTGGCTCTGTCGTTTGCATACGCACTTTACTATCTTTCGTCATACCTGGGAATATAAAATCAGGAGTCCAATCTATTTTCCAAGATTCTTTATCTCCATCTTTTTCTTTCACCATTTTTGCTTCATGGCCAAAATTGATTTTACCACCAACTGTATCCATACTTACTTTAAAAAGAACAGGACCTTCATCTTTTTTATCTTCTTTTACTTCTCCTGCTTCTACTTTTAAGTTTTTCACTTCAATGCCTGAATAAATTTTTTCATATTTCTCAGTGAATTCTTTCTTTGAAATATCTTTTTTTGCCTTTTCTGTTAATTGATCATACATTTCTGCAAATTTTTGTTTATTCCATGCTTTTGCATATGTATCAAATGCTTCCTGTGGTTTTTCTTCTTTACCACATCCGACTAACATGAATGTTAAGCAAAGAAAAAGAATCCCCCATATCTTTCTCAATCGATTCTCCTCCTCTTTCTATCTTAATACTCTTGAAAATTTTAGCATTTTCACACGCTATCTTTCATTATAGCACTATCGAATCTCATCTATAAACCTATATTGATGGATACAAATAAAAAGATTGATGCGAATATTCACATCAATCCTTATTATTATTGTTGCTTTTCATATACATGATAATAGTACGTATACGGATTTTTTTCATCCGTTAAACCTTTTTCAACAAAAATTTCTTTCCAATTTGTCATATCCATTTCTGGGAAGAATGTATCTCCTTCAAATGCATGATGGATTTTTGTTATATATAACTTGTCTACGTAAGGTAAAAAGAGATCATAAATTTGCGCTCCACCAAAAATAAAGATCTCTTCTTCATTTTTGCATAGTTCAAACACTTCTTCTACAGAATGTGCTACTTCACAACCTTCAACATGATACCCTTCATTGCGAGTTACAATAATATTACGTCTTCCAGGCAGTGGTCTACCAATCGCTTCATAGTTCTTTCTCCCCATAATAAGCGAATGACCCATCGTTGTTTTCTTTACATACTGCAATTCACTTGGTAAGCGCCAAGGTAAATTATTATCTTTACCAATTACTCGATTCTCGTCCATTGCGACCATAAATGAAACTATCATCTTTTCATCTCCTCTACAATTACACTGCAACTGGTGCTTTAATTGCTGGATGTGGATCATATCCTTCAATTGTTAAATCTTCCATTTCAAAATCAAACACAGATTTCACATCTGGATTTAGTGTAAGTTTCGGGAATGGACGTGGTTCACGTGCCAATTGCTTTTCTACTTGCTCAAAATGATTTGTATAAATGTGTGCATCTCCAATTGTATGAACAAATTCTCCCACTTCAAGTCCGCATTCATGTGCAATTAAATGTGTCAGTAGTGAGTAACTTGCAATGTTAAATGGAATTCCAAGGAATATGTCACCACTTCTTTGATATAGCTGACAAGAAAGTTTGCCATCTGCTACATAAAATTGGAATAACGTATGACAAGGCGGTAATGCCATACTTGGTATATCTTCAGGATTCCAAGCAGAAACAATTAGGCGACGCGAATCTGGTGTTTTCTTAATCATTTCAATTACATCTTTTAATTGATCGAGTGTCTCACCAGCTGTCGTTTTCCAAGCACGCCACTGCTTACCATATACGTCTCCTAAATAACCATATTTATTTGAGAAATCATCATCTTCTAAAACGTTCTTTTTAAACAATTCCATTTGCTCATCGTACTGTACTTTAAATTCCTCATCTTGTTGTGAGCGAAGACCAAAATCAGTCATGTCAGGACCCGTATACTCATCGCTTTCTACCCAGCTCTTAAATGCCCATTCATTCCAAATATTATTATTATGCTGCAATAAATAACGAATATTTGTATCACCTTTCATAAACCAAAGTAATTCACTTGCTACAAGGCGAAACGGCACTCTCTTTGTCGTTAATAAAGGAAAACCTTTACTTAGATCAAAACGCATTTGATAGCCAAATACAGATACAGTGCCTGTCCCTGTACGATCTTCTTTCTTCGTACCATGCTCCATTACATGGCGGCATAAATTTAAGTATTCATTTTCAGCATGTTTCATATGTAGAAAAACCTTCTTTCAATCTTATATAAAATTTATCATAACATGAAAAACAGTGAATTTAATATTCATACTGAATAAAAAATTTTTCTATATTAACAGAATTCTACCTCATTATATTTTTACAAAATGTAAATTTATAATCGCCTGATCCTAATTCCTTTTCAATAGTATGCTCTGCTTTCCAATTCATTTCTTCTATCCGTAATGTAGCACTCGTATTAGGTGGTATGGAAACACGTAGAAAGGCTTGTTCCTTTTCCACACGCCAATCAATCTCAATTTCTCCATAAGCTGTCTCACGTTTTACTCTAATCCATTCTAAATTCGAATCAAAATGTGGTTGTACATAAAAATGTTTATATGCAGGTTTTGTTTCATCCACTTCTAACCCAACAATATAACGGTATATCCACTCAACGATAGAGCCATATGCGTAATGATTGTAAGAATTCATACTATCATTCCAAAGTGTTCCATCCTCTTTTACGCCATCCCAATGTTCCCAAGTCGTTGTGGCACCTTTTTGAACTTGATATAACCAAGATGGATAATCCTCATGAAATAAAAGTTTACAAGCAAGATCATGACGGTGAAACTTGCTTAATATTAAATTTAAATACGGTGTTCCTATAAAACCTGTTGTTAAATGATTTCTATTTTCTTTTAAAAGCTCAATTAATCGATTAAATACTTTCTCCTTCACATCACCTTTCACTAGTTCAAAAAGAAGTACTAATATGTGGGCTGTTTGTGTATTTGAAATTAACCTGCCATTTGGTGTAACGAATTCATTTTGAAATGCTTGAACAATATTCCTATGTAACTCTGCATAATACTTAACATCTGTATTTTCACCTAAAATCCCAGCTACCTTTCGTAAAAGCGATGTAGAATATGCATAAAAAGCCGTCGCAATGAAGTGTTTGTCTGTTCCGCCTTCAAATACATCTGGTTTCGTATCTAATGCAAGCCAATCTCCTAAATGGTAACCTGTATCCCATATATACTCATTCTCACCTTGTGAACGTATGTAATCTATATATTTTTTCATACTTTCATATTGTTCTTTTAAAATGGATTCATCTCCGTAATGCAAATAGTGGACCCATGGACAAATAATAGCTGCATCCCCCCAACCTCCAGAAGTCTCCAGATCAAAATCCGCTCTTTTCCCAAACGCATCTGGTATAACTAAAGGCACAGCTCCATTTTTATTTTGGTCTAGCGATAAATCTTGAAGCCATTTTTTAAAGAACAATTGGACATTCATAATTTGTGTAGCTGTCCCAATAAACATTTGTGCATCTCCGGTCCATCCAAGTCGATCATCTCGCTGCGGACAATCTGTTGGCACGTCAAAGAAGTTTCCTCTTTGAGACCATTCTACATTATGATGAAGTTGATTGATTAATGGATTGGACGTTTCAAATTCTGACGCTTTTTCCATGTCAGTATGTAATACAATCCCTTCAAAATCTGTTATTTGAGGTGGCTGAGTTAATCCACTTATTTTCACATACCTAAAACCTTGATACGTAAAATGAGGTTCAAACGTTTCCTCCTCTTCTCCTTTTGCTATATACACTATTTTTTGTTTTGCCTTTCGGAGATTTCCATTATAAAAGCTACCGTCTTTATTTAATATTTCAGCATGATGCAATTCTATCTTTTGCCCAGTATATACATGACGGACTATAAATCGAACCCAACCTACCATATTTTGCCCCATATCAATAAGCCATTCGTGATTTGGTAGTTTTGAAATAGCAATTGGTTTTATAATTTTCATTTTACGAATCGCTTCATTTTCTTGTGCAACAATTATTTGTTTAGAATGCTCAATTACTTCAACATGTTCTAGCACTTGTTCACTTTCTTCTAGCCTAGCGTCATAAACTTCTCCTTCATAAATTTCCGAATACAAAATAGGGCTTGGATTTACCGCCCATGTTTCATCCGTTACAATTTTTTCTTTCGTTCCATCTTCATACGTAATATGTAATTGAGCAATTATCGCTCTCCTTCTCCCGTAATAATTACGTACATGATGCATTGTAATCGGCCCCTTATACCAGCCGTTACCAACCAGAGTAGAAATATCATTATGCCCAATCTTTAATACATGGGTTATATCGTACGTTTGGTACAATATTCTCTTATCATAACTTGTCCAACCAGGAGTAAAATAACAATCTCCAATACGCTCACCATTTATAGAAGACTCGTATAACCCTAAACTTGTGATATATAAACGTGCTTTTTTAACTAATTTTTTAATAGAAAAGCTTTTATGAAAAGACATAACTTGTGTGCGCTCTTTTTTCGCAGCAATCCAATTCCCGCTCCAGTTATCTTGCCCTTGTAATCCAGTCTCCCAAAATGCTACTTCTGACCAAGGTGATTCTTCTCCGTAATTATCCCATACCTTTACCCGGTAAAAATAACGCGTTTCTTCTCTGTATGAAAATGAATTAATTGGTATATATAAACTTTGATCTGTTTCTACCTTCTGCGAATCGAATACTATAGTTTTAAACTCTCTATCCTTCGCAACCTGCAATTGATACGCAAGTTGTTTTACATTTCGCTTACTCGACTCGAGTTGCCAACTAATTTTAACGACTTTTGAATCTATGCCTATCGGATTATTTTTATTATCACAAAGCAATTTCTTTATTGTTAGCACACTTCTTCACCGTCTTTTCTAAATCTTAATTTAAATTAATTATAATAAAAATAAAATTCTAAATAAATAATAATTTCATTCATCCTTACAAAATTATTAACTTTCCATAATTAAAAAGGTTTTCATTTTCTATTACCGAAAGTATAGTGCGGTAGAACAAAAATTATATTTGGAGGTTAGAATTATGTCTAAAATTGAAACCCCTGTTATGGCTTCTTTACAAACAACGGTTGAAAAAATGATGGAGGATTTAAATGTTCCTGGTGCTGCTGTAGCTGTTATAAAAGACGGTGAAATGATTATTTCAGAAGGTTTCGGCTATCGTAATTTAGAGACAAAAGCCCCTGTTACACCGCGTACTTTGTTCGCAATCGGTTCCTCAACGAAAGCTTTTGGCACACTTTCATTAAGTTTGTTAGCACAGCAAAAAAAGTTTAATTGGGATGCTCCTGTCCAGTCTTATATACCAAACTTCTCTTTATCTGAACTACTTGCTAGCTCACAAGTTACCGGAAGAGATTTAGCTTCTCATCGAACTGGCGTAAGTCGTCATGAGGCTCTTTGGTATAGCTCTTCCTTATCTCGAAAAGATCTCGTTGAAAAAATAAAACATTTACCACTTGATGCACCGTTCCGTACAGCATTTCTTTATAACAACTTAATGTATGCAACAATGAGTTATATTGTAGAAAACATTACGAATCAAACGTGGGAGCAATACGCTACAGAACATATTTTAGAACCTTTAAATATGAGACATACAAATTTCTCTGTTACAGATTCACAAACTACAGATGATTATGCTTTACCTTACATTGAAAATGAAGGTGAAATAAAAGAAGTTCCATTCCGTAACATCGATACAGTCGGAGCTGCTGGATGTATTAATTCTACAATTGAAGATATGGCAAATTGGGTCCTTCTTCACTTAAACAAAGGTAAATTTGGAGATCATGAATTAATCTCCTCTGAATTATTACAACAAATGTATACACCACATAATTCCATTCCAGATCAACCAGTTTTATCACTTCCTGAATCTCCATTAAATAGTTATGGGCTTGGTTGGTTTATAAGCGCTTATCGTGGTAATAAGGTGATTCATCATGGTGGTAATATTGATGGATTTTCAGCGCTTGTTTCTTTCATACCAACAGAAAACATCGGCCTTGTCATTTTAACGAATGCTGGAGGCACATTACTTCCTACTTATCTCGCTAATCAAATTTATGACGAACTGCTTGAATTAGAATCCATTGATTGGCATAAACGTGCTGTAGAAGATAGTGAAAAAATGAAGGAAATGATGAAAGAATCAACCGAATCCATCCCTGAACAAATGAAAGGGACTACACCTTCTCACAAATTAGAGGACTATACTGGTACTTTCGAACACCCTGCATACGGAGCATTACAAGTATACAAACGAGATGATTCGTTATTTGTACAATTTATGGAGATGGACATTCAATTAGCGCATCATCATTACGACATCTTCTCTGCTAAAGTTGACTTATTCCAAATGAAAATGAATTTATTATTCGCTTATGAAATGAATGTGAGTGGTGAATTCCCATCCCTTCAGTTACATGTGCCAGCTATGTTAAGTACGCAGCCACTTGTATTTACGAAAATTAAATAAATATTTTAATAGAGGGATGATAACACATCCCTCTATTCCTCTTTTCTCTATGCAAAAAAGGATAATACGTAAAGGATACAGAATTCTATTATTTAACTAATTAAATTATCTGGAGGAAAAGCTGTGTACACAGAAATTTTCAAAGAAGTTGTTTCGATTACTCATCACGATTATTCCGGTTGTATTGATAAAAAAGGATGGGACGATCCTACTACTTATTTACAGACAATCGAGAAATTAGAGAAACACGGAGAACTGACACCAGTTCATTTCACTGAAATTGTACGTGATTACTTACTAGACTTTAAAGATAATCATATGTTTTTCAAAATGAACTCTAACAATCAACCTCTTAACAGTGTTGGTTTCCAAGTGAAAAGATACGAAGATCGCCTATATATTACATCCACTTCACATGAAGTAAGAGTGAAAAAAGGACAGTCTATACTAGCATTAGATAATATGAAAATTCCTGAGCTATTAATAAAATATAAGAAGTATTTAAATGAAGCTACATATGAACGAGAAAAATGGGATTATGTTTTATTAAAATCGTCAAATTGTACACTTATAGATGAAGATGGATTGACTCAAACAATTACTTTACAAAAGTATAAACAAAATGAATACACGCCTATTTATTCATTTAAACAGCATAATAAAGATACACTTTTAATTACTTTGACGGATTTCGCAAATACTGAAGCTATTAATAGATTATTAGACTCACACAAAAATGAGCTAAATTCTTTTCCGAATTTAATTATTGATGTGCGTTTGAATCGTGGTGGAAGTGATGATGCATTTTTTAAATTACTTCCTTACATATTCGAAGACAAAGAGATTTCCCTTTTCGATTCTTCAGATACAATGCAATTAAATCATACGGAACGAAACTTTCATTTACGTATGAAAGACATGGAAATGGAAGATTATGATTCTTTAGACGAACTTTCCAAAATATTCACAGATGTATTTATTCAAGATTTAAAAAAGAATTATAAAAAAGGGTTCGTTACATTTGATCCTTCTGAATTACCAAAAGAACTCCAATCATTAACAATACATGGAAGGAAATCACCTACTAGAGTAGTGATATTAACAGATGTTACATGCGGAAGTTCTGGTGATTCTTTTGTAGAAGTTGCAAAAAAATCATCGAAAGTAAGAGTAATAGGTCGTCCTACTGCTGGTTTAAATGATTATTCTAATTTAGCGGTAATGAAATGGGCTGATACATTCGCTCTTTATTACCCTACTTCACGGCTTTCTATTATAGATAAAGGCGAAGGAATGTCCGGAATTGGTATACAACCACATATACATATCCCATGGACTCCGGAACATATACAAGAAGATATAGATGTAAAGTTAGCATTACAACTACTTCAAAACGAAAAATGGTAATAGGAAAAGGAAGGTGTGAATCACACCTTCCTTTTTTATTTCATGTCAATCTTTTCTGGTTGAAACCAGATTGGCTTCGATAGCTCAAAGTCTTTATGATCCTCTAAAACGATAGTAAGGCGTTCTAACGTATCATCTAACATGTGCGGTGCCGCTCGTAATGACCATACAACTGATGAGAAAACTGTCATGCCAACGTATACCGCGTATAATTTCCAAAACTCCTCTGGTATTTTCCCATTAAAGTATCCTTCTATTTGTCCGATTGAATACGGAATACTAATATCCCTTGCAAATAGTGCAATTTTTACGAAATCATGAAGTGGGTCGCCCCAGTCGTAGCCATTAAAATCAACAACACCTACATATTTCCCATCACGTACAATTATATTTTCTAAATGAAAATCATCGTGTTGAAATCGATTTGGGCGGTTCTTTAAATATAGTTCATTTTCATCTATAAACTTTATGATTTTATCATCATTTTTTACTTTTATTCCACACGTTTTATATGCCTCTACATATTTTCGATGTTTTTTCATTGCTCTTTCATACCACGGTAGGATATCATTAGGCGCTTCATATGTATGCATTTTTGCTAAATCTTTTCCTGCCTCTATACCAATTTTATATTGTTCTTTTGGTAAATACGTAGGCAATAGCTTCTTCGCATCTTCCCCTTCTATATATGAGAAAATACTATATACACCTTCTTCTTCCAATATACCTATTTCAATCGGCCTTTGTGCCTGTACGTTACGTTTTACCATTTCATTTAAAATTTGAAATTCTATTTTCCTTCTTTCATACTCTTGTATATCGCCAATCCGTAACAAATATTTTTCATTATCAATTGTCGTAACTATATATTTCTTATCAGGTGAGAAACCTTTAGAAATTTCTTCAATATTAACTGCATCTTTTACTATTTGTATATTGTTTTGCCATGCTGTAATTGTTTTCATGTATATTCCCCTTACATTTCTACATTTGGTGTATAAGCTACTTCTATAATAAACCCATTCGGATCATAAAAATCAATTGTATAGTACCCTTCCGAATAATGATTCATTTCAATCGGACCACGTATTATCTTTATTTTCGTACTAGAAAGAAACTCTGCTAACTCATCAACTACTTCTCTATGAATAGCTTGGTAACAAATATGTCTAGGACCTAACGTCCTTACGATTTCCTCGTCTACTTCCTTAAAATATATTTCACTTTCTCCCGTGCTATATGATACTTCATTTAATTTTCTCCATCCAATTACGGAAAACAACATATCGTAAAAAGAAATGGATTCCTCTAAATTTGCTACCCAAAATTCAATATGATGAATGCCTGTACGAAGTGTATTCATATTAAGAATACGCTCCTTGTACTACTTGCACAATTTCCATTGGTGTATTGACCATATAATCTGGTGCATCTTTTTTCACTGTTTCAATGACATCATACCCCCAAGATACCCAAATCACATTCACCCCAGCCTTTTTACAAGCTGCTACGTCTCGCTGTTCGTCACCGACGTATAACATATCTTTCTCTGTTATATTTTTCGATTTTAAAAATCTTTTTATCATTTTATCTTTACCGAACAAATTTTTAGAACAATATACTTCTTGTATATTTTCTATATCATTATTGTGTAAAAACGCCCGAATATGCTCTTCTGAGTTCGATGATATGACTGCAATTCCGTACCCTTTTTTATGGAGTTCATCTAATACATCCTTCATGCCATGGAACAAAATGAGATCTTTTATAGCAGGTTGATACAATTTATAAAATTCCAGCGCTAATAGCGGTAGTTTATACAGTGGTACATCGAGTTGTTTACATCTTTCTGGCATCGTTAATTTACGTAAATACTCAATTTCTTCTTCCCTTACCGTTTTATATCCATGTTTTTCAGCAATTTGATTATAAATTGGTACAAATATATTTTGTGAATCTACTAATGTGCCATCAAAATCAAAAACAATGTATTTTTGCATTCCCATACTCCCTTTACTTCTTTTTTCCTAAACCTATTTTATTCAACAACATAGTTGTCTTACCCTTCTATACACACAAAAAAAGAACAAGATTTTCACTTGTTCTTTTTAAGAAAGCCACTTTGGCGGTACATTTGTATTCCAATAAATATTGCCTAATTCATGATGTCCTGAGTATCCATCATCAAAACGGTGATAGTGGAAATTAAAATAGTAACCATCTTGCGGTGGATGATCTCTCCTTACATGAAATCGCAATAAGTCATTTCCTGATTTCGTGTCATAAACGTGAAAGATTTTTTCATTATTCCCACCAGCTGGTCTTTGAGAAATCGCTAATGATTGCAACGAATCTTCCGGTACATCATTGGCAAGTTCAGCAATTGCCTCTTCAATTTTCGGTAATATTACATCTTTAAACTCATCTTCAATTACTGGGCCAATTTTAGTGCCAAACTTTTGCATCGACTGCTTCTCTGCTTCTTGCATTGCATACGTAATAAAAGTATCGGTGGTTAACCTGTCATTCGTTTCTTCATATGTATAGGACGTACTCTCCAAATTTTGTTGCCCAGCTGTGCTCGTAGGCTTGTCCGCAGCTTTGGCATTATCAAGCAATATGGAAGGAGGCGTCACTAAACCAAATGTAAATACGGTAATTAATGCGACTAAGGTTTTTCTAAACCAATTTGGCATGTATGTTCCCTCCCCTTTCACTCATTATATTTTATATAACGGTTGTTTCTTCTATTATACAAAATGATTGTAATTTTTGCACTTTACAATTTTGTTAACGTTCACATATTTTTCACTTGAATATGAAATTGTAAGATTTCATACAATATCAATACAACAACAATGAGGAGGCGATCATATGTCTTTAGATGTCATGTATTCCGCCGCAAGCATACTCGTTTTAGCATATTTTCTTTATCAATGTGTGACAGATTAGAAAAAGAGCCATTTTCCGGCTCTTTTTTTATGGTAAAAATACAATCCAACCAATCCATACTGTAAAAATAATCCCGGCAATTACAGCTGGTACTAAATAAAAATGAGAAAGGATAACCAACCCATATAAAAGGATTACTGGAAGTAATAAATATCGATCTGCCTTCCATCTTAACAATAGTAAATTTCCTTCATCGCAATATAAATGAAGAAACATTTTTTTCGTAAATTCATTCCAATAATCGCGCGCATAACGAGAAATTGCAACTAAAGCAAATACAAGAATAATAGCTGCAATCCCACTTGGACTCATAATAATACTTACAGTGCTTATACATACAATTTGAATATAAAATATTCGTGCACTACTTGTACGGAAAAAGTCTTTTAAAAAGGATTCAACAATACGAGATTCCTTTTTCTTCCCTAAAAACTTTTTAGAACGAGGAAACATCCACGGTTTTTTATTCGAACTACTCGGTT
Source organism: Bacillus sp. F9_6S_D1_P_5 (assembly GCF_054823925.1). Taxonomy (NCBI): domain Bacteria; kingdom Bacillati; phylum Bacillota; class Bacilli; order Caryophanales; family Bacillaceae; genus Bacillus; species Bacillus sp. F9_6S_D1_P_5. Next base: position 91,779 of record NZ_JBTREW010000017.1, on the reverse strand, counting down.
TAGCTGTATGACCACCAACTTGTATAATCCCACTTGTCCAGCGCATACTTTCTTCTTTCTCTTTCTCTACTTCTTTAAAAAAGCAATTTTTATAATTCAATTTTTTTTTTATCAATACGATAATTAGAAAAACTGCTAGACCGATACATAGTATAGAATAAAATGGATTTTTATAAATAAGAAACAGACTCACTCCAAAAAAGGTTAAACTTATAGAAAACATTACATTTTTTATAATCCATAATAGCCATCGTTTCTCCACACGTATATGAATAAATCTCGTTAATAACGACAATAAAAATCGAAATACAGTAAAGAATAGCCAAAATAATACGACTTGTATCTTCGTCACTCCGATACTTTTCATCAACACCGGTAACATAGCAGCTACTACCACTACATTCGTTATTGCTATTCGAATAAACGTATATGTCATGCCATACTGGATTAACTTTTGCATGTGAGCGGGATACGAAATTAAAAATAAACTATCCGCTTGCTCAAAAAATGAGCGAACTCCTCTAGAATATGTAATCACATAAAATGCGAGTAGACCTAATCCGAAATAAACTGTCTCTCCCATCGATAATTCTTCTATCCATAGTGAACGATAATAAATCCCCATAAATATAAATGCTGGAATAATAATATATAGCGCAACTGTCCAATCAGTTATAGAACGTATGGACTTCCATTTGCGCCCCAGTTCATGACGCAATCTATTATAAAATTGTTGTTTAATCATGTTGTTCCCGCCTTACAATTACATCAAAACAGTCTAATAATGAACTCCCTGGCATTTCTGCTAACGTTTGGATTGCTTCTAAATGTCCATCTGCGACTAATGTACCTTGTGAAATGAGTAAAAACCTCTCACAAATTCTTTCGGCTGTGTCTAATACGTGTGTACAAAGTAATATACCTGCACCACGTTCTTTCTCTTTATATAAATAACTTAAAAACTCTTTCGTAGCTACTGGATCTAAACCGATAAAAGGTTCATCAATGATATAAAAATCTGGTTCAGTTAAAAATGCCAAAATGAGCATCGATTTTTGTTTCATTCCTTTTGAAAACTTTGATAAATACTCATGTTTATGTTTATCCATTCGAAACATATGTAATAATTCTTCAGCTTTCTTTTCCCAGCTTCCTATCTCATTCTCGCGAGCAGCCATTAATAGTTCAATATGTTCCCATAGCGTTAAATAATCATAATATGTCGGGTGCTCCGGCACATATGCATAAGGGTTTTTCTTTTCACCGAATGATATTTCACCATTCATATTTACAAGTAAACCGAGCATCGTCTTAATCGTCGTACTTTTCCCAGCACCATTCGCACCAATAAGTGCAACTAATTCACCTTTTTCAATTGAAAAGGCAATATCATGAATTGTCTTTTCCCCTATATCATATCCGGCAGAGCGGATATTCACGTCTAACATACATTCCCCTTCTTTCCATTTTAAATACAATCAAGGAAAAGAATAACATATAACTATCTATATATCATTATAAAATATTTAAATTCATAGCAGGAATAAATACTTTTTAACAGAATATTTAATGTTTGATTACATTTTATTGGAGTGGATAATATGTCTTTTCAAATTCGTGAAGCTACGATAGACGATATAGATGCACTTTGTTCTTTAACAACAGAATTAAAAGGTTCCTCTATTTCGTATAAAGATATGAACAACCGATTGCAATTCGTACAAATGAGTCCTTTTGATTTTTTATATGTTTATGAGGAAGAAGACACTATTTGTGGATTACTTGAGTTTCGTATACGTGAAAATTTAGAAGATGTAACTCGTTATGGAGAAATTTCAATTATTAGCGTTGATTCTACAATACGACGAAAAGGCATTGGGCAAGTATTAATGAATTATGCAGAGCAATTAGCAAAGACACATAATTGTATCGGCACATGGCTAGTCAGTGGAACAAAAAGATTAGAAGCGCATCCTTTTTACAAAAAATTAGGATATGAAGTGAATGGATATCGATTTGTAAAACATTTTTAAACTACTTATAAATGGGAAGGACTAAAACTATGACAAACATCGAAGCTATTTTTATTGATCGTGACGGTACAATTGGCGGTGACACTACAATACATTACCCTGGATCTTTTACCTTATTTCCGTTTACAAAAGCAGCTCTACAAAAGCTAAAAGCTCAAAATATAAAAATTTTCTCTTTCACAAACCAGCCAGGTATCGCAGACGGGATAGCAACTGTTGCTGATTTTGCACAAGAATTAAAAGGATTCGGCTTTGATGATATATACGTATGTCCTCACAAACACGGTGATGGTTGTGAATGCCGTAAACCCAGTACAGGTATGTTGCGACAAGCAGCCGAAAAACATGACCTTGATTTAACAAAATGCGCTGTAATTGGTGATCGCTGGACTGATATCGTTGCAGGAGCAACAGTACATGCGACAACGATATTAGTGCGTACAGGCGCTGGATACGATGCTTTACATACGTACCGAGACCAATGGGCACATATTGAGCCGAACTACATTGCAGAAAACTTTGAAGATGCTACAAAATGGGTTTTAAATCAACTATAATCATATAAAAAGAGACGTTTTCATTGTGAAAACGTCTCTTTTTATATGATTTTTTTAAAACGTTAATTCATAATGGAAATAACGATTATCTCTCAAATAACCATTTTCAGCATATAATCGCTGCGCTGATAAATTATCAATCTCAGTTTGTAATTTTACACCTTTTGCACCATTTTCTAATGCAAATTCTTTAGCAGCTTCTAATAATTTTTTACCTGTTCCTGCTCCGCGTTTAGTGGCTTGTACAAACAGATCATTTAAAATCCATAATTCTTTCATCGAAATGGAAGAAAATGATGGATATAATTGCGTGAATCCAACATATTCACCATCTTCAACTGCCACAAAAATAACAGATTCTTTTCTCTCAATTCGATTTCGTAAAAATACTTTTGCTCCTTCTATATCGGAATCTTGTCTATAAAACATGCGATAGTTATTAAAAACTGATGCTAGTCCATCTAAATCTGCAATTGTTGCCTCATATATTCTCATTTTATTCCATTCCCCTTCCAATACTGTTTCATTATATCCGTTGCCCATTTAGGCTGTACAATTTCTTCTCTCGGCATAAACTCTTTCATTATCGGTTTTATATCCAATACAGGGGTGCCATCAATAGCATCTAACCCCTCAACAATAATTGATTTTCCTTCTCTTTTTATCACCTTTACAATCGTTGCTCCTATGCGATTCGGACGGTTTTTCCCGCGCTGTGCAAAAATGCCTACGTTAGGATAATCATTATTATTTCTAGGATGTCTAGCAAAATATTGAATTTGTTCATCCGTTACTTTATGAAAATAAAAAACAACTTCAATATGAGAAAAATCTTCAATCCCTTGTATACTTTCTTCTGTATACATTTCAGTTAAAGTAATATAGGATCTTACTTCTCCCCACTCATCATCTTTTATTTCCTTTCTTTCATTATGTACAAATGCGATTGGTTGAACTGAAAACATACGCATTCCCCCTTAAATGTAACCACTTACATTATAAAATATTTTCTGAATGTTTTCCACACACAAGAATTAGGTTACATAATATAATTATAATCTATTTTGTAAAGCAAAATTAACTGCTTCAACCGCATGTATATGAGTTGTGTCGAATATCGGAACTGATACGTCTTCCTGCTTTATTAATAATCCTATTTCTGTACAACCTAATATGATCCCTTGGGCCCCTTCTTGTACTAGCTCTTCTATCACTCTTTTATAATACTCCCTAGATTGAGATGTTATCTTTCCTAAACACAATTCTGTATATATTACTTCGTTTACCTTCTCTCTATCTTTTTTTGATGGAACCATTACTTTTATATGATTTTCTTCTATTCGTACTTTATAAAAATCTTGTTCCATTGTATATTTAGTTCCAAGTAAACCAACCGTTTGAATATCTTTTCTTTTAATTTCTTTCGCTGTTGCATCAGCGATATGTAAGACTGGAATATGGATTTTCTCCTTTATTTTCTCAATTACTTTATGCATTGTATTTGTGCAAATAATAATAAAATCGGCTCCTCCCCTCTGTAACGCATATGCTGCATTCCCTAATACTTCTCCTGCTCCATTCCAATCTCCGTTAGACTGGAATCGTTCAATCTCTTCAAAGTCCACACTATTAATCATACATTTTGCTGAATGTAATCCTCCTAATCTCTCTTTTATTTCTTCATTTATGATTCGATAATATTCAGTAGTCGATTCCCAACTCATACCACCAATTAAACCTATTGTTTTCATGAAAACATACACCTACCTCGCACTATATTTTATGTTAATTACAACATTTTATTATGTATATTATACACAATAAAAACAAGACTTTACGTTTGAAATATAAAGTCTTGCTTTAACTATTTCCAAGGAAATTTTATAAGAATATTCTGAAATTAATTCTCTAATATTTTTATAGAATCTTCATATTGATAATGAAAACATTCTCGATATAACTGTTTAATTTCATCATATGATGGCACACGTGGATTATTTGCTGGACTTCCACTTTCAATTGCATCTGATGCCATTTTAGAAACAGCTTTTTCAAATTCAACCTCGCCGATTCCGTATTCTTTTAAATTTGGAATACGAAGATCAAAACAAAGTTTTTTTATTTCCCCGAGCGTGTAGTCAGCTACTTCTTCATCAGAATAAGAATACATATCTTTATTTAAACAACGTCCAATTTCCGCTAGTCTTTTTATTGCACTCACTTTTGTATATTCTAAAACTGTAGGTAATAGTATTGCATTTGATATACCATGTGGTACATGAAATAACGCTCCTACTGGTCTTGACATTCCATGAACTAATGTAACAGATGCATTTGAAAATGCGATTCCAGCTTGTAAGGACGCAATCATCATCGCCTCTCTTGCCTCCATATTCTCTCCGTCTTCATATGCAATACGTAAATATTTCATAATACTTTCAATCGCGGAAAGAGCTAGTACATCTGTAAGTGATTGTGAAAATTTAGAAATATATGCTTCGACTGCATGACATAATGCATCTATCCCTGTTGCTGCTGTAATATGAGGTGGTACCGAACGTGTTAAAATTGGATCAATAATCGCTACTTGTGGGGTAAAACTTGGATGTTTCATCATCATTTTTACATCTGTTCGTTTATTCGTAATTACTGCTACACTTGTTACTTCCGATCCAGTACCAGAAGTTGTTGGGATTGCAATAAGTGGTAGCGGATCATTGTCTATTTCCATATCCTTTTGGACGTAATCTTCCACTTCTCCACCATTTGTATATAACACCGCAACTGCTTTCGCTGTATCGATACAACTTCCACCACCAATACCGATAATAAAATCACACTTTCCTTCTTTACAAAGTGTTAACGCTTCTAACACGTGTATATTTGTAGGCTCAGCATTCACTTTATTATATGTAATAACAGTTATACCTTTCGTATTTAATTGTTGTATACACCTCTCAACATATCCTAAATCCTCCATAATTGTATCCGTAACTATAAACGCTTTTTTCCCCAACCTTCTAGATTGTTCCCCCAGCTTTTCAAGCGAATTTCTTCCATATAATACAGACTTCGGCATACGAAACTCAGCAACTTCTTGCAAGTACTCCACCCCTTCTTACCCTAATTAATATTTTAGTTTATAAAATATCGACTTAATAAATTCCTGTTACAGTATAGAATGCAATTACTAAAAACACAGCAACCGTTTTCAAAATTGTAATAGCAAAAATATCTTTATATGACTGTTTATGTGTTAAACCTGTAACTGTAAGAATAGTAATAATTGCTCCGTTATGTGGTAATGTATCCATTCCTCCTGATGCCATTGACACGATACGATGCATTACTTCTAATGGAATATCGAATTGATTAGCCGCTGCAATAAACTTATCTCCCATCGCACTCAAAACAATTCCCATTCCTCCTGATGCAGAGCCTGTAATTCCAGCTAAAATGTTCGTCGTGACTGCTCCATTCACTAGAGGATTTGTGAATGTGGCAGAAATACCATCTCTCATAATCGCAAATCCTGGAAGTGCTGCGATGACACCACCGAATCCAAACTCAGCTCCTGTATTCATCGTTGCAAGTAAAGCTCCACCAATACTTGTATTCAATCCAGCTTGAAATCCTGTTACTACTCGTTTCCAATATAATAATAACGTTGTTACTATACCTATAATAAGTGCCAATTCTACTGACCAGATTCCAACTACTGCACTTAATTCTACTTTTCCAAATGCTTTCATACCAATTGCAGAAAAATCAAAACCATTCGGATACCACTTCGGTATCATAATAGTAAAAACTTTATTCATTACACCTACTAAAATAAGTGGTACAATAGCAATTACTTGCTGTGCTCTTGTAATTTCAATATTTTTAACCAGCGGCATATCTTTTTGTTCTGCTAGTAAAGAAGCTGCCATTTCAGTATTCCCATCGTTAAAACCAAAATACCCTTCTCCTGCTGCCTTTGCCTTCTTACGTCTACTCTCTAAATATAGTAAACCTAACGTAAGTACAAAAATTGCCCCTACAATACCAAGTATCGGTGCAGCGTAGATGTCCGTTTTAAAAAACGTTGTAGGTATTACATTTTGAATTTGTGGTGATCCAGGTAGCGCATCCATTGTAAACGTGACTGCTCCAAGTACAATCGTTCCAGGAATTAAACGTTTTGGAATATTCGCTTGTCGAAACAGCTTAGCTGCGAACGGATATACAGCAAACACTACTACATACACACTTACGCCACTATACGTTAAGATAGCACCCATTAATACAATCGCTAAAATCGTACGTTTTTCACCAACTAACTCTATAATTGTCTTTGCAATCGAGTCCGCAATTCCTGACATTTCTACTACCTTCCCAAATATTGCTCCAAGTAAAAATACAGGAAAATATAGTTTAATAAAGCCTACCATTTTCTCCATAAAAATATTAGAAAAGAAAGGTAATACAAAACTAGGCTCTGTTAAAAATACGGCAAATAAAGCAAATATCGGTGCAAATAAAATAACAGAAAACCCTCTATAAGCTACAAACATAAGTAAACTAAGTGCTAATAATATAATAACTAGCTCCAATTATACCCCTCCTTTAAACAGAAAATTCAAACTTTTATAGATAAACTTCTATCAATCTTTTGATTCTGACACTCCTCCTCTTATTCATACAAATTTTTCATGCTAAAAATGTCTAATTATAAGTATTCGATTACATATGAAAAATCCCTTTAAACAAATACGATTTGATCATCATACGTTATAAAGGGATTTTTAGTCTCTATATTTACTTCTTTATCAAACTATTTTCTAAACAGATATGATGTAATTCTTTTACATCATTTACTAAATGAGTCGCACCAACTTCACTCAACTCTGTTTCACTACCATAACCGTATAAAACACCAATTGAAGCAATCTCATTATGATTCGCACCGATTATATCATGCTTTCTATCTCCAATCATAACAATTCCTTCTTTATTAAGTTCTTCATTTGTTTGTAAAATATGAGCAATGATCTCTTCTTTCTTTATTCTCGTACCATCTAAATTACTTCCAATGATATCTTCAAAATAATCCGTTAATTGAAAATAATCTAGTACTTGTTTTGCAAATACAGTAGGTTTTGAAGTTGCTATAAACAAACGATTTCCGGTATCTTTTAATTGTTTTAAGAGATTTGGAATACCCTCGTATACATTATTTTCTAACAATCCACGCTGCTTTAAATACTCTCTGAAATAAAAAACAGCTCGTTCAACTTCTCCTTCATTCATCTTATATCTCTCAACGAATGATTGCTGGATGGGCGGACCAATAAATGAGTCTAATTCACTTACACGTAATTCTTCAATTCCAACCTTTTTTAATGCATACAATACTGAATTTACAATTCCTTCTTTCGGATTAGTCAATGTTCCATCTAAATCAAATAGAAATGTTGTATACAAATTTAATCCCTCGCTCCTATTTACTTTACATATTATATGGAAGGCTTTTTCATGCCCACCTTTTACTATACTATCATTATTTACCTTTTGAAAAATTATTTCTTCTATGTCACATACTTTCAGTTACAAAGTGTAATACATATGATAAAGTAAAAAAGTTACAATTTTTTTAATAGAAACCGGTGAAACAAATGTCTATTACATTAATATTTATTATGGCCTTTACAATTATAATTCACGCAGTCGAAACAAGTTCTTATAGTATTCGATTAGCAGGGGTTCGTTTGAAAAAGATTGCCGTTGCTTTATCTGTCGTAGGAATGGTATTACTTATTTCAAGAACGTCAAACTTACTACAAGCCTTTTTAATTGGTGGTATTGTCGATGAAGCAAAACTAGATTCTTCTATTAATTTAGAGCATATTATAAGACTTGTACTATTATCTGCTTCTATCGGTACATTACTTGCGATTATATTGTATCCAACTTTGACAAAACTATTTGGATACGTCATTCAAAACTTTGAAACAGACGGTTCTTTCATTCGAATGATGAAAACGAATAACATCCAAAAATTAAAGTACACAAAAAAATATGTACGCTTTCCAAAACTAGAAATGATTCATAGACTACGCATTGGTGGTATTCCAAAACGTATTATGCTTATTAACATGTTTGCTACTGCTATATATACAGCTGGTGTTCTTTCAGCCCTATATGCGTCTTTTTTACTTCCAGATTACGCGACAAAAGCTACTACAGCTTCTGGCCTTATTAATGGTTTTGCTACCATTTTATTAACAGTGCTACTAGATCCACGTATCGCTCTTTTAACAGAGCGAGCTCTTCAATCAGAAGAAGGTGCTGAAGCAATGAGTAAAATGTATGGCTGGTTAATGATTTCTAGACTTTTCGGTACGTTATTAGCACAACTATTATTCATACCAGGTGCTTACTGGATCACATGGATTATAAAACTAATGAATTAAGCCCTCAATTAAAAAAGTAGGTGGGATAACAAATGACAATACAAACAGAGCAAGATATAATTCGATTAATAGAAAACGATGAATGGATGATGGATGTATTACAAATGGCAAAATCACTAGAGTTACCTGATTGGTGGATTTGTGCCGGCTTTGTCCGCTCTAAAATTTGGGATACTTTACATAACTGTGAGGCTAGAACAGCTCTGCCTGATGTTGATGTAATTTATTATGATAGTCTACATAAAGATGAGATGTACGAACAATCATTAGAAAATAAATTAAAGAATATTGATGCTACGATTCCTTGGTCGGTAAAGAATCAAGCCCGTATGCATGTAGTGAGTAATATGCCACCGTATTCTTCTTCTGTTGATGCTATTTCTAAATTCCCTGAAACAGCAACGGCTTTAGGTGTTACATTAGACGAAAAAAACAAAGTTATATTAACAGCTCCGTGCGGCATTGAAGATGTTCTTTCCTTACAAGTGAGACCAACAGCTCATTTTCTGGAATCGAAAGAGCGTATACATATGTACAAGAACAGAGTTATTAAAAAGAATTGGCAAAGTAAGTGGCCCAACATCACAATCACATATCCATAAATTAAAAAAGGGTGCTTCTCATTTATAGAAGCACCCTTTTCTTCATTTCAAAAAATGTATGACTGTTTCTGCGGATCTATCTGCTTCCTCATAATGAGGTGAATGACCGCTCTCTTCAAATGCGATATACTTACCGTTTCGAGCTTCTTTATTAAACGTTTCAATTTGTTTTTCACAGGTTACTACATCATGTTTTCCTACAATTAATAACATTGGGTTTGTGATATCTTTTATTTTAGGTAATAATGAAGTATGGAATGCTCCTTCTAATTTTAATTTATCAAAATGAATCTTGGAGCGATTTGAAAATACTTCCCACTCTTCATCACTATATAAACTCTCGTCTGTCACATCTTCCTTATAATTGTAAATCTCCATTCTTTTTTCTTCTAGTTCATCACTTAGTCTTATATAAGCTTCTAACAACTCTTCTGAACTAGCATTGCTAGATGAATAAGCAAAGGACTCTTCTGCTACTTCTTCTTTTCCATACTTTTTTAATAAGTTCCCTGTCTTTTGTAACAAAGCTTTACTTGTTAACGCAAAATCGAAAGTTGGCCCTTCAAATATGATTTTCTCTATTGAACTTGGATATATCGACGCATATAGCAACGCTACATATCCACCGAAAGAATGTCCAATTACAGACCACTTCTTAATTTGTAATACTTTTTTTAGCTCCTCACAGTCTTCAATTAAATCATGTAATCCAAAAGCTTCGTCTTCAGTAATTTCTTCTGAGCGACATACACCTCTTTGATCTATCAAAATTACAAATAATGAATCTTTTAATCGTTCCGCTTGATGAAATGAAAAATCATAACAACTTTCTCCCGGTCCACCATGTAAGTATAGGACTGGTTTATTTTTAGGGTTTCCATGCGTTTCAACGTATAGCTTTTTGCCTCTAATATGCATGTATTTCCCTGCTTCTATCAAATTCGCCTTTATGATCATCACCTTCTTTTTTTACTGAATATTATAACATTTTATCTTAAATAATCCCTATTACATTTAAAAAGACGATGATAATTGCAAGCGGTGCTACAAATCGAAGTAAAAACGCCCAACAAGTAAATATTTTCTTTCCATAATTACCACCTACAAAAAACTCTGCTTCTAGTACCTTCTTCTCCATTTTGAATGAAACGAAAATACTAATAAATAGTGCTCCAAGCGGCATTAATATATTACTAGATAAGAAGTCTACTGCATCAAAAATATTCTTTCCAAAAATCGTAATATCACTCCATATTCCAAATGATAACGCTGATGGTATACCTACTAAGAAAATGCCGAAACCGATCATCCATGATAATTTCGTTCTCTTTTCTAGTTCACCATTTGCTAATGCTGAAACAACTGTCTCTAATAGTGAAAATGCTGATGTTAATGTCGCAAATGTAAATAGTGCAAGAAATACTGTTAAGAATAAACCACCGAATGGAATTTGACTAAATACTGATGGTAATACGATAAATAGTAATCCAGGCCCTTCTGTTGGCTCCATTCCTAATGAAAATACGGCCGGAAAAATAGCAAGACCTGCAAATAATGAAACAAATAAATTCAATCCAACAATTGTTATTGCTGATTTTGGTAAACTTTCTTTTTTATTTAAATAGGAACTATACGTGACCATAATCGAAATACCGATACTAATTGCAAAGAATGATTGGCCCATTGCGAACAAAATACTTTCTGAAGTAATCTTTGAGAAGTCTGGTTGTAAGAAAAACTTCACACCTTTTATTGCGTTATCAAGTGTTAGTGAGCGAACAATAAGAGCGACAAATAAAACGAACAATGCTGGCAACATATATTTACTTGCTTTTTCAATTCCGTTTTGTACACCCTTTGATACAACCCAAATCGTAATGAACATAAAAGCGAAATGTCCCATAATTGCCCAAGCGGGATTTCCAATTGTTTCAGTAAATAATGCTCCGTAATTTTGTCCCGGAGTAATAAGTTGTCCCGTTACTCCTCTGAATAAATAAATTAACACCCATCCACCTACAACACTATAAAACGAAAGTAGTATAAAACACGTTCCTACACCAAGACGTCCAATCCAGTGCCACCCTGTATTTGGTGCAATACTTTTAAATGCGCCAACTGCTTGCTTCTGTGTACTACGTCCAATCATAAATTCAGCTATAAGTAGCGGTAGTCCAATTAATACTGTAAATAATATAAAAATTAAAAAGAATGCTCCTCCCCCACTCTTGCCAGCGATATAAGGAAACTTCCATATTGCACCTAGCCCAATTGCTGATCCTGCTGCAGCCATTATAAACCCTAATTTCGAAGTCCACTGCTCCGTCTGTTTCATCTTATTTTCCTCCTAATTAAATCATTTTATACGAATAATCAAATTATATAGACCAATTCGAATATACCCTCCATTTCTATTCCTATAAAATAAAAAAATGGCCCAACGTCTCTATATAAAGAGACGCTAAGCCATTTGCTTAACGCGGTACCACTCTTATTGATTCCATTATGAATCCACCTTAGTAGTAATCGTTTGATTACAAACCTAATATCGAAGGTTAACCGTTAAGATTTACTAAGAATGTGATTCCGTTCCACCTTACTGCTCCTAGGCGAGTTCAGGATGTCATTTGGCTATGTCACACCAACCCATAGCTCTCTGTACAAATATACGACCTTACTACTCCTATTCAACACATTTAAATATTTAGAATATATTTTCTTTTGAAATTAATATGAAGTATATCGATTATATTTGTAACTGTCAAGGGTTATATTAAAATTTGTTGAGAAACCTTTTTTTATCCTTCGTCATCATCACCACTATCAGCAGTACCTTCTTCTGGATCACCGTTATCTTGTTGTTGCGATGACTCTTTTTGTTGAATAGTATTATCTACCGCTGTAGTTAACGTCACTTCACCTTTTATTATATGTATTTTTACATCAACCGTTAAAACGTACTTTACGATGACTTCAAAACATAATACAACCCTTTATTTTTTCCTCCACTATCGTCATATACTGTACATAGCCACTACAGTCTATAAAACAACAATAAAAATTTAACACTTAATGCACTTATAAAATTATAGTGCTCTTTTAAATTTCTACGCTAAAACACAAAAAAGCACTTGTTTCCTTTAATTGACAATCAAGTGCTTTAAGTTCATCTATTTTTAAGTAGCGTAAATTTGTAAGTTTTGTAGTAACAGTATGATACCTTTTGTATATCATGACAAATACTATATTAAAACTTACGAGTTTGTACGAGTTCGTTAGTTTCATGCCCACTCCATGTGTTTATATTCACCGCCATGTAAAATGCCATCTCGCCTAAGCTCGTACTTCTTTTCCTATTCTATCATTGCACATAATACTCTATGATAGTACAACCATCATGAGGTATATATTTTCAAACACCATATATTTTTCTATTTACTTCACATATACTTGTTTTTCATAGGTTATAGTTAAAGCTTATATCCGTAAAAATATTTTTGTCCCTTTTCCCAATTTTCACTTGAAAATTCGTTTATATAGTCAATAAAATCTTTATAATTACTTGCACTAATAATAGTGTTGTAATCCGCAGGTACTCTTTTACCAGTCCAAATTGATAATAAAGATGGTATTAATTCCATTTTTAATTGCTCATCATTATTTGCAGCAATCATAACCCGCTGAATCAATTTTTTAGCTAAGTGTCCAGGAAAAGCTAAATTCTGTTGAAAATAATAACTATTTGTATCCTTTTCTTGACAATACTTAAAATAAAAATTTCCAATTTCATCTATAGTTGCATCTTCACCAATTTGCTCTTCAAAATTAATAAAAGAATCAATAGAGTCTCTTATAATAGTAGCTGTATCACTGAATTCCTCCCACTCTTCAAGTAAAGCCAATAAATATGGAATTACCTCAAGAGAAAGTGAGGTTGTGGCTGCTGATGCAAAAGTGTCTACTGTTTCTTCAGTTACCTCACTAAGAAAACGGAGATTATTTGAATTTCTTAAGTCTTCATGTGTTGCGACAGATAAAAATACTCTAACACATAAATTCAGAACAGCTTCATCTTTAGTCTGATTCATTAATTGAACTAATAGTGGTTTTTGAGTAAAATCCCCCGTTTTCAATAATTCTATTAAGTTAAATAAAACTTCCGCTTCTGTTACAGATTTTAAAAGTCTTTCTTTTATTTCCGATTTAGCTAAAATTGTTTTTTCTCCAAACCATATACTATTCATAAGATTTCTCGTTTCTCCCATAAATACACCTACTTCCATTAAACTATCTCTTCCCATCTTCTCGTTGCCATTTCAGAACTTTATTTTGAAAAACAGTAACCTCAGTATGTTGTGGATTATTACCAAATACAATAATCCCCTTTTCATTCTCATGTATTTTTAGTACCTTAGCATTTTCTTTAACTAATTCTTTTTGAGCTTTTCCATTTCCTTTTTTAAATACAATATGATGCGCATGCGGATCAAATATATCTTTTGGAGGATCTCCTATATTCTTTTTTAAATAAGCTCCATAATCAATTTTGTCTACATCCTTAGTAACTTTACCCGTACCCTTATAGTTGTTATCTCACGCTAATTTTTAATTAGGTATTTTTTCAATACATTCAACAAAAGAGACCTCAAATATGAGGTCTCTTTTGTTGAGTCTTCTTCATCTATAACTTCCTCTTTACTTATTCAATATTAGACAATCTTCCTTATTGATATATAATAAATTCCTAATAAAAACGCATTCTTCAAAAAGTTCTTTTTCTGCCCTTCGAATCTTCGAATCTAGTAAAATGGCTATAAGATATTACAAATTTAAGCTACGCTTAACTTGTACTAATAAATCCATTAATCCATTTCTTTCTGGATTTTTTTCCACTTCTTTTTTCACATGTTCTTCCAAATAATTATAAAAAGTTTCAAAGTCCAAATACACTTGTTGTTCAGACTCCACAGCTGGAGAATCTAATTCAACTAACACATGCTTATCATCTAAAGGTGTAGGTAGCTGTGACATATCAAATTCATCTAAATCAGACTGAAAATGAACAAATACTATTTCTTGTCCAAACCCCTCTTTTTTCACAAAAAAACTCAAAGCTCTTTCCAAGTACTTACCGTTTATAAAGTTAAAATATATTGACATCAATTCATCATTTTTCTCTTCATCTTCAATAAATTCAAAATTACTATTCATTTTATCCTCCTATAAATATTGTATCTTATAATGTCAGTCTAGAATTGGAAAAAAGTTAGTTATCTCCCCAGTATCATTTAAATAACCTCTGAACTTCAATCCATTTGAAGCAGTACCTTCAACAAGCCTACCATTTATTGTTCCCTTTTGCATTGCTTCTTTTCCCCACTGATATATCTTATCATCACTAATCATTGCTGGATCGTATATTGTTTTAGGCTCCTTAATATTTTTATACGAAACAGGTTCTGCAATATTTCCAGCCATATCTTTTCTAGGTATTTTGTATTCTATCTCATAAATCCCTTCAATTGAAGAATGTGATTTTTTAGATATAATTAAGTCTTCTACATCAACACCCTGATTTTTCAAAGCATTGTAAAATTCATCCATGTTATGTCCACCACTAACCCCTTTTTTAGTGCTTATATTCTCAACATTTTTTAGATGATTTTTAGCATTATCTCCAAATTTAAAGTTATTAGCTCCACCCGTACCCTTAACAACCTTACTCTCCATATACTGATAAGCCTCTTTCAGAGAATACTGTCCTCCTGAGACCTTTCCTACTCCAGCCATGGCAAAGCCTTTTCCCTCGCCTGGGATCCATTTGTATTCCAGTAATGTTTTTACTGCGTGCTGGATCTTTTCATTCCCCTGCAAGAAAGTTGTTTTTACGGTTGTGGCACCTTTGTTCTATAGACTTCCGATTTTGTCGGCAAATCCTTTTGCTGTCGAGGCTACAAAGTTTACACCTTCTGTTACTTTGTGGCTGGCTGTCTTTATGCCATCAACAGCTACTTTGCCAGCTTTTCCGGCTACCATTGTTACGCCTTCGCCTAGTCTTTTTCCTGCTTTTACAATCGTCTTGCCAAAGCTAGAAGCGACATACTTTATTCCTTTTCCAGCAAGACTTGCCACTTTTCCAACAGGAACAAAGTTTAGGAGTGTCCATCCTGCGGCGATGAGTCTTTCTTTTGATGATAATTCTTTTCCTGTAATAGGGTCTTTACCGGTAACTGCACGAATTGCATCATTTACTCCAATGAATTCAGCTGCTCCTTCTACTCCCTTTTCCCACCATGATTTTTCATGTTTCTTTTCTTTTTTATGGGTTTCTTTCAATTTTTCATTTTGTTTCTTTTGATATTCTTCATCTGCTTGACGAAACTTTTGAGCGATACGCCGTAATTCTTTTTCTGTAACTTGTAAGTTACGTATGTAAGATTCCATGAGTCTCATTGATCTCATATATTCCCCATAAAAATGCTGACTCGTTGCTCCTTGCCATTGCATTTGAATACTAAACATAGATTGATTGAGATTTTGTTGTATGTTCTGGCTGTGTGTTTGCATCTCTGATATGTTTTTGGCAATTTGTTCGAGTTATTCAGGTTTGACCTTAATTTCCAAACCTTCTCCCACCTTCCTCTATTTTATACCAAAAATGAATAGAACTGCATCAAATTTTACTTATCCTCTTTAGAAAAAACATCAAAAATACTATTATCACAAATCGCTTCAATTTCTTCCTTTACAAATAATTTTTGAAATTTTGTTCCTGGATTTAATATTACATTTGCCTCTAAATCTATCGTCTTTAATAATTCAACTGCATTCATAGAGACGTATGGACATTCTTCTGGAATAACCATTTCTAAATGTTTCAAATCAGAATACAGTGGTAACATTAATCCTTCTTCCATTTCAAAATAATGAATTTGCAATTGTGTATTTTCAGTTGAAATCAAATTCCCTTCTTCATCTACAGTTGTATCTCCCTCTACAGAAGCAACAACGTACAAATTTGATTTCTGTAATATCTCATAAAAATGAACTCTTTTTTCTTCATTCTGTAAAGCTTCCACTAACGCCTCATCTAATGGACAAATTTCTAGTAAATTCATTGAACTTCACTCCTTATGTGAAATAAATTCGCCATCTTACTTAAAGTAAGATGGCGAATGTTAAATCCGTTATTTTTGAATATTGATAACTGGTACTTCATTTGTATTATTAGTTCTACTTACTAGATTTAGGTAGAAATGTGATACTGTAGTAGTATAATATGGCGTAATCCAAAGATATGGAAGATTTAGTGTAAATATTCCCACCAATGAACCTAAAATAAACCAACCAATGAAACTTAACCAAGTGATAAATAAATCTAACTTATGTCCTTTCATCATCATTTTACTTTTTTTAATTGCTTCACTTGCTGTACATTCTGGATCCTCTAACATAATGTAGTAAGCCATAGAATAAGAGAAAAATTTAATAATACCTGGAACAATGAACAAAAGACTCCATAAGCTAATAAATATTGTTTGTAAGATACCTAATTTCATAGCTCTAAATATATTATTTGAATTGAAACCAGCAAATAGATCACCTATTGTGGTAGATTCATTTTTCGCTAAACGTAATGTGATTGTATAATAGCCGTAACTCATAACACTTTGTACAACAATATAAAGAATAAAAATAATAGCCCATACAATAATTTGAGATAAAATCAATCCAAAATTAATTTGAGGTTCGCCATATGAATAATATACAAAGTTCTCAGGTCCTATAATATCTATAAACAAACCAAAAATTAGAAATACTACTATACCAATGATATACATACTTGCTACGGGGATGAGATAATTAAGAAACGTTGAACCTCCCCCTAATCCCCATCGGCCTTTCAATGAGGCTAATGCTTCCCTTTTTAAATTGCTAATCATCTTTTTTCCACCTTTCAAATTCTGTATTATGCATAGTGTGGCTTTAATGAATAATTAATGAGTTTAGTAAAATTCAAATTTCTACTAAACTCATTAATATTTACTCCTTATGCGAAATAATTTCGCCATCTTACGTAAAGTAAGATGGCGAATGTTAAATCTAATTATTTTTTAACGTTCATAGATTTAATTTTTTCTACATTCTCTTTTGCTTGTTTCGTTATTTCTCCATTAATAGCATTTGCATATTTATCACGAGTTAAAAATTCAAAACATTTATACGCATTATTCGTATCAGTTGCAGACATATATCCTGCACCTTTATTAAACATTTTTAGAGCTACCGTATTCATCCATTCTTTTGCATCTGCTTCTGGATATCCTAGTTCCATAGAACGATAAGTTAATTCAATTGCTGAAGCTAAATCTTCAATCGTATCTTTATTTCCGCTTACCTTTGCAGCTTCAAATGTACTCAAATACTCAATTGCCGCTTTTACCTCATCTTTAATTCCTAATTCTTCAATACCTGGTGTTTTATATAAAATTTGATAGTTGTTTAACGCTGATTTATATTGCGTTTTCTCTAACTGTTTTGCTTCTTTAATTACTAGACTAGCAACATTAGAAAATCCTGTTTTGTCAACAACACCTCGAGAAGCTGCTTGACCATAATAATGTAAAGCATTATAAAGGCTCGTTTGTCCTTCTTTATTTGCTTCATCACCTGCTAATTGCACAAGTTGAATTCCCTCCATTTTTTTGGATGCATTATCAATCATATTCATACCGCTTATTTGGCCAATCGTTTTATCAATATCCTTTAACTGTGCAAGTAATGTGTATGATGGTAATAAGTTTTTACTTACTTCACTTTGCCATCCTGTCGTTCCATTCATTTTATTCCATTCATTTTCTGTATCTGTCCATAATTTATTCGCATAATTAACCATTTCTTCTCTTGAACGTTCCAATGGGTGCTTTGTACGAATTGCATTTGCAATATTTAATACTGCTGTATAATATTCTCCATTATTTGCAGCATCGTTTGCTTTTCTTTCAAACATTAGCGGCATTAATAACTTATGAGATTCATCTTGAACGGATTTTTCTACTCTTGTCGTATTTGCTAATAAATTCGCTTTATTTATAGCATCTTCGACTTTGAAATTAGAATCTTTAATTTGTCCACGAAGTCCCTCTACAGCCGCACTAAATTGCTGTTCTAATTTTTCTTTTCGTTCTCCTGTTGCACCGTCAATATACTTATTTGCTAATAGTAAAGCATTTTCATATTGTGGATTCGTTGGATTTAAATATGTTTCTATTTGATCGATTTCTTGACTAAATGGTTCAGATTTTACTTGTGCTTTTTGAGTACTTGAATCGATATTATTTGTTTTCTCGTTATTTTTGGTACCTTCAGTCTTAGCATCTTTTTGGTTTTTCTCAGTTGTTGTACTTGTTGCCTCATTTTCTTCTGTAACTGCTTTTCCTTCATTACTGCTAGTATTTTCTTTTACAGGGCTTGCTTTTTCTTGTATCTCAGTTGCAGACTGCACTACTGTTGTTTGGATATTAAGGTTCTGTAATTCTTCTTGTAATAGCTTGTTGAAAATATCTTCTACACCTTGATTCGCTTTTTCTACTAATGTAGGATCTACGCTTTCAAGTACTGATGTAACTAAATAAAATTTACTTAATGCTTGTTCTAAAGATGCTACATCCCCTGTATTTGACCACTCTCTTTTTTCTTCTATTGCTGTTTGATAAACTTTTTCTGCTACAGATTTAATATAATCTTTCTTATTTTCACTTAAATATCTTTGTAATTCTTCTTGTGTAGTAACCGATTCATTTAATACATTCATTTGATTACGTAAATAGAATAGTGCTCTCTCATTTGAATATTCACCACTTGTAAGAATTTGTTCTACATTATCTAATGCTAACTTATGTTCAGCTATCGATTTTGATTTTGATGGTGTATTCAATTGGCTAACGAGCGTCCAGTCTTCTTTTTTGCTATAGTAGTTTGTTAAATTATTTAATGCATTTTCATCCAGTTCTTTTTGACTCGTATAAAAATCATTAAAGAAAACAGATGAGTAGTATTTTCCATTTCCTGCGTACCACTCAACTAAAATATCACCTGTTTTTGGTGATACTGTAATTGTTGGGTGTGTTGGTTCTGGATCCGGTTTTGGTTCTGGTTTTGGTTCCGGTTTTGGTTCTGGTTCTGGTTCTGGCTTTGGTTCTGGTTTTGGTTCTGGATCCGGTTTTGGTTCTGGTTTTTCTGTTCCAGTTCCTTCTGTTTCAGTTCCTCCTTTTCCAGTCCCCTCTGTTCCAGTTCCTCCTGTTTCAGTTCCTTCTGTTCCAGTTCCTCCTGTTCCGGTATTAGTTTTTGGCGGTTCTACAGTAGATGTAGGTAATTGAGCATTATCATTATTTTTACTTGGTTCTGCCACAGGTCCAACCATATTAGTTGGTAAATCTAGTTTTTGTGGAGTTGGTGCATCTGATAATTTAATCTGCGGATCTTTCTTTTCCACCGATACTTCATCTGGTTTATATGTTACTGGCGTAATTGGTGATTTATTATTCCCAATTAAGTCTGCTAAATTAATAGTTGGTTTTTCGCCGGGTTTTTCATCTTTTTTTGCAGGATCAGCGACTAAATTCGGGAACATAGACTGTAAATCGCCCCCTGTAATACGATCATCTTTTTTCTCTTCTGTATTACTTGCTAGTTTTACTTGTTCTTTTCCTACTGTCTTAAAGCCTTTGTCATACACAAGATATCCTGACGTCCCAAATAAAGCTACTGACATTACTGATATAGCGACTTTTTTCCCTAAGTTATTATTGTTTTCCTCCATGTCCTTTTCCCCTTTTCCTATCTTTATTGAATCCAACCGTTTGTTTTCATTTCTGTTAGTTTTTCTTGCGCAGCTTTCACTTCGGATTCATTTTCATTTGCTTGCACTGTTTTTCTTAAGAAACGACTTGCTTCCTCGTATTTTTTCTGTTTAATTTTAAACATCCCGAATGCAAAATTCACATGTGGATTTTCATCGTTTTGTGAGTATGCTTCTGTGAAAAGCTTCTCTGCTTCATTCCCTTGTCCCACTTTATCGTATAAAATCCCTATATTTACAAGCGTATTTATGTCGCGTGTTCCACTGCTGACAACTCTATTGTAAGCTTCTAACGCTTGCTGATATGCAGCAGTACTCTTTGCACCATCTCGCGTTTCATAAAATTGACCCGCTTCGTAATACACAATTCCTAGTTGATTTAACAACTCAATATTTTTCATATCTTTTTGAATCGCTACTTGTAAAATGTGAGATGCTTGTTGATAATTCATTTCTTTCTTTGCACTATCAATTAGATTTGTTTTATTCCAAAGCACATATAAATTTGAAAGTTCAATTGTATATATGGCATTCTTTGAATCTTGCATAATAGCTTCTTTAAAGAAAGATTCTGCTTTGTCTAACTGTACCGTTGCGGTTGATAATTGACCTTTTAAATAAGAAACAATTGCCTTATCCTCATTTGTCTTCGTGCTCATTTTGACAATAACATCTTCCGCTTTTTCAAATTCTTTCATTTTCATATGACTTACAGCTAAATCTCGCATCGCATCTTTTTTGTATGGTTCAATTCCTTTTGCATTATTCGCTAGCGCTTGTTCAAAATTTTGCACTGCTTCTTGATATTTTCCAATTCGGAAATTCGCTGAAGCTAATAGATAAGCAGCTTCATTATTTTCTTTATCGATTTCTCTATCTTTTATTAGTTTTGTAATATAATCGATTGCAATTTTATTTTTTCCTTCAGCAACGTAAATCGTTGCTAATTGGAGATAAGCCTCGTCTTTACCCTTCACAGCAATTGCATGTCCAACAGCTTCTTCAGCTTTTGTATATTTTTTATCATCATAAGCTTGTCGTGCTTGTTCCATAAACTTTTGATATTTAGCGTTTGTTGTGTAGAAATAAAATAACGTTGAACCACCTATAACAACCACTACAGTTGAACCAATAATCAAAATTCGCTTTTTATTCTTTTTCCACCATGTAGAAAAAGCCGACGGTTCGCTTTGTTCATGCGTTATTGTGAGTGGTTGATTTGATGCTTTTGCATTTAAAATTTCATCATCCACATCATATTCCACTTGTTTTTTCGTTTGTTTTCGGCTCTGCAGAATGCTATTTGGCACTGTAATTGTAGCTGCTACTTCTTGCTGCGACTGTGTTCCTTGCTCTTCTTTTATCTCTTCAATAATGCTTTCAATTTCCTGTTTTAACGCCTGGTCAATGTTTGGAAATTGTACGATTCGTGAATAGACGAAACAAGCAAATGCTGCATTGTTTTCTCGTTCCAATTCAGTAGCTAATTCCAAATAATGTTGTAGGACCATTTTATTATTTATTTCAGGCTCTTGACTCTCCATAGTTTGAATGATATATGCGAGTTCTTTTTGTAGAGCTTTTGATGGATTGAGTGAATTGAAAATTATTTTATACTCATATAATGCCGCTTGTTTAAATCCTCTCTCTTCTAATAATCTTGCAATTTCCAAACATTTTGATACAAAAAGAGAGTGTTCTTCTGCTGACTGCCTTTCCGCATCAATTTTTATTCTTTCTCTCGCGCTATTAAATACATTGTACCACTGTGCAAAGCTTGGGCATTCTGCGAAAGATTTACTGCTCCATGCCTGCTTAAATAATTTTGCAATTTCCCCGTTCCATTCATCATGTAATACTTGCTGAAGTAACGTATACCTTTCACATTCTGTCTGCATTTCTTCCGTTTTAAAGTAACTTGCATCCGTCCATTTTTTATTTCGAACTTCTTCACTACACCAACTTAATATTTCTCCCAATAAAATAGCACCAGCAAATCGATCGGCTTCTTTTTGCCATACTCCACTTTTTAAATACATCGGTGCGTAACCCGCTGAACCTGCTGGCAATAACGAAGGTCTTTTCGTTTTTGGGCCATACATTTGCTCAACATCAACAAGTTCGATATAGTGTTGACCTTTAATTGGATTTTCACTTAAGAAAGGTACAAGTATGTTGCTAGACGATAAATCATTATGAGCAACTTCATTTTCTTCCATCATTTTAAGTGTTGTAAGAAATGCTTCTGCAATAAAGAAACATTGTTCTTTTGATAACATTCGTTGCTCTTGTAAAATATCAGCCCAAGTTGGACCTTCAATCCAAGGCATTACAATACTGTTAGCAAGATCTTCTGATTTTTCGATAGCAGATATATGTTCTTCTTTAGTAACAATATAGCGTGAACATACTTTAAGACCCGCTAAGGAAGAAAGTGGTTTCAAAAATGCTAGTTGATGTTTTTCCTCGCGATAGCGTTCCTTAAAGACTTTTAATGCAATTCGTTCCATACCATTTTCATGTTGTAGTTGATAGACTGTTCCTTGTCTACCTTCTTGCCCATATGGCATTTCAATCCCAACTACTGCTGGATGTTTCTCAAACCGATAAACATCTTTATTAAGACTAATTTCTTCTCCTACTTCCGGTCGGAATCCCATTTTATCCCCTTACTCTCATATGACAATTTTTCATATAAAAGACCAGGAACAATAGCTCCTGGTCTTTTGCAATTGTTCTATTCTTAGTATGTGTTATCTGTACTACGGAATTT
The DNA here is from genome assembly GCF_054823925.1 of Bacillus sp. F9_6S_D1_P_5. Lineage (NCBI taxonomy): Bacteria > Bacillati > Bacillota > Bacilli > Caryophanales > Bacillaceae > Bacillus > Bacillus sp. F9_6S_D1_P_5. The sequence continues at coordinate 68,498 of NZ_JBTREW010000017.1, read as the reverse complement.
CTCAGCAATACGTTTTAGGTCTCTCGAAATTCCTTCTAAAATAGGAATGTATTGTTGCATTTTTTGTTTAGAATTTTCAAATTCTCCTCTGAATTTTGCTTGTGTTGACCCAGCCCATTGTCCATCTAAACTTTTAATATCGCCTTCAAGTCTATTAACTTGACTTTGTGCTTCCGCAGCTGCGTTATTAAAGTTATTAGAAATTCTTTCAAGGTCTTCTGGTCTAATTTTAATTTCTGTCATTGTATTAATTTCCCCTTTCAAATCATAAATGATACAACAATTAGATTATAAACTATATTCATACAATTTTAAAAGAGTTAAATTACAAAAAAATTCTATTTTATAGTAATTTAACCCTATTTTAATATTATTTCACTTTTAATTCAGACCATTTCACACTAATTTTGTCTGTCATCGTGCGAAGTAAATGTAATGGTGTATATGCACATTTTATTTTTATTGGCTTTCTACGTATGCAATATCCATCCCCACTTAATAATTCTTGATCGATTTCAGCATGTGGAAGTTTCATATTAAAGAAATATACATCGTTATTGTGGGTCGTTCCTAATAAATAACCTATACTTCTCTTTCTAATTTCTCCAAACCATTTTTCATGTGAAAAGCTATTTACACTAGATGTTGTAGCCGCCGTTAAAAAATGAACCCCTTTATTTTTACAATTTTGAACTATTAGTTCCATTTTATTTTTCGCCTCATAATCAGTTGATAATACCGTTAACATTTGATCAATATCATCAATTGCAATGATTATTTTCTTATATGGAAACTCCACTGTTACCTTTGGATCTATAGAAGGTACTACTGCTTCTCTATTATTTATTAGCTCTAACAATTCATCTAACATTTCTTTTAATTGCATATCATCTGTAACTCTCTTCTTCACATGAGGTAAATCTCCAAGAGCTAATATGCCAGTAGGTCTTTCACCAAGGTCTACTAAGTATAGCTCAACCTTTTCTGGAGAGTATTGGTATGTAGTAGTGAAAAGAAGTGTTTGTAATAATGATGTTTTCCCGCCTTCTATTCTTCCACCAATAAATATATGATTCATTTCGTCCAATGAAAAATTTTGCAAACGGATATCGTCTGTTTCAACTCCTGCAGAAATTTGAGTTGGTTCTAATTGCTCAACTATATCTTCTACAAATATTTCTTTAGGAACCATTGGAATCTCTTTTGCTTTTTCACCATTCCATTCACTGCCCATTTTTTGAATAATCGTTTTTAATTGCTGTGAGTATTCTAATTCACTTTCACCTATAAACGGCAGTGCTGCTTGGAACAATTCAGGTGGTTGTCCTTTCATTAACCCACGGCCAATAGGAACTTCAATTAACGGGAAATTCGGTTTACCAACTAAACTAGGATATTCAGCTCTATCTTGCAATTCAAATGTAATTGCCATCGGTATATTATTACGAACACGATCAAACATATCAATTGTTTGATTAAGTGAGAAATAGAAGTACACGCCATATGTGCTTGATTCGCGTAATAACATTTCTAATACTTCATTCTCTTTTTCGAATTCATTTTTAAATCTTATATAACCATCTACCATTACAACGATAGCAGGAATTTTCTTTCCAACCATTCGATTATACATAGAGAATGACTTTGCACCGATATTAGAAAAACGCTCTTTTCTATACGTGATTTCCTTCTTTAAAAATCCGAATAGACGTTTCATTTTTTCATTTTCGTCCTCTTGTACAACCCCGCCTACATGAGGTAAATCTCTAAAATCTAAGAACATACGACCAAAATCAATAATATAAAAATTCACTTCTTCTGGTGTATGAGATACTGCTAGAGACATAATAATTGTTTGTAACATCGTTGTTTTTCCTGTTCCTGGCATACCATAAATATTTAAGTGTCCTTCTTGTAAATCTAACTTCAGCGGAAATTGCGCTTGATTTGCAACATCATCAATTAATCCTACTGTTACTTGTAAATATTCTTTTGATTTATTCCACTCAGCAATTGTCCAATCTTCCATAGCATAAAATTCTTTTAACAATAATTTTTCTGGTAATGGGTCCAGCCAAGGTCCTGGTAATGCTTTAATATTTTCTTTTTCTGATACGCTCTGTACATATTGAATAAAAGCTTGTAGTTGTTTTGGACTATTTGTCATTGGTTTTGGACGCTTTTTCACTTTTATTCTTTCACCCGAGAGCTTAACTTCTGTAAAATCAACTATATCAAGAACTTTCTCTTCATTTGGATTATACGGTGCTCCGCTCCATGCTGATTGGAATAATTCCAATACTTCATTGCTACCAACTTGGAGATACCCTCGTCCTGGTACATTGATTTTTGATGCATCTGGAATCTTTAACATTTCACGACTATCCGCATCATCTTGTACACGTAAACAAATTCGAAAACGCGAGTTACTCCAAATCTTGTCATTTACAACCCCTGAAGGTTTTTGAGTTGCTAATAATAAGTGAACTCCTAACGTCCTTCCTATTGCAGCGACACTAATTAGCTCGTCCATAAATTCTGGTTGTTCCTTTTTCATTTGAGCAAACTCATCAATAACAATAAATAAATGTGGTAAAGGTTCTTTTTCGCGCCAGCTTGTTTCATAATATTCATCTAAATGCTGGACATTTCCAGCCTGAATGAATAATTTTTGTCTACGCTCTAATTCTGCCTTTAATGAAATTCTGGCACGCTCAATTAAGTTTGGATCTTCTAAGTTCGTAATAGATGCAATAATATGCGGTAATCCCGCAAATGTGTTTGACATTCCACCACCTTTATAGTCGATAAGCATAAATGCCATCTCATGAGGATGATAGGTTGCCGCTAACGCCGCTATTATAGACTGAATTACTTCACTTTTTCCTGATCCAGTTGTACCAGCCATTAGACCGTGCGGACCATGCCCTTTTTTCTCTATTTTATCGTGAATATTTAGAAAAACAGGTTTACTTCCTTCTCTTACACCAATTGGAACCGGCAATGAAGTCGGGTATCGATTTTCTTTCCATCTCTCTAGCACTTGTAATTCTTCCATGTTTTTAGCTTGAAACAAGTCTAAAAATGTTAATACTTTCGGAATGTTGGCTGCTGTTGAACTTTTCATTCGAATTGGAGCAATACTTCGCGCTCCTAATTCACATCGTTCGAATGAAAGTCGATCTACTTTAAAACTAGCACGCGTTGTTCCACTATTCTCAGCTGAACTTGAAAACGTTTCTACTAATTCACCATTTTCTCCATTTAAGCTTATTACAAGATCACATTCCATCGGTAAACGTTCCCTCTGTTCCGCAAAAATAAATGTAGAAGCTCCTACACTTTCACCTTCTCTAAGTAGCATGGGAATTAAAGGGTCATCCTCTAATAATTCTCTCGCTGATAAGAAAAAGACATACATCGGAATTAAAGGAACTTTGGCATCCGCTTGCGCAGAGGAATTATAGATTCTACGCATGTTAAGTGGGGTAAATAATACTTCAGCTAGTTTCTGTGCATCTTGTTGATTTTCAGATAAAAAGCGCATACTTCTCTGTTCATCCCATACGTGAGGAAGCCACCTCATCCAATCCCACTGCTTTTTCTCTTTCTCATGATAAAATGCTGCTATTTTCACTTCATTTGGTGCATGATGCGTCATAATTTGCGTCGTTACAATTCGAATAAAGTTTAGTCTATCTTCTTTATTTCCAACTACACCAATTACATCGTTTTTTTTCAAAGAAATAGAAATGTGTCCATTTGGTATCGTATTGAAATCTCTTTTCACATTTTGTGCTTCTGTAACTAATGGATTTTCTTCATAACCTTTCTGCTCAGGCACCTTCAATTCTACAAGGAATGGTCTTTCTCCAGTTCCAATACGAATATCTAAAAAGTCCGGACTTTCAGGTGTACGCTCCCATAAATTACTTTCCCGATTTTCAATTCTTTGTACACTTTTTAATGGGCTTGGATTTTGTGTAATTAAATATTTTGCTTGTTCAACCTTTAACGTATCTAATTCCACTCGATGCTTTTGAATTTGCTCTAAGTATCTTGTTTGTAATTGTTCAACCATTTGACGATGTTCTTTCTTTTTACGGAAATGTCCCATCGTTGTAAATAGATATGACCCCAACATCGGAATACTTGAAACCATCATTAATGGCATATAACTTGCATTCATCTTCATAAATTTCATCATTACAAAATATAATACCAATGTTAAAACCGTCATCATTGCAGGCAGTAACATTGTTTCAATTGAAAACTTCGGCTCCTCCGGTATATTCGGTGGATCATGAATAATAACATCCCCTGTCGGTATATCTACTTTCACACGCGGAGAGCGTTGAAAATACGGTGATTTTTGCACAAAACATTTCTCCTTCCCCATCCAAAAACTATTACTCAATGATTTTCCATACATAATCTTCTTCACTAGAAGACATATCTTGTTTAACAGGTTCATTATAAACTTCTTCTGCTGGCATCATTTCAAAAGAAGGGATAATTGCTCCTTTTTTATGTAGCATTACATATTGTCCATCCCATACATCATTATCGCGCAACGTTTCATCATTTCGAATAGAATGCCACTCCTCTTTATCTTTTGCCACTCTAATTTCATAGATCCCGCTTAATGCTTCATCTATTTTTTCATGATGTAAAATCGATTCAATAATTTGCACCACTTTTACGTCATTTGGAATTGCAATATCTATTTCTTCATTTGACTGTTTTATGTATGTAACAATAATCTCTTCCACATTTATTCACCTTTTTTCCATCATGTTTGTTACCAAGAAATATCTAAAAATGAAATATCATCGCTTGTCGGAGAGTTCTGTGCCCTCTCAATTTCTTTTAACACTTCCTCAAAGTTATACTGCTTAAGCGGCACAAGTCCGTCTGAGTGAATAACTATCCGATTAGCTTCTTGCCTAGATAATGTCTTTGAAAAAACCGCCAATTCCCCACCAATAATGCCCCGCTGCGTAGACCATCTTTTCTCTATATTTCTCTCAAACTTCATTACATTCAAACAATTCTCTTTATCTTGAAACAATTGTACAAATGAATCGCCATGTGTAACTATCGCTATTTGTACTTTATCTTGATTTGGAATCAGCTCTATTTTCCCACCGATAAACATCGCTTCACTACCTTGTTTTCGCTTTTCTTCTAATACATCGCGAAGTAACCACGGTGTTTCTTCTGGCAATCGAAATGCACTCACTTCCTCTGAAGCTTCTTCTATCCAATTTTTTAACTGTTCATTTAATAATGTAGCAATATCCAGTCCACTTTCTTGACATGTTTCAAACAAGTTTACTAACTTCATACCAAGAAATTTTGCAGCAATTTCACCATGAAAAGACAGCCCTACACCATCACATAACGCAAATATGAAACTAGTTCCATTATCTAGAAATACTAGAAAGTCTTGTCCACTCTCGTTTAAATCCTGCGTTTCTTTTGCTCTTACATAGCTATATCGATAAGTAAAATGTTTAGTTTCCTTGTCTTGCAATACCGTTTCTTTCTCTTGAGATAGAATATATTTCATCATACTTCTCTCTCCTATCGAACCGGCGTTGCAGCAGACATTTGAAATCCAAGTGATACTAAGTCCGCATTTGTCCCAGGAAACATCATCACAGCACCATCTGCAATATGAAACCCATGTTCCGTCATCATCTCACGATAGCTTTGAGGGATAGGCGATGAAAGTCTTTGCAACTTTGCACCATATTCATCTGTAATCTCTGTATTTGGCATAATTCCTTCCCACTTCTTTATATTAGAAATTTGGTCTTGCATAATTTCATCTGAAATAAAAATATTTTCAATTATTACGTTTCCATCAGGTACAGACATATTCATAATTCTTCGTACAATTGATTCTGGATCTTCACCAGTTGATGCCCCATCTGTCATATGACAAACAACAGGAGCTGGCCCGTCTTGTAAATTTGGTAGTTCCTTTTGCAATAACTTCTCCACTACAGAGAAAGCTTTCGCTGTATCAGTTAAACGATGCGTTTGGATTTTTTCTAGTGGGCGAAGTCTTGCTACCTCATCTATTGTTTTCACACCACCCAATAAATCAAAAACATGATCGCTATAGGCTAAAATAGATAACTTATATCTCGGAAGCAAGCGACTACCTTTCGTTGAACGAAATACCATTTGGCGAATCGCTAAAGAAAGAGCATCCGTTACAATATCAATTCTTCTTTTTTCTTCTCCGCCTGCATCCATCATTTGGTTCATTGATGCGCTTACATCAAGAAGATAAATTATATAAGCTGGTGTTTGTTGTGTTGCTTGAGTTTGATATAACATGTTTCATACCCTTCCATACTTTATTATATGAACTTTTTTTATATTCATATTTCATTATAACTTATGAATTTTCTTTTTCTCAATTCATTATAAAATGTTCTTAATATAATTTACATATTTTCACACAAAAAATTATTCCTTTTAACATGTGTTGAAAGGAATAAACCCCTTCTATACTATAGAAGGGGTTTATTCTTATGGTATAAGACGCGTACAATCTCTCGGAAAAGCACTCGCCTCTCGTACATTTATTAATTCTAATAGTTTGTATACAACTCTCTCTAATCCAATTCCAAAACCACCGTGCGGGGGACAACCGTATCGGAATGTATTTAAATAAGATTGAAATTTATCTGGATGTAATCCTTTTTCTTTAAAAGAAGCGTGTAACATTTCATAATCATGAATTCGCTGCGCCCCTGAAGTTATTTCTAGTCCTTTATATAGTAAGTCGAACGAATCAGTAATAGATGGATTCTCATTATTCGGCATCGTATACATCGGCCTAGCTTCTTTCGGATAATGTGTAATGAAAACAAACTCACTCTTATATGTTTCCTTCACATATTTCCCTAATAGCTTCTCACCTTCTGTATCTAAATCTCCAATTGGCGATTCTTTTCGGTACTTACTTTTCAAAATTTCTTGCGCTTCTAACAATGTAATTTTCGGTATTTCTGTAATAACAGGTACTTCTATTTGTAATAGTTGTAGTTCTTTTTCACAGTTTTTTGCTACTTGTTGAAACATATATCGTAAAACATCCGTTTCTAGTTGCATCACTTCATAAAAATCATGAATAAATCCAAGTTCTACGTCTAACGATATATATTCATTCAAATGACGGGAAGAATTATGATGTTCTGCTCTATAAACAGGTGCAACTTCAAAAACACGTTCTAACCCTCCAGCTACCATCATCTGTTTATAAAACTGTGGTGATTGTGCTAAATAAGCTTCTTTTTGAAAGTATGGAAGTTTAAAAACATTCGCTCCTCCTTCTGCCCCTTGTGAAACAATTTTCGGAGTAAATATATGCGTGAAATCGTTCTCTATAAGAAATTCACTAAAGCTCTGAACGAGTGTAGATTTCACTTTAAATATCGCCGCAGTTCTCTCATGCCTTAATGATAATACCCTTTCATTCAGTAGTTGATCCAAGCCAACTTGCAATTTCTTTTTATTTATTTCAAATGGAAGTGGTTCTGCGCCATTTAATATTTTCACTTCGTGAGCAAGCACTTCAACCCCTAATTCTGTTTTTGACGTCTCAACTATTTCACCAATTACGTGGACAACACTTTCTACATCGACTTTGAATCCAGCTAACTCGTTTTCTAATACACATTGAATTACTCCTGTTCTGTCCCGTAATAATAAAAAACTAACATTACCTAGATGACGAATCTTTTTTACCCATCCTTGAAGTAATACAACCTTTCCACTTTGCTCCGTACATTCTTTTGTGAGTGAACGCTTCATTATTGAATCCATTATTTTTCCCTCCATTAATTTTTTGTTTATTTACGTTATTGTTGTTGTCATCGTCATCATCCACGGTCACTCACCTCCCTTCAAAGAATACAAAAATCCGCCCCTATAAATAGGGACGGATTTTTCCGCGGTACCACCCAAATTGTCATAATGACCATCTTAGCCCTGATAACGGTAGGTACCGTTTGCTTTTACTAATTATCACGTTCAAAGCAACACTCACAGGTGTCTTTCCATCATGCGGTATCGCAATCTTCTCAGCAACTGATTGCTCTCTGTAGACCTTTGCATCATGTACTTTTCCTGATCATCACTTTTTATATTTACAGAGTATTCTATCTCTTCATTTTATTAAATGCAAGCCTTTTTAAATATATTTTCATTTTTCATATCCAATTTTGTACGATTTCCTCTAAAGCCATTCCGCGTGAGCCTTTCAATAGTACGACATCCTTTTTCGTTATTACTTTTAATACTGCCTCTGCTATTTTTACTTTATTATTAAATGACTGTACTTTTCCTGTTTCAAAGTTCTTTCTTGCTTCTTCCGCTACAATTTCAGCTAACTCTCCATAGGTAAATACATATTGAACGCTCTCTTGATTTAACATTTTGCCAATTTCTCTATGATATGTTTCAGCTTCCTTCCCTAACTCCAACATATCCCCAATTACTATCATTTTTTTGTTATAGACTTTTAATTTCTGTAACGTTTCAATTGCAGCCTTCATTGAAGAGGGACTTGCATTCCATGCATCGTTAATAATCGTAAAACCTGTTTTAGCAGTTAAAAATTGAAAGCGCATATGAGTAATATTTACTTGACGCAATGCTTCCTGTATTTTTTCTGCAGTGACATTATAATATTGACCTACAGCGATTCCGACGATCGTATTTAATATATTATGTTTTCCATGTAAGGGAACATCGTACTGTATATTTGAATCATTTAATTTAAAATGAACACCATATTCATCTAATTGCACGTTTGTTGGAAACAAATCATTTGTATACGTTTCACCAAATGTCTTACAATTTATACTCGATAGATTTTTATTTTTCAAAAGCAATGGTTCACCACCATTATATAAAAACAAACCATTTCCTTTTAACCCATCAATAATTTCTAATTTAACCTTCGCAATCTCTTCTCTGGATCCAAGCGCTTCTAAGTGAGACTGGCCAATCATTGTAATTACCGCTACATCTGGCTGTGCTATTTTTGATAAGTTTCGAATTTGTCCCTTTTCACTCATCCCCATTTCAAGTATTAAAAACTCTGTATCTCGTTTCATTTCTAAAATCGTTAACGGCAAACCGATTTGACTATTAAAATTGCCCTTTGTTTTATGCACACGATAAGTTGTATTTAAAATTGTGTTTATTATATCTTTTACCGTTGTCTTGCCATTACTACCAGTGATTCCGATTACTTTTACATTTAGCTCTTTTCGATAAAATTGTGCCAATTGTTGCAAAGCAAGCAAAGTGTCATCTACAAATATAATTGCTCCCCCTTTTGGCGGAGTACCGTAAGACTTTTTCCATAAGGAAGCGACAGCTCCATTATCCATTGCTTCTTTCGCATAATCATGTCCATCTTTCACTCTAATAATTGGGACAAACAAATTCCCTTTCTTAATTTTCTTAGAGTCAATGCAGATACCTTGTATCTCTATATTGTGAAACGATTCTCTTAATCCTTCTCCATCTACTATCTCTTCAAGTTTTTTTAAATTCATTTGAATCAAATTATCACCTTTTTTCCATTTTATTACATAAAAATTGTGTTTTTTACGCATATTAACTAACAAATTTAAAGCGAGGTGTGTAAATGAAAAAAACAATAAGTTTCTTCCTCCTTTTGTTATGCCTAATCGTAGTAAATGAAACGTACGCCTATTCACCAAAATCGTTACCAATCTCCCAAAACTCTGATCAATGGCAAGTGAATATTGATGAACCAAAAAAAATAAGCAAAAAGATGCTTCAAACTAAAAAAGATGAATTTCAAACATATCAATTTTCAGTAAAAAATGTCGGAAACAGTGAAGTATATAACGTACAAGTCGAAGTATTCCGCAACGAGCCAAAAACGAAAACGAAATATGAACTTTTCTCACGAAAGGAAAGTCGCTTAGCAAGTGGAAAAACTGGATTTGAACATGCTAATTTTCCAGTTGCTACAAAAGCAGATGAAGTTGATGTAATCATTACTTGGCAAGAACACCCTTTCCGTTCTATGAGAAACGGTCAAAAAGTTGAGTCTAGAAAATTTAAAGAGCATTTTGTTTTTAAAGACGAAACGAAACAAAATAAATGAAATGCGGATAAATTTACACTATCATTCGTATAACTTACTTTACTAGTACCAGTTCTTAAGCAAATTAAAAAGTCGTGGCTTATAATAAATGCCACGACTTTTTATATTAATTCGTACTAATTCCTCTCGCTGCCCAAATACGATCAATTTCAGCAGCATGTTGTCCGCCATATAAAAGAGCATCCGCTTGCTTAATTGCTTTTGCTCCATCACTGAATTTAGAGTTTGGTGTTAATGACCAGTGCGATTGTAAAATAATTTTTGTTGCAACATCACGGCCAAAAGCTTGTGCCATCTCATATTGTCCTTGTGACCAAATTTCCCCATCAGCATGTACTTGATTTTTTAAATCTTTCGGATACACTTTATTGGTATCTAATCGGCGCAGGCATGTTGGATCTGAACTAGAATAAGCCGCCGCATCCCACTCTCCAACACATGCTTTTCCGTATCCTGTAGTCGATACAGCATCTTCATACGTAGCACCTAAGAAGTCACCAAATCCTTCTCCCATCGCTCCGCCTTCTGCTGAACTACCAAAGCCAGGAACTTGGTTATCTTGAATCGAATGCCCGTATTCATGTGCGATAATACCAGCATCTTCTGCATCATCTACTCCGCCAGTACCGAAAGTTAAAGCTTTCGTTGTTGGAGAATAAAATGAGTTATCAGCCGTCGTTCCATTCACATTCACTTTAATAGAGCGATTATTAATATTTTTAAAACCTAACCCTTGAATGTAACGCTGTAATGTATCGATATGATAATAGGACATAACATCTTCAAAGCTATCATTTGCGCGTGTATAGTTAAATTGTAAATTTGCAGATTTCGTTTTTGCTTTTGAAGAAATCGTTACATACTCTCCAATTAAAAATCCTGTCCCATCTAAACCTTTTAGCGTTACAGTCTTCAATTGGTTCGTTAGCGCAGTTGAATCTGCATCGTTATTATCTTTTAATCCTGCTAAACTCCCGCTTGATACGACAGGGTTAGGTAAAAATACTTTTCCTGTTCCTTCTACTTTTCGGTTTATATCAACCTTTTTAATTAACTTTCCATTTTCTGCATCAATAAATGTTTCCCATGCACCAAATGGATTATTAGAATGGACTACAACTTTATATACGGGACGAGCAATTCCCTCTTCCACAATATATCCAAATTCTTTCTCTGTAGGAGCCCATAAGTTTTGCTCACTTGCCTCTCCAACATACGCCATTGATTTTTGTATCGCATCTTTTTCACTAATTTTTGTCGTTACTTCCTTCACACCTTTAACGGATTGATAATCAGAAACAGCAAGTACTCCCTTTCCCTCTCCGTTAAGAGTAACTGTAATTTGTTTTGAAAATACAGGTGCACCATTCACAACTTGCTGGAACCTAACATATGAAGCTACTGACGTTTCTGTTGTAGAAATATATTGTAAGTCTGAAAGGTCTGTTTTTAATCCATACTGCGCAGCATTTTCTTTTAAATATTCAGTTGCTTTTTTCTGCGGCGAATAAGCTTCTAGCTTTACTTGCTGCTGTTTTTCCAATGCCGAAACCGTAGAAATCGTCCCCATTACTAACGGCACAGTCATCGCCATTGCCACCATTTTTTTATTAAACATAGAACCACTCCCCCTAATAAAGTAGCTCAACCTTATCCCATTACCACTAGGCAATCATTCCCCACAAAATGGGGGGATAAAAATTGAATCTACGAGTAATTCTCTATAAACAATTCTATTACCTTTCGATTTAGGGTGAGTGAAATTTTCTCAATATTTATGTATACAATGAGAAAAATACTGTAGAAATATATTTCTACAGTATTTTATTTAGTTTACTATAAAGAAAGACATTTACTAGAGGACCTATCGAACAGATTATGAGGAAATTAGCCGGATAAATTTCCATCATACAAAAAGGAAGTTGGAATGACTCCAGCTTCCTTTTTTCTTTAATGAGCCGCGCTTAATTTAATTCGAACTTTCGCCTCACCTAAAGATAGTTCATCGTCTTCATTCGTTAAATGACCAAATTCAAATCTCTTAACGAGTAAATTTTCTTCCAATAAATCTTTATGGTTCGTTAATGTTCGCTTTAGTTCTTCCTCTGTATCAAGAATAATATCGACTCGTAAATTAACTGGTAAATTTAGTTGTTTACGATATTCTTGAACCGCTCGAATAAATTCACGTGCCACTCCTTCTTGTAACAATTCTTCCGTTACATTTGTATCTAACATAACTGTATATTGTCCGTTAGTCGTATTAGAAAATCCTGATTTTGCAACTTTCTCTACTACTACATCTTCAGCTGTTACCACTACTTCTTCTCCCGATGTAGCTTCGTAAACTGCTCTTTCTGTAGATACAAAGTGTTGTACTTCTTCTTTTGATAATTGTTTTAGCCAGCCATTTACTGCATTCACATTTTTACCAAACTTTGGCCCAGCCGTTTTGAAATTCAGCTTTAATTGATAGGACGTATATTTCGTTTCATCAAGTTCAACATGGAACGCCTTCACATTTAACTCATCCATGACGATATCACGATAAGATTCCCAATCCATATCATTTTCATTATGTGCTAGTAATACAAGTTCTGCTAACGGCTGTTTTACTTTTAAAGAATGCTGATTACGGTTACTTCTTCCAAGTTCAACAACTTGTAAAACAGCATCCATTTCTGCTTCTAATTTCGGCTGAAGTAGTGATTCATTTACAACTGGATAATCCTCTAAATGAACGCTACTTCCAGTTAAATTCAAATGAATATCTTCAGCGACAAACGGTGTAAACGGTGCAATTAATTTACTAATTGTCACAAGCACTTCATAAAGTGTCTCATACGCAGCTGCTTTTTCAGCATTCATACCAGACTCCCAGAAACGATTACGTGATCGTCTTACGTACCAGTTACTTACTTCATCTACAAGCGACGCGATTTCACGAGCTGCATTCGTAAATTGATAATCATCAAGTGCTGTTCTCACTTTTTTCGTTGTGCTATGCAATCTTGATAATACCCATTCATCCAATTTCGTCCGCTTTGCATCATACGTTTCTTTCGGATTGTACTCATCTAAATTTGCATATAAAACGTAGAAGCTATACACATTGACTAACGTATCTACAAATTTAGATTTTGCTTCCAGTACTGTTCTTTCAGAAAAACGCTTCGCATTCCACGGAGCACTATCAACGAGTAGCGCCCATCTTAAAGCATCTGCACCAAACTGATTTACTAAATCAACTGGATCTAGTGCATTCCCTTTACTTTTAGACATTTTCTGTCCTTCTTCGTCTAGAACATGCCCTAGTGATAACACTCGTTTATAAGGTACTTTCCCTGTGTATAGTGCTGATACTGCTAATAAACTATAAAACCATCCGCGTGTTTGATCAATGCCTTCTGCAATAACATCCGCTGGAAACTGTTCTTCAAATAACTCTTTATTTTCAAACGGATAATGATATTGCGCAAATGGCATGGAACCACTATCAAACCAAACATCAATTACTTCAGGAGTACGATTCATTGTGCCACCGCATTTTTCGCAGCTAACTTGCACTTCATCTACATACGGCTTATGCAATTCTAAATCTTCAGGTGTTTCTTTCGTACTATGCTTTCTTAAATCAGCAATGCTTTTCGGTGCGAATTGATGATCGCAGCTTTCACATTCCCATACGTTTAATGGTGTTCCCCAATATCTATTTCGACTAATATTCCAGTCCACCATATTTTCTAAAAACTTACCAAAACGTCCATGTTTCATATGGTCTGGATACCAAGTAACAGAATCGTTATTCTGTAAAAATGTATCTTTAATTGCAGTTGTTCGGATTAACCAACTCTCTCCTGCATAATAAAGAAGTGGTGAATCACAGCGCCAGCAATGCGGGTAACTATGTTCATACTTTTCTTTATGGTATAGTAAGCCTTCCTTCGCTAAATAACGAACGATATCCACGTCACAACCTTTTACAAATTTACCTTTCAAAAATGGAACTGCTTCTGTATACTCGCCTTTCTCGTCTACAACATGCAAGAATGACAATCCTTCACTTTGAACGACTCTATAATCGTCCTCCCCGTATGCTGGAGCGATATGAACGAGTCCTGTACCACTATCTGCCGTGACAAAATCGGCTGCGATAACTCGGTAACCATTTGTAACTTCCTTCATTGGAAATGGCGGCATATAAGATGTATTTACTAATTCTTCACCTTTATGAACAGATAATACTTCATAGTCTTCTTTTAATACATCTTGTACACGTTCTTTCGCAACAATGTATACATAACCTTCTTGTTTCGCTTTCACGTATTCCATATTTGAATGTACAGCGAGCGCAACATTTGCTGGAAGTGTCCAAGGTGTCGTTGTCCAACCTAGGAAATACTCATTTTCACTATCTTTCACTTTAAACTTAACTGTTGCACTTAAATCTTTTACTGTTTTATACCCTTGTGCAACCTCATGTGAACTTAGTGAAGTTTGACAACTTGGGCAATATGGTGAAACTCTATGCCCTTTATACAATAATCCTTTTTCATGAATCGTCCCTAAAATATGCCATACACTTTCGATATATGGATTCTTTAACGTAACGTATGGATCATCCATATCTACCCAATAACCGATACTTTCAGTGAATTCACGCCACTGCTTCTCGTATGTGAATACACTCTCTTTACACTTCTTAATAAATGGCTCAATTCCATACTCTTCGATTTCATGTTTACCAGAAATACCGAGTTGCTTCTCAACACCTAATTCTACAGGCAAACCGTGTGTATCCCATCCCGCTTTTCTTAATACTTTATAACCAGCCATCGTTTTATATCTTGCTACTACATCTTTAATTGTTCGTCCAAGTGCATGACCTACATGCGGTAGTCCGTTCGCCGTTGGTGGTCCTTCATAAAACACAAAAGATTGTGCGCCTTCTCGATTCTGAATTGATTGCTCGAAAATGCTTTGCTCGTTCCACTGTTTACGAATACGTGTTTCTCTCCCTACAGCTGACTCTTTTACATCTACTTTCTTCATCTACAATCACTCCTTTGAATATTTTAAAGCACACAAAAAACCCGTCCCTATGAAGTAGGGACGGGTTTACCCGCGATACCACCCTAATTCTATTAGCTCTTCACTAATAGCACTTAGCAACGTACTATCATACGTGTTCTTTGTAACGGTAGACATCCGTCCGGGCTTACTCACTTTCAGCCTCGGCTCCTCGGAGATGATTTTCAAATAACGTCTGCACACCGGCTTTCAGCAACATACCGGCTCTCTGGGGAACAGTACACTATTTTACTCTTTCTCGTCTTCAGATTTGTATACTTTGTTAAAAGCTATTCTATTCCATCGGGCAATAAATTGTCAACTAATTCAAAATATATTTTTACTCTTTTTTCCTATTCGTATACAATTACTTTTCTAATTCTCGCAATGCTGCTAAGTTTTCATCATCCTCGATAAGTTCAGCGAAAAATCCTGACTCATCCTTATGAAGTACAATTTCAAGCTCTTCTTTCGCCTCTTCCATTCTGTTTAACTGTGCTAAATAACAAGCACGATCGTATCTCTCTAACAAATCATTCGCATCAATTTTTAATGCTTCATTTGCTATTTTCTCTGCCTTCAGCGTTTGGCCGGCACCATGATATGAAGATGCTAAAGAAAGAAGAATCACTGTTTCATTTGGATGATGTACAGAAGCATTTTCTAATACATGAATTGCCTCTTCAAACCGTTCTTGACTTTGATATATTTCTCCTAAAGCAAGAAACGCTCTATTTACAAACGGTGTTTGCTCCGTTAATTGTAAGGTAATCTTTTCTGCTTTTCTTTCTTCCCCTGCTTTAAACAATACTTGTGCTTGTAAAAGAAGCGTATCATAATCATCTGGTAATTCTCGAACCATTTGCTTCGTTAATTCTGAAGCATCCCGTAACATATCTTCTTCCTCACACTCTATGAAAAGATTTACAAGCTGCTTCGCTACATCGTAATCCCATTTATTTTCTAACGATGTTTGTAATACATCTATCGCCTCGTTGTTCATCGTCACATTCTCGTAAAATAGTGCAAATCGCTGTGCTGCCATACTATTTTTTTGATTTAACTTTAACGAAATTTCATATAAATCAATGATTGTAGTGATAATCGAAATTTCTTTCGCACGGTTTTTCATACGATAAAAAGCTCTCGTAATTATGGATTTCTTCGGCTGTTCACTTTGTTGACGTTCAATCCATCTTTCTGTAACCGCAGATGCAGCATACATAAATGCCATACTTCTTTCTGCCTTTTTCACTTTTAGTGTATGAAGAAAATCTCGTATGTTAGACCATTTCTTATGTTGTTCTATCGCTTTTACATATACATCAAATATACGTTCATTATTTGCATCTTTTTGTATCACTTTCATTGCAATTTCAATTGCTTTTGCATTTCTATTTTTCACTAGTACTTTTGCATAATGATATAGAACTTCTGTATGCTCACCATCTAATTGTAGCGCGTATTCAATCTGTGCTTGTTCTTTATCTATTTCATCCATCGCCCCATACACATATGCAACCGCGTCTAATCTCCATATTTCAGGTACTTCGTCCGCTAATTGTTCTAGCTCAGTCAGCAATTCTTCCTGTAGATTCATTTCTACTGAAAGCTGTGCCAAATATTCCATATTAATATGCAACGGCTCTTCTTTCATCGCCTGAACCATATGACTTTGTTCTTTAGAACGATTTTCTTCTTTTTCGTATATTTCCGCAAGTTGTAAATGTACACCGACGAAATTCCCATCAAGCTCTAAACATGTTTCATACGCTTGTTTCGCTTCCGTCAATTGCCCTAATAGCATAAGTGTTTCACCAATTCGGTAATACGGTAATGCGGTTTCCTTTTGTTCTATCGCCTTATTATATCTTTTCATCGCTTGGCCGTACTGTCCAATAGATTCATATAAAATACCTGTATAACAGCCGTATTCACTTACTTCATTTCTTTCTTTCTGTAACGTTCTTAAGAATGCTATACCTCGTTGTACAAATACCGTTCCTTTAATTCGATTCACATATTCATCTAACGCACTTGCTACATTATATTCGCTCTGCTTTATACCACTCTCTAACTTAGACAACGCTACTTTAAATCCTTCTTCACTTCCACCAAGTTCAACCTCAGCATCCCATAAAACCATTCCCGCGTTCATAAGGAAATCTTGGCTCTTTTCAATTTGTTTTTCAATACTGAGAATATATTCTTTTGCTTCCTTATATTGTTCTCTTGCCATATAAACTTGCGTAAGTCCGAAGTGAGAGTATACATCATCATGATTTTCTTCCAAAGCACGAGTATACAATGTTTCTGCTTCTTCCAGACTATCATTTTGGAAATGGTAATCACCGAGTTTTACGTATAGAGGTGCCTTATCGTCACAATTCTCAATACCTTTTAATAAAACTTCTTTCGTACTTTCTTCATCCTTCAAATCAGATTCGTATATTTCCGCAAGTTTCGTATAAATGTATGGTGCATTACTATCCAAATGAATTGCTATTTTAAGCCCTTTTATCGCTAAATATAATTTCCCTAAATAATGCGCACATCTCGCTCGCTCATACCATACATGTGCTTCATTTTTATATTCCTTTAACAAATCATTAAAGATTTCATACGCTTCTTCATATTTTTCTAAATCTATTAATATTAACCCGTGATTCGTTAAAGTGAATCGTTCTGGACTACGCTCTAAAGCTACTTGAGAAAACTGCAACGCCTTTTCAGATTGATCGATATACATATATGATAAAGCGAGAAAACTCCATGCAATTGGCTGATCCGCGTCTAATTGTAACGAGGAACGAAAACTTGAAATCGCTTCTATATAACTTTCCTGCTCAAAAGCATACCTTCCGTTTATTAAATGATATAAAGCACGATTATTTTTCTTCTCAACACCCGCAAGCATTTGCCCAGCTTTTTCTAGTTCTTCAAGGCGAATAAAGCACTGTGCACCATGCAATTTAACAAAATCTGATTTCGGAAACTTCTCCATTAACTTTTCAATACAACATATAATAAACTCGTTATCTACTTCAACATCTAAGTGCTTAACCGTATACAACCACGTATTCGGATTATCACTCGTCTCTTTTAAAAATTGTACTAACTTATGAATCCCCTCTTTATCTTGTTCATCTAAATGATCCGTTAAAGAAAAAATGGATTTAAAATAATGATGTTCTTCCTCATCTAAAAATGATAATTGTCCCTTCTTTTCTTTCGGAACAAACGTAATCGCTAAACACCCTGTATAACGATATTTTTCTTGTAACTTACTATACTCCACAATGACTGGTTCGATAAAGTTTGGATCTTGAACATAAAAAGCTTGTAACGTATCATCATACCCAGCTAGCACTTGCACATGTGAAGCATGCTCAATATCAATACTTAATAAAACGGGAATTCCTTCGCCGAGTAATTTCTTATAAGTTTCCACATTTCCTTTAAAATAACGATATTCATAACCTAATTCTTCCAAATAAGAAACAGTATCTGAAAACTTCGAGCCCGTCATATCAAAAATGAACTCTGCTATTTCATCTTGTGTACGTTTTTCTCCCCATAACTGCAACATCATTTCTAAACTTGTCGGCACACAATAATTATCCTTTTGTACAATGGGAACTATCGGTAAGTGAACCTTTTGGCCATCTGGATTTTTTTCTAAATTATGATATAAAGACTCTTTTAAACTTTTTTCTTCTTTTAATAACTTTTGTAAATCTACAAGTTTATTCATTTTGTAAAGAGCTTCTGCACGTAAATGTACGAAGTAAGTTTTATACGCATGATAAGGAAGCTGATTATTTATGTTATCTATTACGTCTAACACTTCTTCATACTTCCCTAAATCTAATAAATATTTCACCTTTTCAAAATGAAAATATGGTACTTGCGGGAACTTTACAATTGCATCATCAATTAGCTGTAATGCACGTTTTTGTTCCCCTTTATTTGCATATAACTGTGCTAATAAATAAGTAGATAACTCTTCACAATCTTTATGCTGCATGCCGGCTATAAATTGTTCTTCTGCTTTCTCCCATTCACCTGTATGCATATAGACGTAACCCCATTTATCAAATACGGCACGTGCACTATACTCCTCTGCCTTTTGCATATAAAAAAGCGCTTCTTCATTTCGTTTCATTTCTAACAAACATCGTACTAACGTAAAATATGTTTTCGCTAAAAGATCCACTTCTATTTCTTCTTTATTTACCTCTTCTAATGAATCTTTTAACAACTGTTCTACTTCAAGTATTTTCCGCTCATCAATTAACTCATCACAATATAAAGAGAGCGTTCTCATATTTGGGAATTTTTTATAAGCGTAGCGAATGAGGAATGAACTGTATTGGTGCATAAGCCCTTCATCAGTAAGACGTATTAATATATCAAACTCCTTATGTGAAGGAATATTAGCAAGCCAACTCTTCAAATAAGATAAAGTATTCTTTTCTTTTATATATGAAATTTCATTATTTATTTCCTGTAATCCATCTATAAATCTCTTGTCTTTCAAACAAGCATCTAACTGCTTAAAATCTAGCATGTATTCACCTCGAATAATTTTTTGCACTGCTACTTGCTTAGATTTTACACATCATATTGTAGGTATTCAACTAAAATATCCTATAATGGATAGTATTATTTAATATTATTCTAATTTATAACAAAATATAGTAAAAATGATTGTTTTTCTCTGTATTTTGTTTAATTAAATAGAGTAACGTTACATGCGGGTCTTATCTTTTTGAAGCCAAATTCAGTACATAAAATTATATCGGCGATAATTTAAATATATCAGCGATTATA
This sequence comes from Bacillus sp. F9_6S_D1_P_5, assembly GCF_054823925.1. NCBI lineage: Bacteria > Bacillati > Bacillota > Bacilli > Caryophanales > Bacillaceae > Bacillus > Bacillus sp. F9_6S_D1_P_5. The sequence continues at coordinate 48,427 of NZ_JBTREW010000017.1, read as the reverse complement.
CGGTGGATATCAACTTATCAACAAAAAAATCCATACTTCGACACACAGCTATCTTTCAACATTCTACGTCACCAAATGTAATTTTCATATTCGGAGCATATACTAAAGAGGAATGTAGATGAAACGCTCTAAAAAATTTGAGTTCAGCTTCATATTGGGCTAGCCCATCATCATATGTTAATCCTCTAGCCATTAAACGTTCTATAAATTGCTGTTTATCACCTGGATCTCCTGCAATCCCCTCTTCTTTTAATGAGTGATACAATATTTGTTTATCATTATGATGCATATTAGAATCTAATAAGTTCACTTTATCACTTACTCGACATTGAATATTTTTTACTCCTAGTTCACTTAAAAACATCGGTATTTTCATACCAATATTTCCATCTTTTCCGCTTCTCTGCATGTCATTTTCAAATAACTTTTGCAAAGCTCCTAACCTAATAATTTCCGATTGATTCTCTTCATTTAAAAAGTATGAAGACATATTTGATATCCAATGTGGTTCAAAACAGATTATTTTTCCGCCCTTTTTAATTGAATGTATCATTTTTTGTAGCATCGTTTTTGGCGAACTCATATGTAATAAAAAAGCATGACAAATTGCTATATCATATGTATCGTTCAATTCAATCTCTGTAGCATCTCCCTCAAGAAATTCTGTCTCATATGGAAGTAAACGAAACAACTCTCTCGCTTCAGATAATAATGTTTCTCCACTATCAATCCCGGTATACTTTGTTCCTTCTGGAAGTAAAGGCATTAATACTAAGCCTAAATAACCATATCCACAACCGTAATCAACGATATGTGCTGGCTTAGTAATCTTCCAAACTGTATTTACTAAAAATCTTACATAATCGTCATTGTAATATAAATCTCTCGTGTTTTTTAAGTATGTTAGTTTACTGTTCCAATCGTATGTTTCCAAGTTTAACGCCTCCTTTATATATGACATTACAATTCTCCATTTAATGCGGACATTCCTACACTTGAATCCAATGTAAAAAAGTTTAGATTTAATAAAATTAAACTTCTGCTTTCACATTTTCTATAAAAACAAATAGGCATACATATCTACCATGATACGTATACCTATTTGTTTTACATCTCCTCAGGAGCATCCATCCCAAGTAAACGTAATCCCTCTTTTAATACAACTGTCACTGCAAACACTAATGCCAGTCTGCTTTCTTTCTCTTCGCTCTCTTCCAATATACGAACATTTCCGTAATATTTATTGAACGATTGTGCTACATTTAATACGTATTTTGAAATGATTGATGGCTCATTTTTGTTGAAGGCTGCTTCAATTACTTGTGGGAATTTATTCAGTAATTTTACGACGCTCCAGCTATGATCATCTTTTAATGCAAATGTACACGTTTCAAATTCTACACTTTCTTTTCTTAAAATAGAGCACGCACGTGCATGTGTGTACTGTACATACGGTCCTGTTTCACCTTCAAATTTCAGCATGTTTTCTAATGAGAATTCGATATTATGCATACGCTCGTTTTTTAAATCGTGGAAGATAACTGCGCCAACACCGACTTGCTTCGCTACTTCTTCTTTCTGTTTTAAGTTTGGATTTTTCTCTTCAATATTTTGTTTTGCAAGGTCAATTGCTTCTTCAAGTACTTCTTCAAGTAAAATAACTCTTCCTTTACGTGTCGACATTTTCTTACCATCTTTTAAAATGAATCCAAATGGTACATGTTCCATGCCGTCAACCCAATTGTAGCCAAGCTTTTTTAATACCGTGAAAAATTGATTGAAGTGTAGACTTTGTTCCGGTCCAACTACATATAACGCTTTATCAAACGCATATGTGTTTTGACGATATAACGCTGCCGTTAAGTCACGCGTTGCGTAAATCGTCGCACCATCTGATTTTCTAATTAAGCAAGGCGGCATTCCCTCTTCTTCTAAATTAACGACTAACGCACCTTCTGACTCTTCAAGCAAATCATGCCCCTCTAAAATCCCAATAAAATCTTCCATCAAATTATTATAAAAAGCTTCTCCTTGAAAATTAGTAAATTCAACACCGAGAAGTTCATAAATACGAGAAAATTCTTTTAAAGATTCGTGACGGAACCAATTCCAAAGCTCAACAGCTTCTTCATCACTTTCTTCTAATTTCTTAAACCAAGCGCGTCCATCCTCTTCTAGTTCTTCGTCGCCTTTTACCTCTTCATGGAATTGAACATATAACTTAAATAGTTCGCGTATTGGATCCTCTTTAACTACTTCTTCATTTCCCCACTTTTTATAGGCGGTAATTAACTTTCCAAACTGTGTTCCCCAGTCTCCAATATAATTAATTCCTACAACTTCATAACCACATTTTTCAGCGATATGTTTCAGTGAATTTCCAATCATTGTAGAACGTAAATGCCCCATTGAAAAAGGTTTCGCGATATTAGGAGAGGAATAATCGATAACTACAGTTTTTTCACAACCAAAGTGATTTTGGCCGTACTCTTCTTTCTCCGTTAAAATCGTTTTTAATACATCATCACTTACAATTTCACGATTGAAAAATGCATTTACATAAGGACCAACAGCCTCTACCTTCGTAAAAAATGGATCACTTAACTTCTCCGCAACTTCCTTTGCGATAATAGCTGGTGATTTTTTATATTGCTTCGCAAGTGAAAAACATGGAAATGCTGCATCACCGAATTCATCTTGTTTCGGTGTTTCAATTAAATCTAAAATTTGATTTTGCGTTAATTCATTCGTAAAAATATCGGATAAACTTTCCGCAAACTGCGTTTTATAATCCATACTATATAACCTCCTTATTTTTTAAAACACAAAAAACTCGTCTCTAAAAAGAGACGAGTTTAAACCCGTGGTACCACCCTTGTTGTTCATTACGAACCACTTTCCCGTTTATAACGAGGACAGGGGGCCTCGGCTTACTCTACTATTCGTTCAAGAAGCATCTCCGAAGTGCGCTTCATCTTTTTCTTCCGCACTAGGCTCACACCATCCCCAGCTCGCTTTCCTTCTAAAAAAGACTACTCTCTTCATCACAGACATTATATTTAATTAATTATTGCTTATTATACATCTTTTCAAACAATTAGAAAGGATCAATTACACCAAAGTGAAACTTAGCACTTTTTCTTTTATATACGTGAAAATTATGTTTTTCAAATCTAGAACTACGGAAATGATCTTTCAGAACGACACGCTCTCTCGCCACACGCTTCGCTTCTGCAATTGTTTCGTCAGTAATATCATGATACAAAGCGAAGTGTTTTAATCCTTTTATTCCATCTGATTCTATAACAGTTTCTTCAAACATTGGATCAAGGTACACAACATCAAAACTATTGTCTTCACATTGTTTTAAAAACGCGTAATGTTCCGTTTGCTTCACATCAATTCGTTGCATTGCCTCATCAATTTCAGAAACAGATGAAGACCATGTTTTCAAACCATTCTCCATAATATAAGCCATATACTCATTGCCTTCAAGTCCTGTTACTTTTCCGCTCTCACCAACAATATAACTAGCTACAATACTATCTGATGCCATACCGAGCGTACAATCTAACACTGTCATTCCGCTCTCTAATTGCGTGGCTTGTACAAACGGGTCGTGTTCTCCGCGCATTAATCTTTTCACACGAAACATCGCTGAGTTTGGATGAAAGAAAAATGACTCTTCCGTACCTTTCGGATAAATAGCTAATCGGTTCTTCCCTACAACAAGTACATCTTGTCCATATTGCTCATGCAGTTTATGTACTGGTATATCGTTACGTTTAACGAAAGAACCATTTAATTCTGCCGCTACCTTGTTTGCATAATCTGTCATTTCATTATTTGTTCTTCCTGCTGTTGTTACTATCATTGTTTCACCTCTATATAAAGAAAAGAGGGAGATTTACTCTCCCCCTTCTTTAGCAATTCTTTTCGAAAGCTTGTTCTAAGTTCGTAATAATTTCGTCCATAGTTGCACCTTCAATTTCATGACGGTGAATGAAGTGAACAACTTCTTTTCCTTTTAATAATGCCATAGATGGTGAAGATGGAGGAATTTCTCCGAAGTATTCACGCATTTTTGCAGTAGCATCTTTATCTTGACCTGCGAATACAGTTACAAGATGATCAGGTTGTTTTTCAGCACGAACAACTGCTTGACCTGCTGATGGACGTGCTAAACCAGCTGCACAACCACAAACAGAGTTTACAACTACTAAAGTTGTACCTGCCGTGTTTTCCATAAATTCTGTTACAGCTTCTTCTGTAGTTAACTCTTCAAATCCAGAACGCACTAATTCTTGACGCATTGGAATTACCATTTGGCGCATGTATTCTTCATAAGCATTTGACATCTTGTAATCTCTCCTTCAACTTTCATTCCAAATTCATCATATCACGCTCTATTACTAGGTGCAAAAGAAAGATTACGATGATTTCATTTTTTTGTAGGGATTTCACATACCCCTTCACGGCAATGTCCAACTGGGACAAGTTTTCTATTGTTAGCGATATAATCGTATACTTTACTTCCAAATCCAAGTATGATAGATAACTTTATAAAAGGCACGGCAAACCAATAAGATGGAACAGCCTTTGCTAATACATGTATGCTATGAATGCCTTCATACCACTTATTATTTTTAAAAATATACAATCTTTGTTCCATCTTACTTTGTAGTTCTTGAGAAAGTTCATACTTCTCAACTACCTCTTTATCTCGAAATGAAACAAATTTCACCTTACCCTTTTTATCTAATTTTTTCGTACGATCTGCAACCGCCGTACACATCGGACACCAACTATCATAGAAAACAATCATACATTATTCCCCTTTACGAGACTCCGTCATTTGTTTCCATACAGAACCTTTTGCTTCTTCTCCGCCTTCAATACGCTCTAATGCTAGACGTGCTTGCATCGCTACTTCAAACTCTGGATCATCTTGCGCTGCTTTTAATGCTGGAATCGCACTTTCATCTCCAAGTTCAAATAAGAACATCGCTGCACGCCAGCGTACTAATTTACTTGAATCTTTCAGAGATTTAATCATAACGAACATCGCTGCCGGATCCCCTACATCTGATAAGCAATCGCCCGCTGTACGGCGAACACTTACTGAACGATCTAATAGCGCTTTATATAATAACGGCAATACTCCATCACCTTTTACCATACCTAAATACGCTGTTGCTAAACGGCGAATTGAAACTTTTTCATCATCTAACGCCATCTTCAATACTGGAATATCTTCTTCCGTAGGGTCCATTTGTTCTAATGCTGCAAAGCGATTTTTCCAGTCAGCATCTTTCATCATCTCTTCTGTTACTTTATATGGCTCACGCTTTTGAATCGTTACTTCAACAGCACCTGCCTGATTTAATAATTCTTTAACCGTTTCATTTACACGTTCTTCTGAATAAGCAGCAACAATCTCTTCTACTACTTCTTTTCCAATTTCTTCAAAATTACCGTAACGTGTACTTTGTTCCACCCATTTACGTTCTTTTACAACGTTTGGTGCAGACATTTGAACTTTCATAATTGATTCTTTAAAACGATCGGGTAAACCAACACGTTCTTCCGTAGTTCCATCTGTTAATTTCACTTGCATTGGAATTGTAAAGAACATTTGAACAAACACTTTCACTTCCCCAAAATGAGCAAGTTGTTGTTCTTCACTTTCTTCCACTACTTCTTCACCGAAAACAGCACGAACTTGTTGTAATAAAACTTTCCAATCAAACTTTGCATTTCGCTCTACTGCTAAAAAGTCGGCTACATGATATACACCTTTAATGCCTTCAATTTTCAAAATTTCTTGCACTTGCATTGGTGCTTGTTCTTTATTTTCATTTGTATAATTATTACGCGCTCCTGATGGTAATACTTCATTCAAAATAACTTTCATTGTATTTGGACTTGGCGTCGGTTCAATTGCTTTAATCTTCACGTAAAAAACTCTCCTTTATTGCATGTTCTTAGCTGTATTGTAACATGTTACCACTCTATACTCCTACTCGGATGCTTTATTTTGCTGATTTCTTTCCACCATCATACTTTAATTTCCTCAAGTCCTTTCTTATTATGATGCACCCTCCCGCCTTTTCTCCAAAAATGTAATACTCTCAATCACAACTTCCGTTACATATATTCTCTTTCCTTGATCATCCTCGTAATTCCTCGTATGAATACGTCCAGTAATTCCAACAAGTGAACCTTTCGTACAATATTCCGTTACATTCTCAGCTGACCTTCTCCATACGACGCAATTAATAAAATCTACTTGCTGCTCACCTAAACTATTTCGAAAACCTCTATTCACCGCAACACATATTCGTGCATACGCGACGCCTTGCTTTGTGTAGTATAATTCTGGCTCCTTTGTCAATCTACCGATTAATACAACTCGATTCATCATAAGTTATACCACCTCACATATTTTTCTTCATTGTAAGTAAAAATCTATGAAGGGTAAAAAGCGTAAAATAATATATTTTAAAGTAAAAAATATTATTTTATATGTTATAAAAGAAAAAAAGAAACCTTACATATTTTAAACATGTAAGGTTTCAAATTTTATACTTCACTGCATGAAATGTAATATCCACCGCGAGCCATCTTTACCTCAACGCGGTACATTACATTTTCTAAGTAAAAAGTAATCGGTTTAACTTTACTTTCAAAATTTAGTCTTTCATTGCATTCAGCCGCATATCCCTCTATTGCTGTAGTAATAACTTCTGATGATGGATACGTTAAAGCATCATCTAGTTCTATGAAAAAACTTTTAGAAAATAATTTTTTCATAATCCCTTTCTTCTCTTTCATCATATTCCATCCCCCTTTAGCTCAAGTTATCAACATCCATATTATACCATATAATCAATTTATCTTTAAAAATAAAAAATCCTGCATTTTTCATGCAGGATTTTTTATTAGTCATTTTTCGTAAAGTAAGAAACGAAACGAAGAATTTCTAAGTATAACCAAACTAATGTAAGCATTAGTCCCATCGCAGTGTACCACTCCATATATTTCGGAGCTTGACTACGTACACCATTTTCGATTAAATCGAAATCTAGTAATAAGTTTAATGCAGCAACTACGATAACAACTGCACTAATAATAATACCGATTGTACCGCCTTGGTGAATGTACGGAACCGTTACACCAAACATGTTTAGTAGAAATACGACTAAGTACATAACCATAATTCCAAGTGTTGCTGCCATCACGCCTGTACGGAATTTATCCGTTACTTTTACTACGCGTGTTGCATATAACACTAACATTGCAAATAGAATTGAGATTGTTAGTAATACAGCATTTAAAACGATAGAATCGCCAAACTTCATTGTATAAACAGCTGAAATACTACCTAATACAACCCCTTCTACCGCCGCATAGATTGGCGCACCAAAAGGTGAAATACGCGGGAAGAACATAGATGCAAATGCGATGATTGCCGCAACGATTAAAGCACCAATTAATACTGGCATCTTCATCGTCCCCTGCATCATCTGTATGTATGAATAGACAGACGTTGCAAGTAGCAAGATAAGCATAATAAACGTTTTGCCTACTGTTCCGCCAATAGTCATCGCAGAAGCACTTGCTCCCTCTTTACGGAATGCCTCTTTTTTCAACATTGGATTAGATGTTCTCATTTTTTCCCTCCTAAAATAGGTTCTACCAATAGTGTAAAGTTTTTCTCTTTACTTTTCAATATATGCAGCTTGTTTTTATTTTAATCCTTCAACAATATCGGATAGTTCACTCCATCTTTCCATCGTTTTTTCTAGCTCTTCTTCTGTTTTTTGCTGTGCTTCAGATAATTCTTGTGCTTTTGTGAAATCAGAACCAACATTCGCAAGTTCTTCTCCAATTGATTCTAGTTTTTCTTCAAGTTCCGCAATTGTATCTTCAATAGTTTCCCATTCGCGCTGCTCGTTATATGAAAGCTTACGCTTACGTTGTTGTTTCGGTGCTTCTTCTACTACTTTTTTCTCTTTTTGTACTTCCGCTTTCTCTATAAGTTCTCTCGTTTTTTCCATTTCTAAGTAATCCGTATAACTACCTAGAAATTCGCGTACTTCTCCTTCTCCCGTAAAGATGAACAATTCATCAACTACTTTATCCAAGAAGTAACGGTCATGCGATACAGTTAAAACAACACCTGGGAAATCTTCTAAATAATCTTCTAACACTGTTAATGTTTGTGTATCTAGATCATTCGTAGGCTCATCCAATAATAGTACGTTCGGTTCTCCCATTAATATACGTAATAAGTATAAACGTCTTCTCTCGCCACCAGATAGTTTACCTATCGGTGTACCGTGTGAATGTGGTGGGAATAAGAAACGTTCTAACATTTGAGATGCGCCAATTACTTTTCCGTCTGTCGTATGAATGACTTCTGCGATTTCTTTAATATATTCAATCATACGTTGATTTAAATTCATTTCTTCATTTTCTTGCGTATAGTAAGCGATTTTTACTGTTTGCCCAACTTCAATTTCACCACTATCAGGAGATATTTTACCTGCAAGCATATTTAATAGAGAAGATTTCCCGCTTCCATTCGCTCCAATAACCCCGATACGATCGCCTGGTTTCACAATATGATTAAAATTGTTCAGTACAGTTTTATCACCGAATTTTTTCGTTACATCTTTTAACTCAAGTACTTTTTTCCCAAGGCGGCTACCGCTAAGTGCAATATCAACAGATTGTTTTGCAGCTGGTCCTTCTTGACCTTTTAGCTCATCAAAACGTTGAATACGTGCCTTTTGCTTAGTCGAACGAGCTTTTGCACCACGGCGAATCCAAGCTAGTTCGCGGCGATATAAGTTTTGACGTTTTGATTCCTGTGCAAGCTCTTGTTCTTCACGAAGTGCTTTCGCTTCTAAAAACGTACTGTAATTCCCTTCATAACTATACAGTTTTCCATTATCTAATTCGAAAATACGATTCGTCACACGATCTAAGAAATAACGATCGTGGGTTATAAGTAATACTGCACCTGTATATCGTGCTAAATATTCCTCTAACCATTCAACTGTCTCATGGTCAAGATGGTTCGTAGGCTCATCTAAAATTAATAGATCCGGTGTTTCAATAAAGCACTGCGCCATCGCAATACGTTTTTTCTGTCCACCAGATAAATTTCCAACAGTTGCTGTGAAATCAGTAATTCCTAATTTCGTTAATAACGATTTTGCATTCGCATTTGCTTCCCACGCACCCATCGCATCCATACGTTGTTGCACTGCAAATAATTGTTCCTGTACCTTTTCATTACTTGGATCTTTTTCGATATGTAATAGCGCCTTTTCATAGTCACGCAGAAGACGAATTAAAGGTGTATCACCATGGAAGACTTGTTCTAATACTGTTAATTGCTCATCAAACTCTGGTTGCTGTGATAAATAACTAATTGTATACCCACGTGAATGAGTCATATCACCTGTATCAGCAATTTCTGCCCCTGCAATAATTTTTAATAACGTTGATTTACCAGTACCGTTTACACCGATAATTCCGGCACGTTGTCCTTCTGCAATACTAAATGATAATCCATCAAATAACGGTTTTTCTCCATATGATTTTGATAAATTTTCCACAGTTAACATTTTCATATTTGTGCATTCCACTCTTTCATAAATTGTTCAATAAACTGTTCCATATAGCGATGGCGAACTTCCGCCTCTTGTTTTGCTGCATTCGTATTCATTAAATCTTTTAGTTTTAAAAGTTTTTCATAAAAATGATTTAAAGATGGATCGTTATTTTTTCTATATTCATCTTTCGTCATCACTTCACGAGGTGGAATAGTTGGATCATACATTAATCTCCCTTTCGCCCCACCATACGCAAATGTGCGAGCTATTCCAATTGCTCCAAGAGCGTCTAAGCGATCTGCATCTTGAACAATCTTCCCTTCAATTGACTCCACTTTCCCGCCATGACCACCTTTATAAGACATATTGGCGATGATATGAAGAACATGTTTACTTTCCTCTTCTTCCACATGTAACTCTTCTAACCAATCAGCAACTTTTTTCATTCCTGCTTCTTCACTTTCATTTAACTTCTCATCTGCCACATCGTGAAGTAATGCTGCCATTTCAATTATAAAACGATTTCCTCCTTCTTGCTCGGATAAAGAAATCGCCAGTTTATGTACGCGCTCAATATGATACCAATCATGCCCACTCGCATCTTTTTCTAAAATATGTTTTACAAACGTAATTGTTTTTTCTATCTTTTCTTGTTTTGTCATTTTATCTTCACCCAGTTACTTATTGTAACACGCCCGCATTTTTTCATCACATATTTTCTTGTCCGCCCATACACTAGGTGGTAGGCATCATCATGAAGGAGGAATAAATATGTTCTATAATAATCAACCGCCTTACCCAAGGCAACCATTTTACCCTCAGCAACAAGAACAAAGATATACAGAACAATATGAAGAACAAGAGTTACAACAGCAAGAGCAACAATATGAACAAAATCCATACGCAACACCGCAATATCAAGAAGCTGATTATCCACAAAATCCATATACAGCGCCGCAAACTCAAGAACAACAATTTCAACAAAACTCATACGACACACGTCCAAATTATGAATATCCTCAAAATCCATATGTAGCACCACAAACTCAAGAACAACAATTTCAACAAAAGCCATATGTAGCACCACAAACTCAAGAGCAACAATTTCAACAAAACCCGTACCCAACTCAGCCACAACAAACTCAATACCAACAACAAATGTATCAACCAAACTACGACGCACGTGTCTCACCACCTAAACCGCCAACATTAGATATTACACAACCACAAATTTTACCACCTGGACCAACATTAGATATTACACAGCCACAAATCTTACCACCTGGACCAATTACAGAACCAACGCAACAACAAATTCAACAAGTTGTCGGTACACAGTTTTTACCTTTAAAAAAACCTGTACTAGATTTCGTAAAACCTTGGGTAGATTACGGTTTAAATGAAGCAAAACATACATCACATAAACACGCTTTAACAGAAGTTGCTGCAATTATGTTTTTAGTTGGTAAAGGCTTTAATCCGACGATTGCGCATTATATTGTAGAATCTTGGGAGAAGAATGAGCAGTTTTAGGGTTGTTTATTTTTTATTAAATAAAACTATAAAAGTGTCACAAATGTCTGTTATACACGCATTTGTGACACTTTTTATTTGTTATATGTTTTAAAACAGTAGTTTCATATTAATTGAGTGGAAAATATGAGCAAATAATCGCCTTTTAATTTAACTGTATTTGATAAATTTTCATTTTATAAACCATTCATTATTTCTCTGTTTATTTTTTCCTATTATCTTATAATTTAAATTAGGAAAGGGAGGAAAATATATATGTCTAAAAATGAAACTGTACTATTAAATCAAATTGAGATAGTAATTGAAATTTTAAAAAATATACAAAAAGAAGATCCCTTCTATAAAGATTTATTAAAACGATTAAACCGTTTAGCCACTTATCAGCAAAGTAAATCTCGTGGAATTAAAGGGGCAGTGAGAGCCTATACTGAAACTGGTCTCGTAAAAAGATTTGACGATTCTCTACTTATTGAATTAGATAAATTAGAGACTATGCTAAATGAAAATAAATAATATTAAACCGACTTCGAAAAATGACTCAGATATGTAGAAGAACAAACTGATAGAATCTTAAAGGAAACTTGCATGTATCCCCTTTTTAGAAAAACAAGTAAAACTTTAGTCAGTGGGGTTTTATTCACCCACGACGCGAGTAAAGGTGTGAAAAATTTTGAGTAATATGAATAAAAGCCGAATTGAAATTCTAAAAATGAAAGCAAAAAGAAATGGTAGTAGAAAAGAACTGATAGACGAACTTTCTAATATTGTTACAGTTTCTATGGACTCATTTATAGATCCAGAATCTAATGATTTATTTTGTAAAGACTTATTTAATACGCTAGCACAAACTTCAAACATAAAAAATTTTGGTAGCACTAATTATGAAGAAAACAGAAGACTATCAATAGCATTGTTAAAAGAAATAGCTAAAACTATTAAATTTACAGTTAATGAAGGGAGACTCTTTTTCTCTAAGGGTGGTAAATTTGAAGCAGTTAAACTGAACATTACTGAAGTATTTGAGAATTTAGAAGCGTTATCAACCATATCAAGATTTCTAACTGGATATGCAGATTTTGTATTAGTTGGGGACGATTTAGAATTCGGGATTGTTATTGAGCGCACTGAATACCACTACGAATTCAGTATGTGGGGCGTATCCACAATATGAAATAAGAAAATACAAAAGACCACTTCAAAAATGAGAGTGGTCTTTTTATTACTTTATCTATCAACCTTTTCAAATTATTCATATCAAAACTTTCTTTTAAGATCTTCTCTTCCTAGGACCTATAATTAATTTAATCGCCGTTCTTTCTTGATCATTAATAGTAACTTCTTGAAATGCTGGAACAAAGGCCAAATCAATACCACTTGGAGCAACAAACCCTCTTGCGATTGCAATTGCTTTAATCGCTTGATTTAAAGAACCAGCCCCAATCGCTTGAATTTCTACATTTCCACTTGTTCTTAGTACACCTGCAATTGCACCTGCCACTGAATTTGGTTTTGATTTTGAAGATACCTTTAATATATTTTCCATGTAAGTTGCTCCCTCTATAATTTAATTACTCCTTCGTTACGGTATAAAATATTTCAACGTATCTTTAACTTCTATTCACATCAAAAGTAAACAATGCTACATATGTACATTCATTCGATACTTTTCTTCTTCTTCCTGCCTTACTACGTAAATAAAGAAGGATAACTAAAAATCTAACATAAAAACATTCAAATAAAAAGATATCACTTTAACGATCATATCATTGCAACTGAGGATACTGGTTTTACTGTTTCAGATATAATTAATATAAGCATTCACCCCACGCTTCAATTTCCCAAGAAATCCCTCTAATATTTTCACCATATCATTAACCTTTTCTTTTTCAAAAATGGTTACAGCTTCTATTCTATTACTATATTTCATCGTATTAGCACTTTATTTTCTATATCTATCACCTTTTATATAGGACAAGCATAAAATACTATGAGTATACACTTCATTCATAATAGGAGGTAATATATTGGGTTCATACTATCATTCTTCAAGTTCCAATAAAAAATGTTCCTGCAACTCTTCTTCCAGTTCATATAAAAAATGCTCTTGCAATTCCTCTTCTAGTTCATATAAAAAATGTTCCTGCGACCATTCACATAAAAAAAGTTGTCCGGCATACGGCACTTTTTGGCAAACAGAGTTTATAACTGTTCCTTTTGGAGATCCTTTTCCATTTAATCACGTTGGCCCTATAGCAGGAGGCGTTTCCTTACTAAATCCTACTACTATACAAATTAGTCAAGCTGGTGATTATAGAGTTTCTTTCATTTCAACGATTAACACTACTGTAAATCCTGTGTTTCCACATATTCCAGTCATGACTATATTTTTAAATAATAATCCACTTACTAATAACCAAGGTGATTTCGCTTTCCAAATGAATACTTCATCAAATAACGAATGCCTTCAACTTGCAGGCGAAACGATTGTTACAGTTCCAGCTAACTCAACTCTTCAACTGAAAAATAATAGTGGTTTTAATCGTCAAAGTATTGCAACTTGTGATAATGGTATTAATTCAGTTGAATTAACAGTTATAAAACTAAGTTAATAATCACCTTCTCATTCAGATGCTATTTCAGCATCTTTTTTATTGAATACTGTTCTTTTGATTCCCATCATACTTTTCTGTTAACCTAATAAACATGAAAAAAGTACCGAACTCTTCTACAAAAGTTCGGTACCTTTTATATTAAAAGCTTCTCATTCTTTCCTACTTCTCCACATAAACAGACTTAACAAGTGTTCGATTATACGATTGTCCTTCTTTATTCATCCCCTTTATATCCATTGTAACGTTGTATACTCCTGGTTGCTTTATGTCCTTCAAAGCACCCGTAAATGTATTGTTATTAACATTTTGTAATTCAGTATATTCAGAGACTAGTTTTCCTTCTTTATTCACGACTCTTACTGTTATAGAAAGATCTCCTTTTATTTCAGGTGCCATAGGTGATTTTTTCAGTTTATACTCAGATTTATTCGCTTTAACTTTTGTAGGCATTTGAAGAACAAATGGTGCGTCACTCTTGTAATCGCTTACAACTAAATATGCATCTTTCGACTGCTTCGCCATCATTTTAACTTTCCATTCTCCTACATCCATTTTATCAAATTTAAATGTTTTAATTGTCGCACCACCAAAGAAAGATTCACCTTCACCAGTAGTTATAAAGCTATCTTTATTTGTATACATTTTTCCTTTTGGAGATATCATTTGTACTTCTACATCAGAAGACGCTGTTAAGATAGAAACTATTCCTTCAGCTTTTTTATCAACTGCAACGGTTTGCTCTATCCACTGATTTTGTGGCAATTCTCCTCCTAATATATTTTGATTTGAAGTTGTATTCAATTGTTCTATATTTTCATTTGAACTAGTGCTGGATGCTACTAAAGCTGGTACGGCTACATTTGATGTACGTAAATATGGTTCAATTCGCGCGAAAACAGCAGACCCTTTTCGTATATTATCATGATCAAATTTGGAATCTGTAAATAAATGCGTTCCATACGGTAACTTAGCACTCCACTCATTTACTAATCCATCATTTGAACCGTATGATGACAAATATAACCCGCCCATAGATAAAGCAGAAAATACTGGTCCCCAGCTAGTCCCAGTAGCCGTATAGTAACGATTTAATTTAGCTGCTGGATTATTATCAATCGTTGAACGAAATTTTGCCATTTCACCCATTTGTAATGAGTACGTACCATCATCTTTTTGACCTAATATAGAAGCAAGCCATCCTGCCCACCAACTGTATGATAAATCCGCTAAGTTTGATCCGTGATGTGGCGTCGCAAGTGTAATAACATTTCCGACAAATCGATTTGCACCATATCCTACTAATGCAGCCTGTGTATCAATACCGCCTTTACTATGTGCTACAATATTAACTTTTTTACCGAAATGATTATATATTTCTTCTAATTTTTGTGCTAACAATTTTCCGTTATCCCACTGACTAGCTGATCCTTTCCCAGCAGCATCATATAATTGTATAAATACTGTTTGATAGCCTGCTTTCAAAGCATAATCATACATATCATTTATATCGTGATACACTGTCTTTCCATACCAACTATCAGCATTCCCATTCCTTCCTTGCACAAAGAGAATTGGAGGCTTACTTTCATCATAATTAGCAGGTTTTTGACCTAAAAACCATTCTCCAGGTGTAAAGACTTCTTGATCTGGAAAGCCTGTTTTAAGCTCTTTTGCAACTTCTGCTCGCACATTTGTGCTAATCATTGGAACCATGATAAAAAATACAATTAGTAAGGCAACACATCTTCTCATCAATCGCATGTTACTCCCCCCACTTTTTTTGAAAGAAGGTGCTCGTTGTAATATTTTTTATCTTCTCTCTTAATACTAGATAATCTTTGTACTTAAACAAGATCCTGTCCCTATTCTTAAGAGATTACTAGCCCCCCTTCTTCCTTAACACACGTTATTCTCTTTGTTTCTATCTCTTCCTTTTGAGTGAATGCTACAAAAAAGTTTCTCAACAATTGTTAACTTTACTGAATCCAAATCTCCTTAAATTATTATTGTTTATATAGAGTATACAAATCTTGAAAAAACTTTAGTAAAAAAACACTTTATTACCAGCTAGTTATAAAAAAAGTTAATGAAGATATGTACTTTTATTTAATTAAATACAAACTAAATGAATAGAAGCTTATATTATAAGACTTTCCTACCATTAAATATTAAACTGAAATTTCTGAATAGAAAATAATATTTCCAGAAACATATATTATGATAATTTACGCAGACTTGAATTAAACTTTTAGAAGTACTAACCTATCGGTGAGCAGAAGATAATTCTGTAAAAAGAAAGGAGAATGCTTTATGATGACCAATTTACAAAAGGAGTTTTTTAAACGACTAAAAATTCCTGCAAAAGAAATAACATTTGATGATTTAGATGAAATTCTCTTAAAAATGGGAATGATTCTCCCCTATGAAAATCTTGATATTATGGCTGGCACTATTAAAAACATCTCAAAAAATAACTTAGTAGAAAAGTTACTTATTCAAAAACGAGGCGGTCTTTGTTATGAATTAAACTCCTTATTATATTACTTTTTAATGGATTGTGGATTTCAAGTATATAAAGTAGCCGGTACTGTTTATGACCTTTACGATAATAAATGGAAACCTGATGATGGTCATGTCATTATCATATTACATCATAATAAAAAAGATTATGTTATAGATGCCGGTTTTGCCTCTCATCTACCTTTACATCCAGTCCCTTTTAGCGGAGAAGTCATCTCTTCTCAAACGGGTGAATATCGAATTCGCAAACGAACTACTCGAAAAGGTACACACATTTTAGAAATGAGAAAAGGAGCTAACGGGGAATCTACAAATTTCTTGCAATCTGAACCTTCAGATGAATGGAAAATAGGCTATGCCTTCACTTTAGATCCAATAGATGAGAAAAAGGTGAATAACATTCAGAAAGTCATTGTAGAACATAAAGAATCTCCTTTTAATAAAGGAGCTATCACTTGTAAATTAACTAATTATGGTCACATTTCATTAACAAATAAAAATTATACAGAAACCTTTCAAGGCACCAAAAATAAACGTCCAATAGAATCAAAAGATTATGCTCGCATTCTTCGTGAATCTTTTGGAATAACGCAAGTGAAATATGTAGGAAAAACACTAGAAAGAGGTTAGTTGACTAAAAGTATTTCATAATAAAGCAGATTCCATATTTAGAATCTGCTTTATTTTATATTTTGTTATAAAGAAATTTGTTTTGCTCTTACCCTTTAATTTTCAATGATATACTCATCATCATATTTATCGTATTGAAGCCCTGATCCTATTTTTGATTCCGTAACTTGATCTCTTAAAAACGGTGCAGCTTCCATTTTGCTAGTTGCAATTTCAATTCCATATTTTTTCGTTAAATGTGCTAATTCTATTAAAAACCACTCTCTTCGCAATGTAACTGGAATATCAAATGTTCTTCTTTTCATATATAATAGCACCTCTTTAATTTTCATAGCTTAAAAACATCACTAACTTTCAATGAAACATTATAGTATATGCATGTCCATTTTAAACGTGCTATTACAAAAAGAATACTTTAGTTTACATAAAATAATTATGTATTAGTAGAAAGAGGCTTGTCCTCCTCTTTCTACTCTAGAGATTTAAATTAAGAACATCTTGGTACACCTAAAGCTAAAAATAAACCAGCTACTCCTGCTGTAATCGGTACTTTCAACGTAATTACATCGTCTACTTTCGTTACTAAAAAGAACGCATTACCTTCTTGTAATATACAAGTTACCAATAATTGAAATTCCATTCAAATCTCCCCCTTTCAATCGATATACTATACTTTATGAATTCTCTTTAAAAACGTAATAGTAAATATATCTATTTTTCTGTATATAACAATAAATGTTTGTTAGTCTATTAAAATACTAATTTTCTAAATTTATATAAATCGTGTACTATCCAATAAGTTCCTATATAATCAATAGTGAAAATCTTACAAATGGAGGTATGAAAATGACGATTTTGAGTAATATTGGTGCAGCTTTATTTTTAATTGCTTTTATTCTTTTAATTCTATGTATCATTTCATTCTTTAAGAAAAATGGAAAAGCAAAACAGTATGGTCGTCCTGCCGTTATTCTTTTTATGATTTCAATTGTATTAATAATAACTAGTGCTGAGACCTCTAATAACCCAATTGTTGAATTCTTTTCTATTTTAAGTTTTGTTTTATTTGTTTTCTTCCTTGTTCTGGCAATTTTATCTGTAATTAAAAAGACAGGTGTAGCAAAAAAACAATTTATTATCACTGCTATTTTATTTGTTATTTTTGGTGCGTTATCAAGTATTTCAAACCCTACTTCTGAAAAAACGACAGCACCTAGTAAAAAAGTTGCTTCTAACACTACAGAACACAAAGATAGCGACAAAAAAGAACTAGAAAAGAAAGAAGCGGACGAAAAAACTCAAAAGCAAGAAGATGAGAAACGTCAAGCCGAGGAACAAGCTCGTAAGCAAGAGGATGAAAAACGCCAAGCCGAAGAGCAAGCTCGTAAGCAAGAAGATGAAAAACGCCAAACCGAAGAACAAGCTCGTAAACAACAAGAAGAGCAAAAACGTCAAGCCGAGGAACAAGCTCGTAAACAACAAGAAGAGCAAAAACGTCTAGCTGATGATCAAGCTCGTAAACAACAAGAGGAACAGAAAAAAGCACAGCAAACTCAAACACAACCTGCTGCTGGAAATACTAGTAATGCATATTACAAAAACTGTGATGCAGTTAGAGCTGCTGGGAAAGCTCCTTTATATAAAGACCAACCAGGGTATAGCCGTAAACTAGACAAAGATGGCGATGGAGTCGCATGTGAAAAATAGCAATGAAAAAGAAGCTTCTAGTAAGCTTCTTTTTTACTGTTACGTATAAGATCTAATTACTCTTCCATTCTTTTAAGCCATATATCAATTCAAAATGGCATCTTATTTTTTTAAATACCTGTACTATTAACCATTAACTGGAGCAATACTCCAATTAATGATTTCAATATTTTTCACCTCCACTTTCCCT
This sequence comes from Bacillus sp. F9_6S_D1_P_5, assembly GCF_054823925.1. NCBI lineage: Bacteria > Bacillati > Bacillota > Bacilli > Caryophanales > Bacillaceae > Bacillus > Bacillus sp. F9_6S_D1_P_5. The sequence goes on along the minus strand of NZ_JBTREW010000017.1, from coordinate 29,609 downwards.
TTGACAAGAACATGTGGAATCAGGTGAAACATTCCGAATTTTCTACCCTTTTCGTTTTCATCTCTGTAATATTCTTTTGTGCAGGTATTTAATTGCTTCAATTCTATATATTCATTCAAGTTGATGAGTTCTATTTCACATTCTTTTAATTCTCTATTTGGTCCACCCCAATTATGCTTTGAGTACTTGTATATTGCTATACACTGACCATTCAGTGCGCTAATAGGAATTTTATAAAATAGCTTATTTGTATGAATGTTTACTCCTATTTCCAATAATACTTTATAAATCTCATAAGGATGCAGTGGCAAAAAATGCACAACATCATTCCATAAACATTCTAGTTTTGGTATTTTACGTGTTAATAAGTGTTCTCTTTGAGTATGATCTTTATATTTTTGTATATACTCACCATATAAATTTGGATATACCCTTTTCAATTCATTTAATGGGATTAAATATTCTCCTTTTAGTTCTTCTGGTACCATATGATAAACATATTCCATAAAAACCTCCTATAAAAGATATACTTCCAACTACCAAAAAGCGAACTTAGATTGATAGAATATAAATTTGTATACTATCTAAATCATAATAATGCCCTGTGGATAATTTCCTACTCAAAAAATTCTTCGCCATCCGCTCTATAATGTCCTCTGTAAAATACCACTCCTATTATTCTCAAAACTGACACATTATAAGTGATTTCAATCACCACATTGTTTTTCATTTATCGCTATTCTTAATTTAGATATTACATTTAAAATTTATGGAGGCATTCATATGGAACATACATTTACTGAAACTTCAATTGTTGGTGAGATTGTTACAAAATTTCCGAAAGCTAGTGATCTTTTCAAATCATATAGAATAGATTTTTGTTGTGGTGGTAATAAGCCACTTATTGATGCAATTCATGAAAGAAATTTATCAGCAACAGAAGTACTTACAGAGTTAAATACGCTTTATCATAATACGAAACGATTAAATGAATCTGAAATTGATTGGAAAAATGCTTCTTGTCGTGAGTTGATTGATTATGTGATTAATAAGCATCATCGCTATTTAAATGAAGAGTTACCACAGTTAAGCCCTTATGTAACGAAAGTATTACGTGTTCATGGTGCAAAACAGCCCCATTTAGCTCAAATTCATAAGCTATTTCATGAACTTAAAATGGAATTAGAGCAGCATTTAATTAAAGAAGAAACGGAAGATTTCCCATTAATTTTAGCATTCGAACAAAATCCAACTGATGAAAACTATACAAAATTACGTAAGGTAGTAGATGAGTTGGAAAAAGAACATAACCATGCAGGTAATATTATTAAAGAACTTCGTAAAGTGACAAATGACTTTACTCCTCCAGAAGGAGCTTGCGGCACTTATCGACTTGTTTATCAACGTCTTGAAGCGTTAGAGTCTGATTTATTTGAGCACATTCATTTAGAGAATAATATTTTATTTCCACGTGCAATTACGAGAGCATAAACAAAGTGCAGGATATGAGTATACATACTTATGTCCTGCTTTTTCATTTTGCGAAAAATATCCACATCCCCCTCACACAAATCCGAATTTTAACAATTTGTGAATCATTATATAAGTGTGATAAATATCACATCTCCCGCTTTTTTGATTTTCTATAATAGAAATATAATCCTTTGTTCAATATTTCACATAAAAAGGGGAAACGAAAATGAAAAAACGTTTAGTTATGATCGGAAATGGTATGGCTGGCATACGCTGTATGGAAGAAATATTAAAACATGATAGTGATTCATATGAGATTACTATTTTTGGAGATGAATCGCATCCAAATTACAATCGTATTATGCTCTCTCATGTTTTACAAGGAAAAACAAATATGCAAGATATCATTATGAATGAATATAGTTGGTACGAAGAAAATGAAATAACTTTGTATACAAATGAAAGAGTTCAAAGTATTAACCGAGAAGAAAAAATTATTACTACAGAAAAAAATCGTACTGTTACATATGACAAGCTCATTATTGCAACAGGTTCTAGTGCTTTTATTTTACCTGTTGAAGGTTCCACTCTTCCTGGTGTTACAGGATTTCGAACTATTGAAGATACACAATTTATGATGGATACCGCTAAAGAAAAGAAAAGGGCCGTTGTCATTGGTGGTGGATTACTTGGTTTAGAAGCCGCAAGAGGTCTTATTGACTTAGGAATGGACGTACATGTTGTTCATTTAATGCCTAGCTTAATGGAGCAGCAACTAGATACGAAAGCCGCTTCTCTATTGCGTGAAGATTTAGAAGCGCAAGGCATGAAGTTTCTAATGGAAAAGAAAACTGTAAAGATTCTTGGTACAGACTATGTTGAGGGCATTCAATTTGAAGATGGTGAAGTTGTAGATTGTGATTTAATCGTAATGGCTGTCGGCATACGACCAAATACGAAAATAGCAAAAGATGCTGGTCTAATTGTCAATCGCGGCATTGTAGTCAATGACTATATGCTAACAAATGATGAATCTATTTATGCAGTTGGCGAATGCGCAGAACATGATGGTATCGCATATGGACTTGTTGCCCCTCTTTATGAACAAGGCGCAATATTAGCGAAACATATAACGAATTTACAAACGAATGGATATACAGGCAGTATCGTCGGTACGCAATTAAAAGTTTCTGGTTGTGATTTATTCTCTGCTGGCCAAATTTATGAAGATGATCAGACGAAAGCAATTTCAATCTTTGATGAATGTAAACGTTCCTATAAAAAAGTATTAATTCGTGATAATAAAGTCGTCGGTATCGTTTTATATGGTGACACAGCTGACGGTACACGCCTCTTTAGCATGTTAAAGAAAGAAGAAGATATTCAAGAATATACAGCCGCTTCCCTTCTTCACAAAGCTGGTGAAGAAAGTGAACTTGACGTTGCTACAATGAGTGCGGATGACACGATTTGTGGATGTAATGGTGTTACGAAAGGTACAATCGTCCATGCCATTTTAGAACAAGAGTTAACTACTTTTGAAGAAGTAAAAGGCTGCACGAAAGCCGCAGGATCTTGTGGTAAATGTCGTCCACTTGTAGAACAAGTTTTATCTCATACACTCGGAGATGCTTTTGATGCTTCTATGCAGTCTACTGGTATGTGCGGATGTACAACTTTATCACGTGATGAAGTCGTAGCTGCCATTCACGAGAAAGGTTTAAAATCGCCAAAAGAAGTACGAAATGTTCTTGGTTTTGTACATGAAGACGGCTGTTCGAAATGTCGTCCTGCTTTAAATTACTATTTACGTATGGCGATTCCAGAAGAATATGAAGATGATAAAGCGTCCCGTTTCGTTAATGAAAGAATGAATGGTAACATCCAGCACGATGGTACATTCTCTGTTATTCCACGTATGTACGGTGGTGTTACAACAGCAGATGATTTAATGAAAATTGCTGAAGTTGCGAAAAAATATGATGTTCCACTTGTGAAAATTACAGGTGCGAGCCGAATCGGCTTATATGGTGTTAAAAAACAAGATTTACCTAACGTATGGGCTGACTTACATATGACTTCTGGATATGCATATTCAAAATCGCTTCGTAATGTAAAATCATGTGTTGGTTCTCGCTTCTGCCGTTTCGGTACGAAAGATTCATTAGGACTTGGTATGTTACTTGAACAATCATTAGAAATGGTAGATACACCACATAAAATGAAGATGGGTGTAACTGGCTGTCCACGTAACTGTGCGGAAGTACTAACGAAAGATTTTGGCGTTGTTTGTGTAGAAAATGGATACCAACTTTATATTGGCGGAAATGGTGGTACGGAAGTACGTGAAGCTGATTTTGTAATGATCGTCCCTACTGAAGATGATGTCCTTCGCATCGCTACAGCTTACATGCAATATTATCGTGAAACTGGTATTTACGGAGAGCGTACTGCCTACTGGACAGAGCGTTTAGGCTTCGATCACATAAAAGAAATACTGCAAGATGCAAATATGGTCACTACGCTAAATGAACGCTTCCAAACAGCTCGTGGCACATATAAAGAAGCTTGGGGACAAGCAATAGAAACGAAGTCGTTAAAAGCGATGTATGAAGTAGAAACTGTGAAATAAGGAGCTGTGATTTATATGATACAAACGAAAGATAAAATAAAAGTTATGCGTGCAGAAGACCTTCCTATTCAAATCGGTAAAGAGGTGCAAATGAAAGGTATATCTATCGCCCTATTCCGCCTTTCAAATGGCGATGTTCGAGCTGTAGAAAATCGTTGTCCTCATAAAAACGGACCGTTTGCAGAAGGAATTGTGTCTGGCGAATTCGTCTTTTGTCCACTACATGATTGGAAAATTTCATTACTAACAGGTGAAGTTCAAAAACCTGATGACGGTTGTATTCAAACGTATGAAGTAGAAGTTATTGACGGGGATATTTATATATACATGTAATTTACGAAAGGAAGCCTCCCCCTGGCTTCCTTTTACATAAAAATAGATGAGGTGCGATTATGAATGGATATGTATATTTAGTTGGTGCAGGACCAGGTGATGAAGGGCTTATTACAAAGAAAGCGATAGATTGTTTAAATCGGGCAGATATCGTTTTATATGACCGTTTATTAAACCCTTTCTTTCTTAGTTATACAAAAGAAACATGTGAACTTATTTATTGCGGAAAAATGCCAAAGAATCATACTATGCGACAAGAAATGATTAACGCCCACCTCCTTCAATTTGCGAAAGAAGGAAAAATCGTAGTCCGCTTAAAGGGCGGAGATCCATCTATTTTTGGCCGTGTTGGTGAAGAAGCAGAAACTTTAGCATCTGCGAACATTCCATATGAAATTGTACCAGGCATTACATCTAGCATCGCCGCTAGTAGCTATGCTGGCATCCCCCTCACCCACCGCAACTATAGTAATAGCGTCACTTTATTAACTGGGCATGCGAAAGGTCCTTTAACCGATCGTGGAAAATATAATTCATCCCACAATAGCGACACAATCGCCTACTACATGGGTATAAAAAACTTACCTACAATTTGCGAAAATTTACTACAAGCAGGCAAAAAAGAAGATACACCAATAGCAGTCATCGAATGGGGTACGACAGGGAAACAGCGCGTTGTCACAGGAACACTTTCAACTATTGTTCCTATCGTCAAAAACGAGAATATTTCTAATCCTTCTATGACAATTGTTGGTGATGTCGTTTCCTTACGTAATCAAATCGCTTGGAAAGAATGTAAACCATTGCATGGCAAGAAGGTCTTAGTTACATCTGCAACAAATAAAACAAGTGTAATGAAGCAAAAGTTACAGGAAGCCGGTGCAGAAATATATCAAATACCTACTTTCAAAAAGAAAGAATACACATTAACCTCTGAACAAATCGATGAGATTTTTAACGTTGATCGCCTAGTATTTTGTTCAGCTGAAAGTGTAGAAATCTTAATGCGATCATGTGGTAAATACCAGAAAGATATTCGTTCCTTACAGGCAGAACTGCAGCACATGAACAATGCCACTCAAGAAAAACTTATGCAATATGGGCTACTAAGTAAACAAGCAGCGTTCTCTTCCGATACAACTGTTTATTTAGGAAGAAATATTAATCGAATTGCTTTTATTCAAGAGAAAATTGGTGTCGGGTCATACATGATGACCCATGAGTATACAATTGACCATCGTTTCGATGAAGTGCATTCTCGAATGCTTTCTGAATTCTCATGGGATAGTATTGTGTTTGAAGGGCGTGCCTCAATTGATGCATTTTTATCAGAAATAAAACGACTTGGCTTTATCGATATTCTTACTCTCCCCTTCTCGTATACCGACGCTTCAACTTTACACTATGCGAATAAAGTCGGTTTTCATAATGTAGATGAGCAATTACAAGACCTTATTATGAAGAAAGATTTGGTGCTGCGATGAAAGGAATTGTATATGTTGGACACGGGAGTCGCTTGCAAGAAGGTAATGAACAATTCATTCACTTTATTCAATCTGTTATGAAAGAACGTAACGAAAGAACTCAAAAAATAGCTTTTCTAGAACTAACAACACCTACCATTTCAGATGCAGTTACAGAAACGATACTAGAGGGCGCAACTGAAATAATGATTGTACCTGTTTTATTATTTGCAGCAGCTCACTATAAACGTGATATTCCTTTTGAAATAGAGCAACTACAAAAGAAATTTCCACAAATAACATTTTCAGTTGTACCTCCTTTTAGTACGCATCCACATATGGTGGAACTTGTAGTGAAAAGAATACGTGAAGCTACGCCAATGCAAGGTAGTAGTATTTTACTCGTAGGACGAGGTAGTAGTGATCCACAGCCGATACATGAGTTACAACAAATCGGAGCAGCTGTCGAACGAAAACTTGGTATGCCAGTATCGTGCTCCTTTTTAACGAAAGGAACGCCCTCTTTTACTGCTGAGCTCAAGAAGATAGCATCGTCTGCGCCTCACGTATACGTCATGCCATATCTTCTCTTTACCGGGTTGTTGCTTCAAAAAATTAAGTTGCATACGAAAAAATATGATCACATTACGACTTGTAACTGTCTTCAGTTTGATACATATATGAAATTAACATTATTAGAACGAATGGAGGAATGTGTGTATGTATAACATGTACCCTCTTATGCTTAATTTAAATAAAAAAGTGGTCGTTATTATTGGTGGAGGTAAAATCGCATATCGAAAAGCGTCTGGATTAAAAGATACAGGAGCTTTTGTCACCGTTATCAGCCCAGAAATTTGCGCGGAAATGAAGGAACTCCCTTATATTACTTGGAAGCAAAAAACTTTTAGTAATGATGATATTAAAGATGCTCACCTTATTTATGCAGCTACAAATCAACATGCTGTAAATCTGATGGTTAAACAGGCCGCCCACGATTTCCAGTGGATTAACGTTGTAAGTGATGGTACAGAATCATCTTTTCACACACCTGGCGTCATCCGACATGATGAATATGTTGTCACTATTTCAACTTCAGGTAAAGATCCATCGTTTACGAAGCGTTTGAAGCAGGAACTAACATCTATATTTCCTAAACTTATAAAAAAGCTTTCTCGTACTCACAAATTATAATCTATTTCTTAGCTAAAATAGTAATTGCCTTTGGACAAACGTTTTTTAGAAGCGTTTGTTCTTTTTGTTTTGGTTCCGTTTTTTGAAATTCCATAGGCAATCTGCGAAGAAAATGAATGGTGTTGGCAAATTGTAAACAAGTAAATTTTATGACAAGTGCAACATTCCGAGCAACTCTTTCAATTCAGTTTTTATATTGGGTATTCATTCAACCAAATTAGCGCTTGTTCATAATCATCAAAAAATCTCACAGATTCTTTTGTATTGGATTGTTGCAAATAATTCAGTATCTCCCCTTCTTCAAGAAGAAATGCAATTACCTTACTATGATTCAAAATAGTTTCATTGAAGAACTTATCTTTCCATACTTTTTGAACAGAAAAATGATTTGGCGTGTATCCTTTTCTATCTACCAATAATTTGTATTTCCGCCCCTCGGAAATAAATTGCTGACAAACCTGCTCAAAGCTATCAAACCATTCATATACATCGTCTGTTTTAATCTGGCCAATTAGATGGGTAACAATCAAATCTCCCGAAACCGTTGTGCTAATATTCTGTTTACTCAACTTAGAATCATTCCCCTTAGTTACAATTATGCGGAAAAACCGCATAAAATCAATAAAGATAAAATTCTTACTTGACACACCCACCCCATCGCTATCAACCTAAGCTCATGTAACGTCAATTATAAGCGAGATTGTGTCTTTTTTCACAAGTCTATATGTAGATGCTTTAAAGATTTGCATACGAAATAATCCCTAATGAGTTTCCTTTTTTGAATTAAGTCGCTTGATTATCAGACATCGTACAATTGGAAACGAAACCCAATATATTAAAGACTGTTTTCTTCTCATATCGATGGGATTTCCATCCATCATTTACCGCCTCAAATCTATTCGTTTTTGCACGTATATTCAAAACAAAATATATGACAAATAAATAACGACAGTTACTGTAATAATGCTGAAAAGTGTTGAAAATAAAACGATTTGTGCATGTAATTCAGGCTCTATTTGATACTCCATAGCAATGGTTGATGTATTTCTTGAAGTAGGAAAAGAACTTGCAATAAATAATGATTGTGCAACAATACCATCAATGTTTAGTAGGTAGATCATGGCAAGTGCTAATAATGGTCCCATCAGTAACCTTCCAATTAAAGCCCATGTTATGACTCGATGGAAAAAATTAAGCTTAATGTTGGATAATTGCGCTCCTAGTAATATGAGTGCTATTGCAACAAAACTATTCGCAAGCTGATTAAGAGGTAGAAAGATAGAATTAGGTATTTGAATTGTAAAAGATTGAAAGAGAACCCCTAATACGAGCGCATGAAATACAGGCAGTCTTAGAAATGATTGAATAATACTTCCGATTGTTTTTGTTGCTGATAGTAAGTTATATATCCCATATGAATAAGTTAGAAGATTCTGGAAGATCACAATAAAAATCTGAATGGAAACCCCCACTGGATTGTGACTGAAAATCAATTGACTTACTGGTAATCCATAATTACCGGAATTCATTAACGAAATGCTATTTTTTAGAGCTGCACTTTCTCCTTTTTCTAACTTTAATATTTTTGAAATGAAATGACTTACTATGATCAGACTCAGACTATAAAGCATTAAATAGTATATTATTTGGAGCAACAGATCTATTTCTATACGAATATCATATATATTCACAAATACAGCCGCTGGCATCAAGCAATAAGTAATAAGTGTAGATAGCTGCTTTAAGTTAAATTGAAACTTTCTTTGTAAGATTGCACCAATTAGCATCAATATTAATATTGGTAATATCACGTCTAATATAATAAAAACAAACATGTAAAACCTCATTCCAAATATATTATAGTTGGATTAAACTCTTTACTAAATATGGAATGGACAAATTTAATTCAAATGTAGCCCCTGACGCTACCTAAAATACCATTTGAAAGCATTCGTACACAGAATGTTTTCAGTAGCTTGTTCATCAAATAGCTGTTGAATTAATTTGACATCTCCATACTCAAAAGGTATTTTTGCTCTTGTAGATGGTAAATCTGTTCCAAACATAAGTGCATCTGGGTTCACTTCATAAATCAACTTTAAAGCATTCTCAACATCTAATTCGCCACGACCAAATCAATAGCTTTCACAATTTCCCTCCCCTCTCTTTTCTTTAACATATCAAATATGACTCATAAAGAAAATTATGAATTATTTATACAAATTCATAATTTTATCTTATCGACCTAAACTGTATTCTTTATTTTAAGTGTACTTTTTCACAATATCCATTAGCCTTACCCAAAAATCTGGCCCTAAAAATATGAAGTTTTTCTTGTTATAAATACAGTCATATGTTGTTAAAACTTTGTAATATTAATATATATTATATTTTTATATAGATTAATAGATAACCTTTAGAAAGGAGCGACTATTTATCGATTCGTTAGTGATCAATAGTCATCGTTTAATTCAAAAGTTAATATTTTCGTTCTCGATATATTCCGAATGTTTTATGAGGATTTTTCGTTTGTTCATTTCAGTCTTATAACAATCGTACTGTTGCTTTTACTTTGGAAACTTTCAATAAACAAAAAACTGAGTTCTCGATTGTAGAATTAGATTTAAGTTCATACATTTATCTCTTAATTTCTTTATCTGTAGGCAAAACAATTGCAGCTATTATATAAATTAACACTGTTAATCCACTAGTAAAAAAGGCTGATAATGCAGTTACTATACGAAGGATACTTACATCAATTCCATACTTGTCGCTTAAGCCACCTAATACACCTGATACTTGTTTATCTTTAGTGGACTTATATAGTTTTTTCATCTAAACACCCCCGATCCAATTAAATGTTTATATTCTAAAAATTAGTTCGATCTTTGGAAGAATTTTAAGATTCCTTTAACTAACCAGCCCTTTAATTGAATAACTTCTGACATCTATATTTTAACATAAAATCCCATAAGCCTTCTGTTTTTCATTTTAAAACCACATTCTTATAGAAAACAAGCGTTTGTTGAGATAGCAATAAAAACATGTTGAAACCTATTACTAAAAGAACCATCCCAAAATACTTTGGGACGGCTCTTTTTCTTTATTAATGATTCTTTAATATCACTAACAGTTTCTCTTGGCTATACATCCATACTGTAATGATTAAACAAGCAAGTGCGACTTCTGATAATGCCATAAATCCAATTGCATAATGACCTGTTAGTTGGAATAATAATGTTAAAATTAGCGGCGGGAAGAACCCTCCTAGTCCGCCTAAAGCTGAAACGAGTCCATTTACAATACCAGCTTGTTCTGAGAAGTACATTGGAACGAGTTTGAAGATTGTACCATTACCAATACCTGCACAAAATGCGACTAGTAAGCAACCAAAAGTATATACGTTCATACTAGGCATGAATGACAAAATAATACCTGAAAGTGTTAAACCGATAAATACGAAGATTAATATTTTAAATGGGTTAAATTTATCACCAAGCCAACCGCCAATTGGCCGCATAATTGTTGCAAGTACAATGAATCCTGCTGTCCGCATACCTGCATCCACTTTTTCTAATCCGAAGTGAGATACTAAAAAGTTTGGTAAGTATACAGTAAATGCGACGAAAGATCCGAATGTTAAAAAGTAAAAGATACATAAAAACCAAAGTTTTTCATTTTTATATACACCTTTTATTTGTTCCATTAATGGTGTATTCACCTTTTTCTCCTTACGATCGCCTAATAAAAAGTTCATAAGTGCAAATGCTGCGAGTAAAACTAAATAACACTGTACTGTCGTTCTCCAGCCAACTGAAGTTGCGATAACTGGTGCTAAGAACGAAGTAATTGCTGTTCCTGCGTTACCGACACCGTATATACCATTTACAAAACCGTGACTCTCTTTCGGAAAGTATTTCGGTAAAGATGTTACGCCTACAGAGAATACAGCACCACCGATTCCGACAAATAAACCACCAATAATTAAATCCATCATTGAATTGGCAACACTAATATAAAAGACAGGAAATAATAATAGAATAAAACTAATGAAGAATAATTTTCTTGCTCCGAAACGATTTGTCCAATAACCAATTGGAATGCGAAGAACAGAACCTAATATAACCGGTACTGCCGTTACCATAGAAATTTGTCCCGCAGTTAATGGAATATCCGCTTTAATATAAGGCATTAATGATGATAAAATGACCCATACCATAAAACCGATAACTAGATTAGAAGTTTGTAAACTTAATTGAAAATTAGGACTTTTCATCCTGTTCCCTCCTATGTATGCATAGTTATATTCATTCCCTCCAGCCTAATCACGTCCTAACATGATTAGGCTGAAAAGAATCAACCACCACTCACTGGCGGAATCATTGCTATAACATCGCCAGTTTGAATGATGTCATCCTCATTTGCATACTCTTCATTTATAGCAACCATAATCTCACTTGAAATCGCTACGTCGTATTTCTTAATGAGCACTTCCTTAAGTTTAGCAACCGTAATATTTTCACAATCTATGTGTAATGCTGGCTTACTTACTTCTTCTTGTAAATGTGCAAATAATAGTACTTCAATCATATTCTCATCCCCTTTCCAGGCTCATCATTCTCATATGCTACCTTTTCTAACTGATCACCTATCCATGATTCACCATCTTCCCAAAATTCTTTCTTCCAAATTGGAGCGATTTGTTTTATACGCTCCATAATATATTCGTTCGCCTCATAGGCTGCTTTCCGGTGTGGTGTAGAAACAGAGACGACAACAGCAAGATCAGAAATTTGTAATGTACCAATGCGATGTGTAATAGCGACATATGTCCCAGGCCACTTCTCTCCTACTTCGGTACCAATTTTCTCAAGCTGTTTTTCTGCCATTGTTTTATATGCTACATACTCTAAATAAAGCGTACGACGGTCTTTCGTAAATTCTCTAACAGTACCAATGAAAGTAGTAACTGCGCCGCACTCACGACGAATTACTTTGTTTGTAACTTCCTCAATTGAAATAGGTGTATCAATTACTTCATAATACGTATGTGTCATCTTGCACCTCTTATCTTTGTATAAGTTAGCAATCTATTTTTCTATTATTTATATGATCGAAGTGGTTCTTCCCACGGCCACTCACTTTCAGCGTTTGATTCTAATAACAGTACCGAAACAGTTATTCCTGCTTCAAATCCTCTCGTTCCTCCCGGCAGGACGATAAATGCATTCGCCTCTGCAAGTGAAGAAATTGCACTAGATTTATCTAAACCAACTGGTGTAGCTTGCAATGTTCCATCTACAATTTCCACTTTCCCTCTTACAAAACGAGTAAATGGGTTTGCTTTCGGAAAGTCTTTTTGTAATATTGCCTCTGCACGAAATACGTGCGGATCTTGTCTATGCAAGAATGTTCGAATAACTGGCCGAACAAATAATTCACAACCGACATAACAAGCAGAAGGATTACCAGATAAACCAAATAGTAGTTTTCCTTCTACCTCAGCTACAGTTGTCACACTTCCTGGTCGCATCGCTATTTTGTTAAAAAGTACATTAGCTTGTAATCTCTCATAAATAGCAGGTAAATAATCATAGTCTCCTACCGAAACGCCACCAGTTGTAATTAAAATATCGACTTCTTTCATCGCTTTTTTTACAGTGTTATAACACGTATCTAAATCATCAGCGAATTGCCCATAATATTGTACAACTCCGCCCGCTCGTTCAATTTGAGCAGCGATCATATAGGAATTACTATTTCGAATCTTTCCTGGTTTTAATTGTTCATGTACTTCAAGCAGTTCGCTCCCTGTCGTCACAATTCCAATAACCGGCTGTTTTACAACATGTACGGAACAATAACCAAACGTAGCAAGAAGTGCTGCCACTCCAGGATTAATAACAGTCCCCCTTCTCACAAGAATGCTATTTTGTTTTACATCCTCTCCTTTAAAAGAAATGTTATCCCCAGCAGCAAAGGAGCGTTTCAATTTCATATAAGTCTTTTCATTTTCTTCAAATCCTTCTGTTAGCTCTAACATAACAACTGCATTACACCCGGTTGGAATTGCCGCACCTGTCATAATACGGATAGCTTGAAATGCTTTCACTTCTTCTGTAAAAACAAAACCTGCTCCAATTTCGCCAATTACTTCAAACTGAATGGGGTTACTACTACTCGCTTCTTTTGTATCTTCCGCTCGAATCGCAAACCCGTCGTACGGAGAGCGATCAAAATGCGGAACATCATGATCTGCAATAATATCTTCTCCAAGCGTTCTACCGTAGCTTTCTATAAGAGAAATCTTTTCTATTTCACCTTGGTAGACATATTCCATTACACCCGCAACTGCTTCTGCCACTGGAATTGGTATACGTTTTTCTAGCATTCTTTTTCACCTCTTTCCAATAAGGTGCCACTCGCTTTCCGTTCACCCTATATATTTTGCGTATAATCGTTTTGCTATTTTCACATCATTTGTGCCATGAATAAATGCCCTACCGTCTGTAAATAAAACGAAACGATATTCATCAATTAGAAATGATAGTAAGTACGGCGTTCTTTTTACATGTACACTTTTTTGTAATCGTTTTTGAATTTCGGTTAAATTAAGATTTCTCTTTATTCCTGAACGGATTTGAACTGTATTCCGTCCGCATAACACTTCCGTTTTCATTTGTGCTTCAAATGTTAAACTTGTATACGTTCGTAATTTCCCACAAGATGGACATGTACTTTTTTTCTGTCTATTTACTTTTAATGAGAGATATTGATTGTTCCAAATATCAAATGATAACATCGTCCCTCTTAACGACCCATAATCATCCACCAATATTTTCATCGCCTCTGTTACTTGGTGAGCAACGACCATTTGTACAGCTGGCTGAATGATTCCGGCTGTATCGCATGTTGCACCGCTCATAGGGTGGTCCATCAGACAGCGAAAACATGGTGTTTTCCCAGGAAGAATTGTATACGTTACACCGTAACTTCCTATGCATCCGCCGTATATCCAAGGTATATTCTCTTTTTGTGAAATGTCATTTATAAGTAGGCGCGTATCGAAATTGTCAGTCGCATCTATGATGAGACCCACATCTTTTGTTAACTCTTCTATATCTTGCATTGTGACATCTGTTACAACTGGTACAATTACCACTTGAGAATTAATCTTTCTTAAATGTTCCGCCGCTGCAATTGCTTTCGGTTTACACTGCTGCGCATCTTCTTCTGTATATAACTGTTGCCGCTGTAAATTACTCCACTCGACGTAGTCACGATCGGCAATTGTCAATTTCCCAATTCCCATCCTAACGAGCGCTTCCGCATTTGCAGCTCCTAGTGCACCCGCACCGATTAGGAGCACATGCTTTTCTCTTATTTTTCTTTGACCCATTTCACCAATTCCTGAAAACAATACTTGCCTTGAATATCGCTCTTGCATAGGGAAGCCTCCTTTCACTATCCGCCAATGTAAGACATTTCAACTTTTGGACGTGTATTTGTACTTTCCGCCGTTCTTTCATCTGAATATCGATCTGTTCTATATCGCCACGTATGTTTTAAAATTTTTAATAATGATGCATCAGAACTATTTTCTCGAAGAAGCGTTCGCAAATCCGTTCCTTTCGTTCCAAATAAACACGTGAAAAACTTGCCGTCTGCCGAAATACGAGCTCTCGTACAAGAAGAACAAAATGACTCTGATACTGAAGTAATAAATCCAACTTCTGCATCGCTCCCTACATATCGATACAATTTCGCAACTTCTCCAAAGTAACGAGGTGGAACAGGCTCAACTGGATATACGCGATTAATCTTCTCTATTAATTGTTCCTTCGTAATCACTTGTTCAAAATTCCATCCGTTTGTACTACCTACATCCATAAACTCAATGAAACGGAGCTGAATTTCTTGTTCTTTAAAATAACGAGCCATATGAAGGATTTGACTGTCATTCATCCCTTTTTTTACAACCATATTTACCTTTACTTCTAATCCAGCAGCCTTTGCTGCTTCAATCCCTTTCAGTACAGGTTTTGTATTTACATTTCTTCCGTTAATTTTTTGGAAGACGTTATCCTCTATCGCATCTAAACTAATATTTACACGCTTTAATCCTGCGTCTTTTAACGCCTTAGCTTGTTTTGCTAAATGAATTCCGTTTGTTGTGAGCCCAATATCTTTTAAACCTTCTAGCTTTGTAAGCCTTGCAATTAACCACGGTAAGTCTTTACGCAATAACGGCTCACCGCCAGTAAGCCTAATTTTATTGACTCCCATACTTATAAATAATCTTGCTAATCTTTCTATTTCATCGAACGTTAATAAAAACTCTTCCTGTAAAAAAGCGTAATCAGGTCCGAACACTTCAGCAGGCATACAGTACGTGCACCTGAAATTACAACGATCAATAACTGAAATACGTAAATCTTGAAGTGGCCGTTCTAATAAATCTTTCATTTTCTCGTGCATCTATATCCCTTCTTTTCTGCTGCAATCCTTAGTAAGCTTTCAATTTTTTATTTGCCTTTATTATAAAAAATAAGCTACAAATTCAATGTGACTTTTCTCACATCACTTTCCCCATTCAAAAATTCTTCACAAATCTGTTCGCATTTTGTTCACATCTTCAGTCTCTCCTCCTTACGGTCATTGAAATTTCACTATGTTTTTAAAATAGCTCTTGCATTTTCAGCATATTTACACTCAAAATAGGAAATGTATTGCTTATAAGAAGAAAGGTGATTGCTGTGACAAACAGTATGACATTATCTCAAGATTTAAAGGAATTACTTGCATCTGTTGAATATAAAATGCAGATTAAAAAGGGGAGTTTTATTTTTCAAGAAGGTATGGAAGCAACAGAACTCTATATCATCCACTCAGGAAAAGTACAAATTAGTAAACTAAGTGCTGACGGGCAAGAATTAACACTCCGTATTTGTTCGGCATACGACATTATTGGAGAATTAACATTATTCACGGACAATGCGAAGTATTTATTGAATTCAAAATGCCTTGAAGATGTTGAAGTAGGAGTAATAAAGCGTGAAACCTTAGAAAAAGCATTACTCCAAAAACCCGCACTTGTATTTGAATTTATGAAATGGATTAGTGAACATTTAAGAAGAATGCAAACGAAGTTCCGAGACTTAGTATTACATGGCAAAAAAGGTGCCCTGTATTCTACTCTCATTCGAATGACAAATAGTTATGGTGTGTTAAAAGAAAACGGGATTCTTATCGATTTACCTTTAACGAATCAAGAACTTGCTAATTTCTGTGCAACTTCACGTGAAAGCGTAAATCGGATGTTAAATGAATTAAAAAAGCAAGGTACAATTTCTATTCATAAAGGAAAGATTACCATTCACGATTTACAATTTTTAAAATGTGAAATTGCTTGTGAAGATTGCTCTGCTTCTGTTTGTAGCATTGATTAACTTATACTTATAAGGAAAGCCGAGGTCTCCAATTAGATCTCGGCTTTCCTTATAAGTTACTAAACATATAAAACAAAATTATTTTTTCAATTCATTTGGAATTCGTCTTCTGTAAATTACATAACTACGGCTTACGTATTTAATCGGAGCGCTAAATACATGTACTAGTCTAGTAAATGGCCACACTGCGAATAGTCCCATACCTGCAATTATATGGATTTTAAACCATACTGGCACTTCCGTCATATACTCAACTTTCGGTTGGAAAATAAAGAGACTTCGGAACCAAGGACCGATCGTTGTGCGATAATCAAACCCTTTTGAGTCGATGTTTAAAAAAGTTGAAGAAAGTCCTGCTAGCATTACGATAAGTAATAAAGTAAGCGCAATATAATCTCCCTTTGTACTCGTTGCAATGATACGTTTTACTGTTACGCGGCGGTACGTTAATATAATTAAACCGATGATAGAAGCAATACCTGCCGGAAGTCCGAAACTAATTGCCACTGTGTGATACATATGCTCTGAAATACCTATTGAACGATATACAGCTTCTGGAATTAAAATCCCCATAACATGACCGCCAATTACGAACATAATCCCAAAGTGGAATAATAGACTTCCGATTCGGAGCATTTTCTTTTCTAATAGTTCACTAGATTTTGATGTCCATCCAAATTGATCATAGTTGTATCTGAAAATATGTCCACCGATAAAGATTGCAAAAATGATATAGGGAAACAACACCCATAGAAATTGATCCATCATTTTGACAACTCTCCTTTCTAATTTGTCTGTACACCCCATGTATCGATAGCGAGTAGAACAGCCGCAAGAATTGGTTCATACATACTACCCGCTTCTTTTAACTGAACGTGTAATGCTTGTATGTTCTCTTTGTATTTACTCATAATTGGTTCACTGTCTTGATCATTTGCATTTGCAAAAAACTCTAGTAATAGCGGTAAATAATCAGGTAGCTCTTTATCTGTTACTTTAAAACCAGATTTTTTATAATGCTGCTTTAACTCTAGTAATTCAATACCTCTTTCTCTTTGTTCACCGGTGTTCATATACGTTAAATACATATTAGTCTTTTTGCCAAAATCAAATGTATATACGTAACCATCAATTAATTGATCGTTCGTTTTATTTAATGCTTGTTCTATAAATACTGTAAGTGAAGCTTTAACATCGTCCTGCTCAATTGCTTCTATCTCTTCTTGTAATTCGGTTAAAGCTTCTCTCCACCCGATTTCTGGGTAGGAGAGAAGGAATGAAGAACATGAAAAAGCAGTTTGTAAACTTTGTTTCATATGTTTCCGCCTCCATTATTTAAGAAATTGTCATACAAGAGCCTGGGCCACCTGCGAAGGATAAACCACAGCTTCCTTGTTCGTTATACAAATCTGCAACTTGTTCGCGGTGAGTGGCCGGAATGACGAAGCGATCTTTATATTTCGCGATAGCAAGAAGACGATACATATCTTCTACATCCTGTTTCGTTAAACCGAGTTCTTTTAATACAGCTTCATTTGGTTCTTTATTAATTTGAAGTGCCCTCATATGCGTTCGCATAACAGCCATTTTTTTCAATGTAAGACGAATATGTGATTCATCTCCTGCAGTGAGTAAATTCGCTAAATATTGAATTGGAATACGCATATTATCAATGGCAGGGAAAATCTCTTCTGCTTGCCAGTTACTCCCCTTCCCTTCCACCATGTTCATTATTGGGCTAAGCGGCGGAATATACCAAACCATTGGCATAGTGCGATACTCTGGGTGAAGAGGTAGAGCGATTTTCCAATCGATAATCATTTTATAGATTGGCGACTGTTGTGCCGCTTTTATCCATTCTTCAGGAATTCCTTGTTTTTTCGCTTCTGCTGCCACTTCTGGATCATTTGGATCTAGGAAAACAGTAAGCTGAGATTCATATAAATCTTTTTCATCTTCAACAGAAGCCGCTTCTTTTACTTTATCAGCGTCATATAGCATTACTCCAATATATCGAATACGTCCTACACATGTTTCCGAACAAATTGTTGGCATACCTGCTTCAATACGAGGGAAACACATTGTGCATTTTTCAGCTTTATTCGTTTGCCAGTTAAAATACACTTTTTTATATGGACAAGAAGATACACAAAATCTCCAAGCACGACATGCATTTTGATCGACAAGAACAATCCCATCTTCTTCACGTTTATACATCGCACCAGATGGACAAGAAGATACACAAGATGGATTCATACAGTGTTCGCATATGCGTGGTAAATACATCATAAAGACATTTTCAAAATCCGTTTTAATTTCTTCTTCCATTTTCTTTACGTTCGGATCTTGTAATCCTGTTATATGTCCACCAGCTAAATCATCTTCCCAGTTCGGACCCCATTCAATTTTATCGATAAATTCACCTGTAATTGCTGATTTCGGACGAGCAACTGGCTGATGCTTACGCTGCGGACTATTTGTTAACGTTTCATAGTCATAGTTCCAAGGTTCAAAGTAATCATCAATTGTTGGTTGATCTGGATTGTGGAAAATATTCATAAGGCGCTTCATTTTCGAACCGGATTTCAGCTGAATTTCACCATTTTTCAATTCCCAGCCGCCTTTATATTTCTCCTGATCTTCCCATTGCTTCGGATACCCGATACCAGGTTTCGTTTCTACGTTATTGAAGTACATATATTCAGCACCTGGACGATTTGTCCAGGTGTTTTTGCACGTTACGCTACAAGTATGGCAGCCGATGCATTTATCTAGATTCATTACCATTCCGACTTGTGCTTTAATCTTCAAGCCAATCTACCTCCTTCAGTTTGCGAATTACAACGTTTAAATCACGCTGGTTCCCAGTTGGACCATAATAGTTAAATCCATAACTTAATTGACCATATCCACCAATCATATGTGTCGGTTTCACGTGAATTCGAGTTGGACTATTGTGCGTTCCCCCGCGGTTACTTGTTAATTTCGTACCAGGTACGTTAATGTGACGATCTTGCGCATGGTGCATAAATGCCATTCCTCTCGGTATACGGTGCGTTACAACGGCACGCGCTACAACAACACCGTTACGGTTAAAGCACTCGATCCAATCATTATCTGCAACACCAGCTTCAGCAGCGTCCTCTTTATTCATCCAAACAGTTGGACCACCTCTAAACAGCGTTAACATCGGTAATGAATCGAAATACATACTATGAATCGACCACTTATTATGCGGTGTTAAATAGTTTAGTGTAATCTCTTTTCCTTCCACTTCAGGCCGTGATTTACGGAACGGTTTATGTTGCAGAATTGGCTTAAATGTTGCCATCGTTTCACCAAATTCTTTCATCATGTCATGATCTAAGTAGAAAGATTGTCGACCCGTTATCGTTCTCCAAGGGATAAGACGTTCCACGTTTGTTGTAAACGGTGAGTAACGGCGTCCACCTTTTTCTGAACCTGTAAAGGCTGGAGAAGTAATTACTGTTTTTGGCTGCGCTGTAATTTGTTCAAATGTGAAGCATTCTTCTTCACGTTCTTCTGCTAAATCACGTAGTTTTAAATCCGTTTGTTTTTCAAGTGCTTCCCATGCTTTTACAGCCATATGACCGTTTGTTGTAGAAGAAAGTGTTAATACCGCTTCAGCAGCATTGATTGCTTCTTTTATGTCTGGACAACCTTTCGCAATAGAATCCGTTCGAACAACTCCTAATCGGCTCTTTAATTGTTCATATTCTTTTTCTGCAGACCAAGAAATCCCTTTCGTACCAATCGGTTGTTTTCCGGTATTTGGTCCTAGCGCGGTCATTTTGTCATAAATCGTTTTATAATCCCTTTCAACAACATGAATTTGTGGCATCGTTTTACCTGGGATTGGTTCACACTCACCTTTGCTCCAGTCTTTAATTTTGCCAAGTGGTTGCGCTAATTCTTGCGGTGTATCGTGAAGAAGCGGTGTTGCAACAACTTCTTTCATTGGTTCAAGATCGATTTTCTTCGCTAAATCTGACACAGCTTTAGAAAGAGAAGTGAAAATATCCCAATCAGAGCGCGCTTCCCACGGTGAACCGATTGCTGGATTAAATGGATGTACAAATGGATGCATATCTGTACTACTTAAATCATGCTTTTCATACCAAGTTGAAGCTGGTAAGACGATATCAGAATAAAGTGCTGTTCCAGCCATACGGAAATCTAAATTAATGAGTAAATCAAGCTTCCCTTCTGGCGCTTCTTCATGCCACTTAATTTCTTCTGGTCGTAATGAATCGCTATCGTCATTCATTAATCCGTTCGTTGTACCTAATAAATGTTTTAAGAAATATTCGTGACCTTTACCAGAACTTGAAATTAAATTTGCACGCCATACGAATAAGTTACGCGGGAAGTTATTTTTATTATCAGGATCTTCAATCGCAAATTTCAGTTCTTTATTTTTTAGTTTTTGCGCAACGTATTTTCCGATTTCTTCTTGCGTTGTTGCACCAGAGGCAACAGCTTCTTTATATAATTCAATCCCATTTTTCTCGAATGTCGGATACGAAGGTAACCAGCCAAGTCGTGCTGCTAATACGTTGTAATCACCGTGATGTTGATAACGAGAGTTGCCTTCCACTGGTGATGCTAAATGTCCAACTGGTGTATCTTCATAGCGCCATTGATCTGTTACGAAATAGAAGAAAGATGTACCGTTTTGTAATTTTGGTGGCCCTTGCCAATCTTTTGCCATCGCGATTGTTTGCCATCCTTCTGCTGGACGTAATTTCTCTTGACCAACGTAATGCGCCCAACCACCGCCGTTTACACCTTGTGCCCCAACGAGAAGAACAAGATTTAAAACGGCGCGATAAATCGTATCAGAGTTAAACCAATGGTTAATACCAGCTCCGACAATAATCATTGAGCGACCATTTGTATCAACAGCATTTTGTGCGAACTCACGAGCGATTTGAGTAATAAGCTCTCGTTTCACTCCTGTCATTTTCTCTTGCCATGCAGGAGTAAACGGTACATCATCATTGAAGTCTTTCGGCTCTTGTCCGCCAAGCCCTCGGTTCACACCGTAATTTGCTAACGTTAAGTCGTATACAGTTGTAACGAACACTTCGCCTTCTTCTGTCATAACCTTTTTCACTGGAATTGTACGTTCTAATATTGTATTTCCGTCATCAGAGAAGTATGGAATTTGCACCGTTTCAACACTATCTTCCATTCCAAGTAAAGATAGACGTGGTTCAATCTTTTCACCTGTTTCTTCATCTTCTAAACGTAAGTTCCATTTCTTTTCGTTATCCCAACGTGACCCCATTGTGCCGTGAGGTGTTGCAAAATCATTCGTGTTCTCGTTCCAAAGTACAGGTTTCCATTCTCCTAACTTCGTTTCGCGTCCAATATCAGAAGCGTTTAAGAAACGATCTGCAACGAATTGATTCCCTTTTTGTTTCAATGTGACGAAGAAAGGAAAATCAGTATATTGCTTCGCATACTTTATGAAGTATTCCACTTGATTATCTACGTAAAATTCTTGTAAGATTACGTGCCCCATTGCCATCGCCAGTGCACCGTCTGTACCTTGTTTCACACTAATCCAATCATCCGCAAACTTTGTAGACTCAGCGAAATCAGGACTTACAGAAACAACTTTCGTTCCTTTATATCGAACCTCTGCTAAAAAGTGAGCATCTGGTGTTCTCGTCATCGGTACATTTGAACCCCATGTCATAATGTAACCAGAGTTATACCAATCGCTACTTTCTGGTACATCTGTTTGATCACCCCAAATTTGCGGAGAAGCTGGTGGTAAATCTGCGTACCAATCATAGAAGCTAAGCATCGGTCCCCCCATAAGTTGCATAAAGCGACTACCAGCTGCATGACTTAACATCGACATAGCTGGAATTGGTGAGAAACCAACATTTCGATCTGGACCGTATTTCATTACTGTGTATAGTAAAGAAGCTGAAACGAGTTGTAATACTTCATCCCAATTCGCACGAATGAATCCCCCTTTACCACGCGCCTGCTTATACGTACGTGCCTTTTCAGGGTTTTCCACAATGCTTTTCCAAGCGTCTAATGGTGACTCGTTATTTTGCAGTTCTTCTTGCCACATATTCCAAAGAACACCACGTACATATGGATATTTCACACGAAGCGGGCTATAAATGTACCAAGAAAAACTTGCTCCACGTGGACATCCTCGCGGTTCAAAATCAGGCATATCAGGACCTGTAGTCGGATAGTTAAGCTCTTGTCCTTCCCAAGTTACAATTCCATCTTTCACATATATATTCCAGCTACATGAACCAGTACAGTTCACGCCGTGTGTAGAACGAATTACTTTATCGTGCTGCCAACGCTTTCTGTACACATTCTCCCATTCGCGATCTTCATATGTTTCTTGTGTATGATTATCGTTATAACGATCTATTGGTGAAAAATATTTTAAACGTCTCATTAGTGCTGAAGGTTTCTTCTTCATACTGTTCACTCCTTTAATACGTCTCTCTTACATACCCTTACTATAAGAGAGGTTGTAAAATTCAGATGTGACATTTCGCACAGTTCAAGAGATTGTCAAAAATTCCGGAAAAAATATAAAAAAGTGAAAATCTAATCATTGTGGAGGGCTCACATCCTTCACTGACTGTTAAATTACTTCCTTGCTTCTAGCAAAGTTTAAGATGAAGTACAGATAATAATGAGCTTGCAAAAAATTTCTTATATAATAGAGGAAGTAATTTGGGAGTAGTTAAATTTGGTATACCTAAATCGTTAGATGAGTTAATAAATAAAAATACAATACTTTAAATCCACCATATCAAGGGCAACTATCCTGAAAATAGTTGAACAAAAAACGCAAGGAAATCCATATGAATTGTCAGCAACTTGGATTGAATCAATAGAAGAATAAACCAAGAATGGCAGGATTTTAAGATAATAATACAAGGAGTATATTATGAAATTAGAACCGCTTTATGCAGAAAACATTATAGTAGCCGTCATATATAAAAATGAGTTTAGATGGTATGTAACAGATAAAGAACTATGGTTTTTAGATTATAATAAATTAGATAATGCATATAAAAATTTAGGTATAAGCATTGAAGATAATGACGAAACGGAAGAAAGAAATGGAATAAAAGTATTAGATCATGAAAATGTAGAAGTATTTTTAGTAAGGATTAATCAATATAAAACAACTAAAGAAGAATTAAATTATTTACTACTTGAAAATATTAAAAGGAAAAATGCAGGAGAAGATCTATTAGATTTTAGTCCAATCTTATTAATTAACTTTGATAATAAAATACTATATTCAATGTTTCCAGAACCGGCATCATACGAAAACTATGTACCAAAAGATTGGAGTGGTACATATGAAGATTTCACTGAATTCATACCTACATCAGAGAAATATTGGATAGATAAGTTTAATAATAATCTACTTTTACTATAATTTAAGTAGGAAAATAGTGATGATAGTATAAGAATTTATTACCTTAATAGAGCTTATGAGATTAATAGAGAAGTAAATAGAGTCACTAAAGCCAGAAATAAAGGAGTAAAATAGTCATGAAATATCCATATAGTTTTGAAGTGCTTAACAGTAGTGATTTAGTTATGAGACTTCCTCAAGAAATTAAACTTGTTGAAACTTTTTTAGGAATTGAAGTTACATCTTTTGGAGATTGGATTTTAGAAGAAATACATAATGTTTTAAACGGAGAAAAAAATTATGTAGTAGTAAATGGCAACATTTGCAGTTTAGAAATTCGGAACGACACAACTACTGTGTTAGACAATTTAGCCGAAGATGGTAAAGGAGAATATTGTGAGATTGAAACAATGGAATTGGTAGAATTAATTCATATTTGGTTAAATAAACGAAAAGAATATAAGAAAGATAAAAAATAAAGGAGTGTAATAATTTAAATAGCTGGCCTCTTCATGAGAAGTCGACTTTATTTTTTATTCATATACATTTTATTCACAAGGCGTATTAATATATGTTCCAAACTTTACGCGTAGGGTTTCCTACGCTATTTATTTTGCTCATTGAGGTCAATCTTTCCTTCTCCTCTTCTACTTTTACCGACGATACTATTCTATATCAAGACATATTTCACATAAAAAGAGAAATCATTATTTACCATATTGCCCTTAGTTACTGAAACAATTATACTAGATGTAACCAGAATAAATAATCTGAATATTCTTAGAATTAAAGGTAATAGTTTTATACTCGCACATAGAGAGGTACGTTCTATTTTTCACCAAATAGATTAGAAAACGATAATAACACATTAGGAGGATTACGATGCACCAGCTTGATTCATTATATCCCATTATAGAAAAAATAATCAACAATATTGAAAAATTAATGGTTGGAAAACGAAAAGAAACGATCTTAGCTTTGACAGCTCTCTTAGCTGAAGGTCATGTACTATTAGAAGATGTTCCTGGCGTTGGGAAAACAATGTTAGTACGTGCTCTTTCTAAATCTATTGATGCTGATTACAAGCGTATTCAATTCACACCTGATTTACTTCCATCAGATGTAACAGGTGTCTCTATTTATAATCCAAAAGAGCTCCAATTTGAGTTCAAGCCTGGACCAATCATGGGGAATTTTATACTGGCTGATGAAATTAATCGTACATCTCCAAAAACACAATCTGCCTTACTTGAAAGTATGGAAGAAGGCAATATTACAATAGATGGCATGACAAGACCGTTACCAAAACCGTTCTTTGTAATGGCTACACAAAATCCGGTCGAATATGAGGGAACATATCCTTTACCAGAAGCACAGCTCGATCGTTTCTTATTGAAACTAAAAATGGGATATCCTACACCAGAAGAAGAATTTGAAATTTTAAACCGGATGGAAAAAACGAATCCCCTCTCCCATTTACAAGCTATTACTACAATAGAAGAATTACTTTATTTACAACAAAGCGTACGGGAAGTAAGTATGGACAAGGCAATCAAGCATTACATTGTAAAGCTTGTTAGTCAGACTCGTTCTTATAGTTCTATACAACTTGGTGCAAGCCCGCGTGGCTCGATTGCTTTAATGAAAGCTTCACAAGCTTATGCTTTTATCCATGGTAGAAATTATGTTATTCCAGACGATGTTAAATTTTTAGCTCCTTACATATTGGCTCACAGACTCATTCTAAAAATGGAAGCAAAATTTGAAGGAATTACAGGAGAACAAGTTATCGCAAAAATCGTTGCACGAACTACCGTACCGACTCAAAGGAAGATGAACCTTTGATGAAACGAATACTACGATCACTCTATCATTTTACTAAGTTATCACTCATTCCGTTATGTCTAGTCTTAACATTTGTATACGCTATGCTTCAAGGAGGATTTGTAAGTTGGTTTTTGTTTTACAGTATGATTCCTATCGGCCTTTATTCACTATTACTCCCCTTCTATGCTTTACGAAACGCCGAGGTAAAACGAATAACAAATCAAGACGAATATATAGCAGGAGAATCATTTTTAAGCACCATTACAATAAAAAGAAAATTTCCTTTTCCCTTGCTTTATTTAATTATAGAAGATGTGCTACCATCACAATTCACAAATTGTAAACAAACGAAGATGAATAAAGTAATACTCTTTCCAGGATTGAAACGAAATATTTCATTTCAATATGCAATTGACACAATCCCTAGAGGAGAGCACTCTTTTTCAAGCGTACGTGTCAAAACTGGCGATCTATTCGGTATGATGGAGAAAGAAATAACTTTTTCAGTTCCAGATACATTTTTAGTCTATCCTCAGTATGTAGATATAACGTATCGACAAATGGAAAATCATTTCGAACAAGGAGCACTTTCAGCAAATATCAACTTAGTAAAAGATTCTACCATTTCTGTCGGTGTGAGAGACTATAAACCTGGTGACCGCTTTTCATGGATTGATTGGAAAGCAACTGCACGAACAAACAACATTATGACGAAAGAGTTTGAACAACAGCGCAGCCATAATATTATGATATTCATGGACAGAACCTCATCCTCTCTATTCGAATCAGTCGTCACATTTACTGCCTCTATTGTCAGGGCTGTCTTGAAGCAAAATTCACCAGCGTCATTCGTGTCTTTCGGAAAAGAGCGAACTTTTTTCCCTTTAGACAATGGAGATAGTCAGTTGCATCAAATCTTTTGTCATTTAGCGAAAGTACAAGCGGACAGTGTATTCCCGCTCTCCCGGAGTGTTGAAATGGAATTAAGAAAAATTTATGAGCCTGTAACGATTATACTCGTGACAAGCGATCTTTCTCCCGATATTCAAAAAACAGCTGACTTTGCTGCTATAAAAAATAGAAAATTAATGGTTTTTGTCGTGAAAGAAAAAGCAAATCAACTATCACATCGAGAACTCAGTATTCTAGAAACTCTGCAAAAAAGAAAAATATTTGTAAATGTGGTTTATGGAAACCAGTATACAAACGTGTTTTTTGAGGTGAGCAAATGATAACATTACAGGCAAAAAAACAATTGGATATGACTAGATTTTTCATGCATGCATGCGCATTTCTACTTTTACTAGAATGGCTAAGGCCACTTATAGGTATTACAAACGTAGGTAGATTAGATATTTTTGTAATATTTATAGGGATTTGCTTCACTCTCTCTTTTTTTCAAACAAGATGGCAGATTCCTATAAAGATTGTCACAATTTTATTCGTCATTCATTTCCTGTATTATAAAAATGCTTTTATAAACCCTTCTTGGTTAACGAAATTTTTTACTGATATTTCTCGTAATTCCTCCTTGTTATTTCAAGGGAATTTGCTAGATATTTCTCCAGTTTTTCCAACACTTTTATTTTTTTTATCATTTTGGTTTTTGAGTGCTTGCATCTCTTTTTGGATGATTCATAAAAAACGTGGGTTGTTATTTCTTATATTGACTATTATTTATATAACTGTTTTTCATAACCTGCATTTATATAATGCTAACTACGCTATTATTCGTACTGTTGTTATCGGATTTTTTATGCTTAGTCTTCTTCGCATAGAACGAATAAAAGAGATGGAACACTTACAAAATTATGCTAGAGAAATCTCAAAATTACTTAGACCTCTTATAGTATTTATTGTATTGTCAGCAACCATCGCATACTTCGCTCCAAAATTTGGCCCTCAATGGCCAAACCCAATGGATTTTTTAAAATTCAACACATCCGAAGCAAGTAAAAAGCAAGAAGTTTCTAAAATTGGGTATGGTTTAGATGACTCGAGATTAGGTGGTCCTTTTAAGGCAGATCCTACAATTGTATTCACAGCACAAACACAAAACAAACAATATTGGAGAGTCGAAACGAAAGATTTTTATACAGGAAAAGGCTGGGAGGTTTCTGAAAATCAAAAAAAGGTTTCTTTTAAAAATAAAAATGACGTCGTGAGCTGGTACGAACAAAATACAAAAACAGAGGCAACTGAGGCGACAATTACCATGCAAAAAAGTTATCCTCACCTTACCTATCCAGCAGGGTTAGTATCAGTTGAAGCTTCTTCTAATGTATCATACAGTGTTGACCCATTTTCAGAAAAAATCTATACGATGGACGGAGATTCTTCTACTACTTTACATTCATATAAAGTAACATATGAGGTCCCGGAGTTTTCCATAGAAAACTTAAAAGCTATAAAAATGAATGAAGGTCAAGAAACAAATCCTTATTTCATGACAAAGTACACGCAACTTCCCGAATCATTACCGCAGCGAGTAAGAGACTTAGCTGTTAATCTAACAAACGATAAAGACAACCGATATGATAAAGTATTGGCTATTGAAAACTACTTCACCGACCATTCTTTCGTATATGAAACAATGAATGTGTTGTTCCCTGCCAAAAACCAAGATTATGTTGATCAATTTCTTTTCGATACAAAAAGCGGCTACTGTAATAATTTCTCAACGTCTATGATCGTGTTACTTCGTTCTGCTGGGATTCCCGCTCGCTGGGTAAAAGGTTATACAGAAGGAACTCTTGATAATACGCTTGTGGGTGCTGAAGGTCAGGATGTTTATAAAATCGCGAACGATAACGCACACTCTTGGGTCGAAGTATATTTCCCCGGATACGGATGGATTCCATTCGAACCAACAAAAGGATTTACGAATCCCTATAATTTCACAAATAATACGCCTTCTCCTACTATACAAAATAGCGAAGAAACTAATACTCAAAACGCGCAAATGCACCAAAGAAACAATGAAGCAAAGCTTAAAAGTTTAATAGAAGATACAGAAGAAACCCCTACTAAAAAGATTACAAATTCTAAAAATAAATTTTCTTGGTGGTACGTATTGCTTTCTACTATACCAATTAGTATCATCGGATATACTCTCTTCGCTACTAGAATGAAATGGATTACATTTTTTATCATTCTTTTCTATAAATATCGAAAAGATGATACTGTTTATAATAAAGCTTACAGTGCACTTTTGAAACAATTTGCGAGAACTGGTATACCACGAGAGGAAAGTCAAACATTCCGAGAATATGCTCTCCATATCGATACACTTTACAACTCAAATGATATGCAACAGCTTACTTTCAGTTATGAAAACGCTATGTATCAAAAGGGAAAGGCCGCAGCAGAATGGGAAAAATCCGTACAGTTATGGGAAATCCTTATGAAAAAAGCAGCTTCTCCGCCTAAATCAAATGATTTTTATTCTGCGATTTAATCTTGAAAAAGCCTCAAAGAACTACATTGTTTGAACTGACCCACGAATTTGGTACATGAAAAAAACACCTATGCTACCTGTTTCTTGTATTCTATAGGAGACAGGTAGTTTAACTTTTCTTGAATACGTTCCGTATTATAATACTCAATGTAATCGTGAATGAGTTGTTTGAGAGTAGAAGTTGAATGTATTTGTTTTTCTTGGGAATAAAACAATTCAGATTTCAATGAGGAATGAAAAGATTCTATTACGGCATTATCATGACAATTTCCTTTACGGGACATACTTGTGGTAATGCCATTTTTTTTAGATAACGTTTGGAAAGCGTAGGAGGTATACA
>NZ_JBTREW010000016.1:0-119522 GCF_054823925.1 Bacillus sp. F9_6S_D1_P_5 | reverse complement strand
TCTCCTTTTCCTCTTTTTTATCAGTGTTGACACATAAAAAGAGGTTCAGACACAAAAATAGGCTGTGGAGAAGACTTTCTCCACAGCCTGAAAAAAGAAGCTAATGAGATTAGCTTCTTTTTTATGTTTTATTTATTTCCACCAATCATCAAACATTGATGCTGGAACTTGTCTTTTATGTTCGCTCACTGTGTAACGTTTTTCAATTTTTTCTGCTACGTCAGCTGGAACTGTTTTACCTTCTAAATAATCATCTAGTTGATCATACGTAATACCTAACTCAGTTTCATCAGCTTGACCTGGTTTTTCATCTAATAAATCAGCTGTTGGCATTTTTAAGTAAAGTCGCTCATCCGCACCTAATTCTTGTAATAGAGCACGTCCTTGACGTTTCGTTAATCCCGTTAATGGTAAAAGGTCTGCACCACCATCTCCGAATTTTGTAAAGAATCCTGTAACAGCTTCTGCAGCGTGATCAGTTCCAATCACAAGTAATCCTTGTTGACCACCGATTGCGTACTGCGTAACCATACGGATACGTGCTTTCACGTTACCTTTATTGAAATCTGTTAATGATTCACCTAATAAGTTTTCGTATTGATTTGAGAAAGCATCAACTGTTGAAGCGATATCAAATGCAACAGATTGATCAGCTTGAATAAATTGCAATGCTAATTGCGCATCATCTTCATCTTTTTGTACTTTATAAGGAAGGCGCACGGCGATAAACGTTGCGTTACCACCTTCATTACGAATTTCCTCCACTGTAAGCTGAGCTAAACGTCCAGCTAATGTAGAGTCTTGTCCGCCACTAATTCCAAGTACAAACCCTTTCGCACCTGTTTTTTTTACATAATCTTTTAAAAAATCAACACGTTTACGGATTTCTGCTTTCGGATCAATTACAGGCTGAACATGTAATGCTTTCATAATCTGTTCTTGTAATGTCATTATGTTTCCTCCTATTCATATTAAAGCGGTAAATAAGTTTATATGTATATTGGTACATACTTCTATCCTTTATTATTTCGCAAAACTAACGAATATACAATAGGATACGTGTATGAATATGAATGTAGTCATTATAATGAAACTGTTTCATTTAAGCAATTTTTTTGAAACCTTTCAATAATGTAAGGTTTTTGTCATTTGAATCGATGGAAGCTATTTCCGCATTTTACTAATATGAGAACATAGTTAGCAGAAGGGCGGAGAAGTAATATGAACATTAGAGAACTCGCATACAGGAATGTAACGCGAAATAGACGAACATACTCAGCATATTTTTTAAGTAGTGCATTTGCAATTATGGCCTTTTTTGTGTACTCATTTTTTGCGTTTCATCCGGCATTAAGCGCTGGAGAATTGGGACGGTATGTATTCGTAAGTATGTCTTTTGCACAGTCCATTATTTACTTATTTACGTTTTTCTTTATTTTATATTCGATGGGAATGTTTTTAAAAACGAGAAAGCGTGAATTAGGAATTTTAATGATGTTAGGTATGACGAAATATCAATTAAAGCGTCTTATCTTCTTTGAAAATATTATGATTGGGATAGGGGCCATTATTTTTGGAATACTTGCTGGAATGATATTTTCCGGAATATTAATATTTGTAGCTCCGATGATATTAAAATTAGATATTTCTTTAGCGTATTACATACCAATGAAAGCCATTGTTGTAACGAGTATAATGTTTTTCGTATTATTCATGATTATTTCATTATTTAGTGCAGGAATGATTCGAAAAAATAAAATTATGAAATTGTTTAGAGGATCAGCAGAAGCAAAGCCGGAACCGAAAGCATCCATTATTTCTTCTATACTAGCGGTTATATTGCTTAGTGCGGGATATGCAGGAGCACTTATGTCACACGGTGCAATGGTATTTGTCATGATGATTCCTGTTACAACGGTAGTCATTATTGGTACGTATTTGCTGTACAAGCAGTTGAGTGTCTTTATTATTAGACTATGTAAAAAAAGTAAACGTTTCTATTGGACACAGACAAATATTATTACGTTGTCAGATTTAGCTTACCGTATGAGAGATAACGCAAGAATGTTCTTTATTGTAACTATTATTTCAACTGTAGCATTTTCAGCAATAGGTACATTAGTTGGTTTCACGTCAATGACGAAAGGGATTATGGAGAGACCTATTGCGTTTCAGTATCATTCTAAGCAAGGAAATAGTAATGAATCACAGCATTTGAAGATGATTGACGAAGGATTAAAGAAACATAGTATAGCAGCTTCTAAAACGAATATTTCAACGAAAAAGGCGGAGGAGCAGTCGTTAAGAAATGCCGTTTTCATAAGAGAATCAGATTATGAGAAATATGCGAAGTTAACAGGAGAACCATTTCAAACTGTAGCAAATAAAGAAGTTTTATTTTTAGCAGTCGATATACCAGGACCACCAATGAAGGAAAGAAAAGAAATTACTTTACCACATTTGAATGAATCTTTAAAAGTGAAAAAAGTTAATACTTCTTCATTAAGTAAAATACTAAGAGGTAACGTCTATGTAATCTCTAAAAATCAATATGATGCATTACAAGATGGATTTAAAGAGGAAAAAGATTATGTGTACAAAACAGAAGGAACGCAAGATGAAATAGAGGTTGGTAAAGAGCTTACTCATCAAATGAAGACTTATGAAGAACATGTAATGTTTAGTGCAGAAGAGTATGAACAAAATCAAAGTTTACAAATCGCAGGACCGATTCTATTTGTAGGTTTCTTTATTGGTATCGTATTTTTCGTATGTGCAGGAAGCTTCCTTTACTTCCGTTTGTTTTCTGATTTGGAGGATGATACTCGTTTATTTGAAATGATTCGAAAAGTAGGTTTAACGAGCGGAGAATTAGCGAAAGTAGTTACAATTCGATTGGCACTTTTATTCTTTGTTCCAATAGGTGTTGCAACATTACATGGAGCAGTAGCGTTAACTGCACTGGGACAGATGTTTGAGTACTCACTATTTAAAGAAAATGCGATTGTATTAAGTATTTTCGTAGGAATTCAAGTAGGTTACTTTTTACTGATAAGATCTCGTTATTTAAAACAATTGAAAGAGAGGTTACGTATTCGTTAACTGTGTTTTTTTAACTTGAGTACAAAATTTTCTAAAAAGAGACAAGTATTACCAAAAAGTGATAAAATGGAAAGAGCGAGGTGGAAAAAATAATAGAAAGTAAGGGGGGAGTAATATGAAAGCAACAGGAGTTATTCGAAAAGTAGACGAATTAGGACGAATTGTTATTCCTAAAGAATTACGTGATGTATTGGGAATACAAATCAAATCACCACTTGAAATTTTCGTAGAAGAAGACAAAGTCATTTTACAAAAATATCAACCTTACAATGCTTGTCAAATAACAGGTGATGTTTCAAATCAAAACATATCATTAGCAAATGGAAACATTACTGTTAGTATAGAGGGAGCGAAACATCTCATAAAAGAAATAGAGAAGTTTTTAAATAAGAGTGAGGCTTAGTCTTAATTTAAATTATTTTTAAAATTTCATATCATTCTTTAAAAACTATAAAAGGACCACTAAATTGGTCCTTTTATTTATCTCGTAATTTTTAGACACGAAAAATTACGAGATAAATAAAAGAGTAGTATAAAATTAGTAAGCTATATTGAGAAATATTTTTAAGGGAGGAATACGAAACGAATAAAACGAATGTTACATTTAAGCATTTTCAAAAGTGGTCTGAAATGAAAATAATTTATTTTCAGGAGGGATTACGATGAATAGTAGTACAGCGAATAAACAAAAAGGTATACAATTGATTCCTTTTACAGTCGAAAAGGTGGTTGAACAAGTAAATGAAATTCCACCAGGTGTACAACTCATTCATGCTCCGCAAGTATGGGAGAAGAGTGCGAAAGGAAAAGATATTGTCGTTGCCGTATTAGATACAGGGTGTGATATGAATCATATAGATTTGAAGGATCGCATTATCGGCGGAAGAAATTTCACGAAAGATTACGAAGGGGACCCGAATATTTATCTTGATAATAATGGCCACGGTACTCATGTAGCAGGGACAATTGCAGCGACTGAAAATGGTGTTGGGGTTTTAGGAGTCGCACCACTTGCTAAAATGTTAGTGTTAAAGATTTTAGCGGGAGACGGTTCTGGAAGTTATGAGCAAATTATTGAGGCGATTCATTATGCTGTAAATTGGAGAGGGCCTAATAAAGAAAGAGTTAGAGTTATATCAATGTCACTTGGTGGCCCGCAAGACGTTCCAGAATTACATGAAGCAATTCAAAACGCAGTAAAGCAAGATGTTCTCGTCGTATGTGCTGCTGGGAATAATGGAGATTGTGATGATAACACGGAGGAACTAGATTACCCAGGTGCTTACTCGGAAGTAATTGAAGTCGGCGCTGTCAATTTAGAACGAAAAATCGCATGTTTTAGTAATTCGAATCAAGAAATTGACTTAGTGGCGCCAGGTGATGAAATTTTATCTACGTATCTTGAAGGGAAATATGCGGTATTAAGTGGAACTTCTATGGCGACACCTCATGTCGCTGGAGCACTAGCATTGCTTATTAAGCAGTGTGAGAGGGAATATGATAGAAAATTATCAGAGCCAGAAATATATGCACAACTTATTAAAAGAACTGTACCTTTAGGATATGAACGTACATCTGAAGGGAATGGATTAATAGATTTATTAAAAGAATAGAAAATACTAAAAAACATCTCCTATTCATAGGAGATGTTTTTTAGTATGCTTCTGTCGCATATACCGTGGAATCTAGCGTTTAATTCTTTTTCACAAAATGGTTGACATAGCTATATCTATTTTTTTGAAGTAGAAGCTATGCATGCAATTAAAATGAAAATTTTGATTTACGTACAGGACCATTCTGTCCGAATTTTTTGGGGCTATCCGTCAATTATTACGTATCCTTTGTTCGGTAGTGATATCGAAAAAGTGTGCTTTCGCTAAGCTAAAAGCTAATGGAAGTGTATCGTTAGCCTTAATCTCGGAACGAGCGTTAATTCGCGCAATAAAGTTTTGATTTGAAAGTTTTCCATGAATCATCGTTTCAGCACCTAATAATTCAGCAACTTCTATTGTAATTTCGACTGTGGATTCAGGAGAAGATTGAAGAACGATAGGTTCATCATGAATGTCTTCAGGACGAATGCCGAGTATAATTTTTTGTCCATTATACCCTTTTTGTTTTAATGTTTTTAGTTGGCCATCTGGTACTTTGAAGCGGATATTTTCCATATGAAAATAGTTATCTTGTAATGTTCCGGTAAAGAAATTCATAGCTGGAGAACCTATGAATCCGCCAACAAATATGTTTTCAGGAGTATCATATACTTCTTTTGGAGTTCCGACTTGTTGAATGAGCCCATCTTTCATAACGACAAGACGTGATGCCATTGTCATTGCTTCTGTTTGATCATGTGTCACATATATAGTAGTCGTATTTAAACGACGGTGCAGTTTTGAGATTTCTGAACGCATACTTACGCGTAATTTTGCGTCTAAATTCGATAGAGGCTCGTCCATTAAAAATACTTTGGCGTCACGGACGATAGCTCTTCCTAGTGCAACCCGTTGGCGTTGTCCACCTGATAATGCCTTCGGTTTTCGTTGTAAGTAATCTTCAAGCCCTAAGATTTTCGCTGCGTCCGTTACGCGGCGATTAATTTCATCTTTCGGAAGTTTACGTAGTTTTAAACCAAACGCGATATTATCATAAACAGTCATATGCGGGTAAAGTGCGTAATTTTGAAATACCATCGCAATGTTGCGATCTTTTGGAGCGACATTATTCATACGCTCTCCATCAATGTAAAACGAACCATCAGAAATATCTTCTAAACCTGCAATCATACGTAGAGTTGTTGATTTCCCGCATCCAGAAGGACCGACAAATACGATAAACTCTTTATCTTCAATATGTAAATTAAAGTCGGAAACAGCAGTGGTTTTATTATCATAAACTTTAAAAATATGATCTAATACAAGTTCAGCCATAAATATTCACTCCTTTTTTGTAATTAATCGAATTATAAGATTATTTAAAGCGTAAGTAAATTGGCATTGTGCACAAAAAAATAAGAGGCTTTTATGCAAGTTTACAGATTTAAGATACGAGAAAGCTCCTATAGACGAAAGTTCATCTATAGATAAGAGAAATAAGTGAAAAGAGCTTCCAAGTCACGCAATTATAAAACGATGATGGTATAAGAAAAATGAATATTATATTGTCTTTCATGAGACATCTAAAGAAAGAAACGCCATATAAACTGCTACTGCACCTTCAAAAGTTTTAATATTAATTCCTGTTTTTTCAATGAATTTATCAATTCGATACTGTAAAGTATTACGATGTAAATATAATTGTTTCGCTGCAAGAGATACATTTAAGTTACATTCAAAGAATACTTTAACACTATCTATTAGTTCTTTGTCATTAGAAATGTGAGCTAATAATTGATTCGTGTATTTATTTCTTTCTTCTTTCGGTAATGAAATTATTAATTGATAAGGGAGCAGTTGTTCAATGTATGTAATTTTTTTATATAAATAGGGAGAAAGAATAGAAAATAGTTTTCGCTCCCATTGGTACAGATAAGCAAATTCAGTTGTTTGTGAATAGCGTTTCCCAACAAAGAAGGATAGGGATATAAAAAAGTCCGTTTCTAGTGTATCTAGGGCTGTTTGCAATACAGATTCTATCATGTTTTCTTCTAAGATGAGGACACCTGCTTGCGAAGTTTCCCATAACATTGTAGTAGGAAAAGAAAACATAGACTGTAAAGCATCTTGAAATTCATCTCTTTCTACTATAGGTTGTGTTGTGAAGAAGTGTAAAAAACGAACTGATAGTATAGAAATATTATTATTTTTGTATAATGCTTCATGCCACAATTTTTCTTTTTCTGTTTTATAAAATGTGTCAGTATGAATAGGTGTTAAGATAGATGAAAGCAATTGATGTTCTCTTTGGTGTAATCGGATTTTTCGAATCCCGACTTTGTTTCCGTCAACTAAAAACCAGCTATAATCTTCAGACAACACAGCTTCATTGATTTTGATATCCTCACCATAATATGTTTTTAATTGTTGAATCATAGGAACACTCTTCTTTCAAAAATTATAGTAACAATATAGTAAAGAAGTATAGATTCATTGTAATTATCTTTAAATTTTCGCACTAGAATCTAGTTTGTTTTTGCTAGAATTTATAGCGTTTCTGTATTGTGAAGGTGATAGAGTCGTTTCCCGTTTAAATGATTGTGCAAAGAATGATTGGGAAGAAAAACCGGTAATGGTTGAAATGTTAGAAATCGAATAATTAGTAGTTTCTAACAATATTTTACTTTCTCTAATACGAGTTTGAATTAAATATTCAATAGGCGAAACACCGACGAATTTCCTGAAAGAATGGGATAAATAATATTTATTAATATGACTGATGCTTGCTAATGTATCCAGGCTGATATTTTCGTGAAAATGCTGCTTAATATAGTTTTTAATAAATTCAATATCTTTATTAATTTTTTGAGTAGATGTTTTCTCTACATTAAAAGATTTTTTTCTCATCATTTTAAGTAGTAGAATTTCCAGAATATTTTGTATAATTAAGTTGTAATCTTCTTGGTGGTTTTCCACTTCCTCGACCAATTGCTGAAGATAGAAGAGAAAGTTTTTTTGATCCTGGCTATAATTATGAATAGTGACTGGGCTAGGATTTTCTAAGGATGAAAAGGACAGACCTTGAATACCAAGTGCGATGTATTCGAGTGGGTGATCTGTATCAGACTTTTCCGTGTGCTCGATATTTGGATTAATGATAATCAAATTGTGTTCTTGGACAGGGATTTCTTCTTTGTAAAAGATAAAAGTTCCTTTGCCCTTAGTAATATACAATAGCTCTGTAAAGTGATGAGCGTGAATGGTGCTATGCCAATCTTTATCGTATTTTGATTTTGTCATATAAAGAAGCTTTACTGGAAGATGGTTTCGTTGAAATTGTGGAATCTCATATACTTCATTGGACAAATGAATCTCTCCTTCGTAGACTTTTTATCTATTGTATAAAGATTTTAGTGGGATATGCAGTAAAAAGCAAGATATCTAAAAAACAGAACAAGATGTTTATTGTGAAAGCGTTATCTATTTTGTATTCTTTAATTATGAAAGGAAGATTAGGAGATGGGGGTAAATAGAGATGAAAAAAAAGTTATTGTTGTCTGGAATGACAGCTTTGTTATCTTTTAGTTTAATAGCTTGCCAAGGTAATACTACAAAAGTTGATAAATCTAAGGATGGTAAAGGCTCCAGTGAAAAACAAACCCTTCATGTGGCAACACTTGAATCGGCTTATGGTAAAGAGATGTGGAGCAAAGTGATTGACGCATATGAAGCTGCTAATCCAAAAGTTGAGGTTAAATTGACAGTGGACAAAAATCTTGAGGATGTCATAGGCTCAAATATGAAAGCAGGAAAATATCCGGATGTTGTGTTGTTGGCAACCGGGAGAAAACAGGCGCTAACAGAAACTTTGATTAAAGATAAAGCATTAGAAGACATTACCGATGTTTTTGATAAAAATGTTTATGGTGAAGATGTTAAAGTCAAAGATAAGTTAGTACCAGGGCTTACTGGTACACCTGCAACTAACCCTTATAATGACGGTAAAATTTATATGGCACCGATGTTCTATAGTCCAACTGGATTATTTTATAATGCTAGTTTATTAAAAGAAAAAGGTTGGGAAGTGCCGAAGACTTGGGACGAAATGTGGGCTTTAGGAGATAAAGCGAAAGCAGAAGGGATTTCATTATTTACTTATCCTACTACAGGCTACTTTGATACATTCTTCTACTCTTTACTACTAGGGGTGGGCGGACCTGAGTTATTTAATAAAGCTATGAAATATACAGATGGTGTTTGGGAAACTTCTGAAGCAACAAAATCTTTTGAAATTATCGGAAAATTAGGAAAATACACAGAGCCAACTACTGTTGCGAATGCAAATGATAAAGACTACAAGAAAAATCAACAATTGATTCTCGATAACAAAGCTTTGTTTATGCCAAATGGTACGTGGGTAGTTGGTGAAATGAAAGAAGCTCCTCGATCTAAAGGGTTTGAATGGGGCATGATGGCTTTACCGACAATTGATGCTAATAGCGACCGTTATGCATTTACTTTCTTTGAGCAAATGTGGATTCCTTCTGCAGCTAAAAATAAACAACTTGCTAAAGATTTCATGACGTTTGTTTATTCGGATAAGGCAGCTGAAATTTTTGCTGAGTCGAGTGCGATCCAGCCTATCAAAGGCCTTTCTAATAAACTGACAGGTGAAAATAAATCATTCTATAGTATCTATGATAATGGAGTGAAAGTGGGAATAGGTGGATTTGCTGCAACGAAAGCTGTTGAAGGTGTAAGTATGCCAGATACATTATTTAGAACGATTGACAGTGTTGTATCTGGTGATAAAAAGGTGAAAGATTGGCAAAGCTCTGTTGAAAAAGTGAGTGACCAATTACGGTCTGCATTAAAATAAATTCGTTTTCACTATGTACAATGGTGAGTCGCCTAGTCTCACCGTTGTACTTATTAACTGAGGTGATGGCATGAATAAGACAACAGAAAAAAGAATTTTTATTTTTGTTTGTACTGCACCCGCACTAATCCTGTTAGCCGTTTTTATGATTGTTCCTACGATTGAGGTATTCAGGATGTCCTTATATAAGTGGGGAGGATTTTCTAATAATAAAGTATTCGTTGGGCTCGATAACTTTAAGATTTTATGGAATGATATGAATTTCTTTCGATCTCTCCAAAACAGTATTGTATTAATTGTTATTGTGACAATTATCACGATGGTGATGGCGATCTTATTTGCTACTTTGTTAACGAGAGAAAAAATAAAAGGTAAAGGCTTCTTTCGAATTATATTTTATCTCCCTAATATCTTATCAGTTGTAGTTATCGCGGGAATATTTTCTGCAGTTTATGATCCGACTACAGGATTGTTAAATAATATACTTGCTTTATTTAACCTTGAAAATCTTCAAAAGATGTGGCTCGGCAATCAAAAAATTGCTATTTACAGCATTGGCGGGGCACTCATTTGGCAAGCGATTGGTTACTATATGGTCATGTATATGGCGGCAATGGCAAGTATTCCGGAAAGTTTTTATGAAGCATCCGCTTTGGAAGGGGCTGGACGGATCAGACAATTTTTCAGTATTACTTTACCATTAATTTGGAATAACATTCGGACGACGTTAACTTTCTTCGTTATTAGTACGATTAATTTAAGTTTTCTACTCGTTCAAGCAATGACTGGCGGGGGACCTGACGGATCGACGGAAGTGTTTTTAAGCTACATGTATAAGCAAGCTTACACTAATTCTTCTTACGGTTACGGTATGGCTATTGGAGTGGTCATTTTCCTATTCTCATTCGCATTATCTGCAATTATAAGCGGTGTCACTAAAAGGGAAGTGTTGGAGTATTAAGGAGGTCCAAAACGATGGAAACACAAAAAAGAATGACTACAGAAACAGCTTATCGAGATCCAAAAATGATGGAAGCCGAAAAAGAAATGATTGTAGAAGCAGCTTATAAAGCCCAAAAAACAGTTAAGCCCCAAAAAGGTATGACTACAGAAGCAATATATCGCTGTTTTATATATGTAGCACTGATTACGTTAGCAATTTCTATCATTATTCCTGTTGCATGGGTTTTCTTAGCCTCAGTGAAGAAAAACTCGGAGTTTTATGGAAGTCCTTGGGCCATGCCGAAAAGCTTCTATTTTCAAAACTTTATCGATGCTTTCCAAAAGGCTAACATGGGTACATACATGTTGAATTCAGTCATGGTAACTGCGTTGGCTCTGGTCATTTTATTGATTGTGGCCTTACCAGCAGCATATGTGTTAGCAAGATATACTTTTAGAGGAAGCAAATTAATAAATACTTTTTTTAAAGCTGGGTTATTCATCAATGTGAACTACATTGTTGTTCCAATTTTCTTGATGTTATTGGACGGAGATACCTTTTTACAAGACCAGCTTGGTGAAGGATTTCTACTAGACAATTTATTTATTTTAGCTGTCGTATATGCGGCGACGGCGTTACCATTTACCATTTACTTGCTGTCTAGTTTTTTTCAATCTCTTCCATCCACGTATGAGGAAGCGGCATTGGTCGATGGTGCCGGATATTTTAAAACAATGATTTCAGTCATGATTCCGATAGCTCGTCCAAGTATTATTGCCGTCATTTTATTTAATTTTCTTGCCTTTTGGAATGAATACATTATTGCCTTAACATTAATTCCAGGACCAAATAAAACGTTACCTGTTGGATTAATGAACTTGATGGCAGCTCAAAAATCTGCTGCGAACTATGGTCAAATGTATGCAGGTATGGTTCTTGTCATGCTACCAACTTTGATTTTATACATCATTGTTCAAAAAAAATTAACACAAGGAATGACCCTTGGTGGTTTAAAGGATTAGAGGAGGATTTACATGAAAAAGAAAATAGGCCGTGTTACTTTACCGAGTGAAGAAAATTTCCTTAAGGAAACAAAAGAATTGATGGAACGATGGGGTGCGGATGCGATTCGCGATAGTGATGGAACGAAACTAGATGATGAAATTAAACAGTTGGATGCGAAAATTTATACGACCTATTTTGTTGCACGAGCTCACAATGAGTTCGCAGAGAAGCACATGGATGAATGCCAGCAACTTTATTTAATGAGCTTGTTCAATACTGCGCTTACTGACAACCTTGAAATTGATTTTATGAAAGGCTACTTTGAGGAACAATTAAAGCCGGATTACATTCACAGTCCTAAAAAATACTGGGAGGTAATCGATCGGACAACAGGAGAAATTGTTGACGTTAATGATTGGGAAGTAAACGAAGAGAAAAATTGTGTTTTAATTACGAAGGCGATTCCTTGGCATGAATATACAGTTTCATTCCTAGTCTATGCGATTTGGGATCCAACTCAAATGTACAATCATATAACTAATAATTGGGGCGATAAGCCACATGATATTCCTTTTGATGTCAGGCATCCGCATTCTAATAAATTTATGAAAACCTATTTAAAACAATGGCTGACAGAAAATCCAGATACAGATGTGGTCAGATTTACAACGTTTTTCTATCATTTTACTCTTGTGTTTAATAATCTTGGCAAAGAGAAATTTGTTGATTGGTTCGGATATGGTGCTAGTGTTTCAGTTACAGCTTTGGATGCCTTTGAAAAAGAAAAGGGCTATCGCTTAAGGCCAGAGGACATAGTTGATCAAGGTTATTATAATACTGCGTTTCGAATTCCAACTCCTGCGTTTTTAGATTATATAGATTTTGTTCATAAGTTTGTTGCTGAAGAAGCAAAGAAACTTGTGGATATCGTCCATGAAAGTGGAAAAGAAGCAATGATGTTCCTTGGTGATAACTGGATTGGTACAGAACCATATGGAAAATACTTCGAAAATATCGGATTGGACGCAGTTGTAGGCAGTGTGGGCGGCGGAGCTACATTACGTATGATTGCAGATATACCGCATGTTCGTTACACAGAAGGGCGTTTCTTACCGTATTTCTTCCCAGATACGTTTTACGAAGGTAACAACCCAACGATTGAAGCGAATGAAAACTGGTTAACGGCGCGAAGAGCTTTACTGCGGAATCCTGTTGATCGTATCGGCTATGGCGGTTATTTAAGTTTAGCTTATCAATTCCCGGAATTTATCTCCTACATTGAAAAAGTTACTGAGGAATTTCGTGAAATTCATGACACGATTAAAGGCGTTCAAGCATACAGCGGTCTTAAAGTTGCAATTTTGAATTCATGGGGCAAGTTGAGAACTTGGCAAACACATATGGTTGCGCACGCTCTATGGTATAAACAAATTTATTCTTATTTAGGTGTTTTGGAATCCTTAAGCGGGGCTGCCGTGGAAGTTTCGTTCATTAGTTTTGATGATGTCATTAACGAGGGGATACCTGAGGATATTGACGTTATCATTAATGCCGGCGATGTAGGCACAGCTTTTTCAGGAGGGGCTAATTGGATTAATGAAAAGTTAGTCACTACAGTCAGGGCCTGGATGTATAATGGCGGGGGTTTCATAGGTATTGGCGAACCGACAGCTTATCAGCATGAAGGACATTATTTTCAATTGGCAAACGTCTTAGGTGTTGACAAAGAATTAGGGTTTAGCTTATCAACAGATAAATATTTTATTAACCCTGTCGAAAATCACTTTATTTCTGCTGATAGCACCCAATTTGATTTTGGTGAAGGAATGAAAAACATTTATGCGTTATCAGATAAAACCGAAATAATCGAATATTCGAATGGAGAAGTTCACCTTTCTAGTCATCCGTTTGGAGAAGGCAGAGCTGTCTATATAGCAGGGCTGCCATACAGCGAAGAAAATACACGTCTGCTGATGCGCGCGTTATACTATGCTGCTAATAAAGAAGGAGAATTCCAAAAGTATCATGCGAGCAACATTTATTGTGAAGTCCATGCATATCCATCTATTCAAAAAATGGCAATCGTTAACAATTCAATGATCGAACAAACAACGGCTGTCTACGACGGACAAGGAAACAGGAAAGAAGTGACGTTGGCACCTAGTGAAATTAGATGGGAGGATTTTTCAAATGAAGGCTAATATTTTATTTATTATTAAAATTGTTGTGTTTATCGTATGCCTGTCTTTAATTATTTTTTACCAGAAGACAGCTGGTAAATTCGAACTAGGTATGATGTTGATTGGGTTAGCTGGTCTCTTAGGGTTACTTTATGACTACAATCGAAAATACGTATAAATTAACTAGGGCAAGTGAATTGATCAAGGAATCGCACATGTATGTTCAACGATAACAAGTATAGAAAATTACTCAATACTTCAAATACAAACCTAGGGGTGCGGACAAATGAAAAAGGCAGTCGGCATTGATATTGGGGGAACGAAGATTGCAGCGGGAGTCATTTCGGATACAGGCGAACTGCTTGAACACGTGGAAATAAAAAGTGATCCTTCAGACCGAGAAAAAATGTTTGGTAGAGTTGTAGAAGCTGTGGAACAAGTTCTCAAAAAATCATCGATTTCCATCGCTAATATCGAGGGGATTGGTGTTGGGGTACCGGGAAAAGTAGATCGAGAGAAGGGAATTGCCGTTTTTCAAAACAATTTACCTTGGGGACA
Source organism: Bacillus sp. F9_6S_D1_P_5 (assembly GCF_054823925.1). Classification (NCBI taxonomy): domain Bacteria; kingdom Bacillati; phylum Bacillota; class Bacilli; order Caryophanales; family Bacillaceae; genus Bacillus; species Bacillus sp. F9_6S_D1_P_5. The sequence continues at coordinate 105,263 of NZ_JBTREW010000016.1, read as the reverse complement.
GTTTCCTATTTCAGTTCGTTTGCAAGAGCAATTTGGTATTCAGCGGATTACGATTGACAATGATGTCTATATGGCAGCTTATGCCGAATGGAGAGCAGCGCATGTAAAAGAGGATGAAACCTTTGTCTATGTGACCATAAGTACGGGAATATCTTGTTCTATCATTTATAAAGGCTCATTTTTTAGGGGGGCAGGATTTGCTGGAGAACTGGGTTTGATTCCTGTCCTCACGAAGGGGGGCAATGAACGATTAGAAAAAATTGCTGCTGGGCCAGGGATTCAGAGAATAGCCGAAAGGGAGTTACAGGTAGATACTATTTCAACAAAGGATGTTTTTGCTAGTTATATAAATGGAGTACCAGAATATCAGTCCATCATCAATGAGGTAACTGATTATTTAGCTCAAGGTCTTTATAAGATTTCCTGTTTATTAGATCCGCATAAAATGGTTTTTGGTGGCAGTGTCATTGTGAAAAATCCATTTCTACTGGAGTTGATTAGAGCGAAGTTAAAAAGTTATCAGCTTCCTGAGCAACAACATCTTTTGGAGCAGATGAGCATCAGTACATTGGCGCAAAATAATGGAATTATTGGTGCAGGATTACGAGTATTCGAAGGTAAGTAATGGGGCCGCGCCGGTCTTCATTTATGGAGAAAATGATGACAAATTGGTAGAGGAGTGGACGAATATGTTTACATTAAGTCAAGACAAATTAGTTTCGTTAGGCGCGTCGATAACAACGGCGGAAATAAGACGGCAGCCTGATTTATGGGCTGAAACCTTTGCTTTATATAAGGAGAAAAGCGAGGTAATTGATGAGTTTTTGCAAAAAATAGTAACGAAACACAACCGGGTTCGGGTTATTTTTACAGGCGCTGGAACGTCTGCTTATGTTGGTGATACAGTCACCCCTTATCTAATAGAAAAAGTAGATGAACAACAGTGGGAAGTACTAAGTATTCCGACCACTACGTTAGTTTCAAATCCTTATCAATTTTTCAAAAAGGATTTTCCGACCTTACTTGTTTCATTTGCTAGAAGCGGAAATAGTCCGGAAAGTGTTGCTGCTGTACAATTAGCTGAGCAAATAGTAACCGATTTGTATCAAATAACGATTACTTGTGCGAAAGATGGGAAATTAGCTAAAAGGGCCGTGAATAATGAAAAAAATTTATTACTATTGATGCCTGAAAAATCAAATGATCAAGGTTTTGCAATGACAGGAAGTTATACTTGCATGGCGTTAACGGCATTACTTGTTTTTGATTCTATATCAATAGAAGAAAAATCGAATATAGTGAAAAAAATCCATCAAATGGGTGAAAGTGTCATTCAAAGAGAAGACGTTATCCAAAGGATAGTAGATTTTGATTTTGACCGAATTATTTACTTAGGTTCCGGTAGTTTAGAAGGTTTAGCAAAAGAATCACAATTAAAAATATTAGAACTGACAGCTGGAAAAATTGTTACCGCATTTGATTCACCGCTTGGCTTCCGGCACGGTCCAAAATCATTTGTAAACGAAAAATCATTGGTTTTTGTGTTTGTTTCTAACCATCCGTATACACGTCAATATGATTTAGATATGTTAAAAGAAATGCAGCAAGACAACATCGCCAGTTATATTTGTGCCATCGAGGTTGATGGAGAAACTAATTATGCTGGGAACAGATTTGTATTCGGCAGCGAGGCTCAGTCTGTACCAGATGCATACTTAGCATTACCTTTTGTCATGATTGGGCAGACTGTCTCACTGTTAGCTTCAGTAAAAGTAGGCAATACACCGGATACGCCTTCATCGACAGGAACAGTAAACCGTGTCGTTAAAGGGGTTACCATCTACGAATATGAGTAACTAGGATAGGGGAAACATACATGTCTATTTTTATTTTTGCAGATAAGTTTTTTCTTGAAGAGATGGTCACAGGTCCTGGATTTTTAGAAATAAAAGACGGAAAATTCGGTGTTTTTTTGGAAGCTAGGCCAGAGGAAACGGCAGAAATTATTGAGTATAGAGGACATTGGATTGCTCCGGGCTTAGTAGACACACATATTCATGGATTTAGAAATCACGACATTATGGACAATAATTTTGGAGGACTGAACGAAATTTCGGTAGGACTCCTTTCATGCGGCGTTACATCTTTTTTACCGACAACTTTAACATCCTCAATAGAATCGTTAAATAACATCGTTGAAATGATTGGTGCCAATTATAAGAAAGTACAAGGTGCAAAAATTAAAGGTATTTTTTTAGAAGGACCATTTTTTACTGAAAAGCATAAAGGAGCACAGAACACGAAATATTTTTGTGACCCATCAGTTGAAATGTTGAAAGTTTGGCAGGAATTATCAAATAATGCTATTAAAAAAATTGCGATTGCACCTGAAAGGAAAGGGGCAGCGGAATGTATTGAATATGCTGTAGGAGAAGGGATTGCAGTAGCGTTGGCCCACAGTGATGCAACTTATGAAGAAGCAAAGCAAGCGGTTGAAAAAGGAGCTTCAATTTTTATTCATACTTTCAATGGAATGAGTCCATTGCATCATCGTGAGCCAGGGATGGTCGGAGCGGCCATGAATTTAAAAGATGTTTTTGCCGAAATCATATGTGATGGACATCATGTACATCCCGTTGCATCAAATATTTTAATGAATATCCGCGGTAGAGAAAAGGTTGTTATGGTGTCTGATTGTATGATGGCTGGAGGTATGCCTGAAGGAATGTATCAGTTGGGAGAATTTCCTGTGAAAGTAAAAGATGGGATGACTCGTTTGGAAAACGGAAGTTTAGCAGGAAGCATTTTGCAATTAAAAGATGCTGTCAAAAATGTCGTCGAGTGGGGAATTGCCACACCTGAGGAAGCGATTTACATGGCGAGCATGGCACCAGCTAAAAGTATGCAACTGGATGGCGAATGTGGGAAGATTGCTGAGGGATATGATGCTGACTTTATTGTGATGACACCAGAGATGGATGTAACTGCTACCTATCTTGACGGTGTATGCCGTTTTCAAGCTTAAACAAATTTCTGAAAGAGGGATTACCAATGATACTATCTGTCACCATGAATCCATCGGTCGATATTTCCTATCCGATTCATGAATTAAAGTTAGATGTTGTTAACCGTGTGGAAGCCGTTCATAAAACTGCTGGTGGAAAAGGCTTGAATGTTGCGCGAGTGATCGCTCAATTGGAAGAAGGTGTCCTAGCGACAGGTGTGCTTGGTGGTACGATTGGGGAATACATTATTCAAGAATTAAATAAAGTCAATATCCCAAATGACTTTTTGAAAATCAAAAAAGAATCAAGAAATTGTATCGCCATTCTTCATGAAGGGATGCAAACAGAGATTTTAGAATCTGGGCCAACATTATCCAAAGAAGAAGGTGTTAGTTTTTTAGAGAAATTTGAATTTCTACTTACAACAGCTTCACTTGTGACAATTTCGGGCAGTTTGCCGAAAGGATTACCGACTAACTATTATTATCAAATGTTAGAAATCTGTCATGAAAATGGAATTCCAGTAATTATGGATTCGTCAGGGGAATCTTTGAAACAAGTGATGCTTCATAAAGAAAAACCATTCGCCATCAAACCGAATACAGCGGAATTATCACAGCTGTTGGGCATTGATATGGAAGCGGGAATTATAGAACTAAAGCAAGCATTAAACCATGAATTATTTACTGGAATTGAGTGGATTATCGTGTCGATGGGTAGTGAAGGTGCATTTGTTAAGCATAGCGAGGACTATTATAGAGTTATGGTCCCAAAAATAGAAGTGGTCAATCCTGTAGGGGCTGGTGATGCAACAGTTGCAGGATTAGCTGTGGCACTACATCAACATCAAACAGTCGAGACTGTTCTTAAAACGGCGATGACTACAGGAATGTTAAATACGATGGAAGCTGAAACTGGTTATATTAATGTGAATAAGTTTAAACAATACTTTGATCTCGTTAAAGTTGAAAAAATAGATTGATAGAGGAGAATGTTGATGTTAGAACTAACCAAAAATAAATTGGAAGCTCTAAAACGTTTATCTGCAGAAAATGGAATAATTGGTGCATTGGCTATTGACCAGCGTGGATCATTGAAAAAAATGATTGCGTCTGGCGGTGTAAATCAAGTTGGAGATGAGGGCATTACCCGTTTTAAAGAAGTAGTTTCTGAGGAATTAACACCATTTACAACAGCGATTCTTTTGGACCCGGAATACGGTTTGCCAGCGGCTAAAGTCCGAGATAAAGAATCAGGCTTAATCGTAGCGTATGAAAAAACTGGATACGATACGTCAGAAGTAGGACGGTTGCCAGATTTATTACCAGAATGGTCAGTGAAACGATTAAAGGATGCAGGTACCGATGCAATTAAATTCTTACTCTACTATGATGTCGATGAAGATGAAAAAATTAATAACTATAAACATGTTTATATGGAACGTATCGGATCTGAGTGTGCAGCTGAAGACATACCATTTTTCTTAGAGATTGTTACCTATGATGCTGAAAGTGATGATGTGAAAAGTAAAGCATACGCAAAAATAAAACCTTATAAAGTGATTGAGTCCATGAAGGAGTTCTCAAAGCCACAATATAAAGTAGATGTATTAAAAGTAGAAGTTCCAGTAGATATGAACTATGTGGAAGGATATACAGAAGGTGAATTTGTTTACAGTAAAGAAAAAGCAGCTTCTTATTTCAAAGAACAAAGTGAAGCAACGAAGCTGCCATTTATTTTCCTTAGTGCAGGAGTAAGCGCAAAATTATTTCAAGAAACATTAAAATTTGCTAAAGAATCCGGTTCCACCTTTAATGGAGTATTATGTGGTCGGGCAACTTGGAAAGACGGTGTCATGCCGTTTGCTATAGGCGGTGAAAAAGTAGGTCGTCATTGGTTACAAGATATTGGTAAAAGGAATATTGAAGAATTGAATCTCGTGTTGAAAGAGACGGCTAATTCATGGTTTACTAAAGTGAAAGTAACAGCTGAGCTTCAAAGTTAGTAAAATATCTTTTCTTCCATGTTTAAATGGAATGAAGAAAAATGAGTAGACATTCGTCTGCTCATTTTTTCGTTGCGTCCAGTATGGCCACAAATGCTACGATGAAAGCGCAGAACAGTTAAGGGAGTTGTGATCATGACTAAAAAAGGGGGGAGCAACCTTTACGTATAAATAAACCGAATATTGTTAATTATTTTATAAATTTTAATGAAGAACACCCTTGAAAAGGTGATAACATTCTTATTTTGTAAGCGTTTTAAAAAGACAATATAACTAAAAAAAGAAACAATATCTTTATTGAGTGGGCACTTGAAAAAAACTATTCTAAACATAAGTGAAAGCGGTACCTTTCAGGTTTTGGTATATTTTTAAAAATGAATGTGCAGGTATTGTTTTTAACTAAAATTTAAATTTCAAAGGGGGAGAAGAATTGGAGAGTAAGCATTTCAAGAGAGTTTTTAATACCCTTCTTGCACTTGTGCTAATTGTGCCGACATTTTTAGTGAGCATGATTGTGCCATTACATGTAGGAGCAAATGTGTCTAATCCATGGGTCACAATTTCATCTGGAGGAAACGAAATTAATGCATTAATAGAACAAAATGGGAAGTCCTATGCAAGGCTTGGAGCAGGTGCTGGAAATGATAACGGGGCTAAAGCTGCAATTTTTCAAGAACAAAATAAAGTCGCTAAAGAAGCGGGAACGATGGCGTATACCTTTACTTCAGAAACCAAGGGCGAAGATACTAGATTTGGTTTCTATCCTCATTATATTGACAATAATAACTTCGTTTTTGTAGGCTACGATTCACTTGGATGGTTCTATGAATACAAATATCTAGGAAAAGGTGATTGGTTAAGAACAAGACCGAATGTTCCACTTCCAGAGGCTGGGACCGCGCATGCTATAAAAATCGATTATAACGGAACCACTATGAATATTACATTAGATGGAAAAGATTTATTTGGACCAGTTACTTTACCTAATGATGTAAATAATCTCTTTACAGGTAAGGAAGCAGTTAAACTTGGTGCTTTTGGAGATAAAAAAAGTCAAGTCCTCATTGAATTAGGAGATGCACCTGGGGATGGAGGTACGGATCCAGGAGATGAAAAACTTGTCGACATTACGGATAATAAATTAGAAGAAGGCGACTTAAAAATTATCTCTGGCGACGGAAAAGTTACTTATAATCAAGATGGTTCAGCAACTTTCGGTGTTACATCTACCCAAAAAAATCGAATTGTCTACAACCAAATGAAAGGGATTAAAAATGGTGTTTTTGAAGCGGATATTACTACTAATACTGATAAGATGAATCGTTTTGGATTCATTTATCGTGTTCAAAATGCATCTGCATACACATATGTAGGAACAGGGGATACGAACGATCAGTATTTTGGTGAAACATTTGGACCTATAAACAATTGGACGTCGATGACTTCAAACGTGCCGTTAAAAGCAAAACAAACATACCATTTACGTTTAGTATTCATGGACGATGTTGCGACGTTATACATTGATGATAAAAAGGTAGACTCTTGGACTTTAACTGGTGGTGTAGATCAAGCGGGGGGACTAGGGTTTGAAAAAAGCCGAGGTGCTGCTGATATTACGATTTCTAATATCAAAATTAAGGAATACAGTGCACCAAAACCTCCAGATACTCTACCAGTAGAAGATACATTAAAGTCAAAGTATATGGATGTCACTATTGACCAAGTATTCCCGCGGATTGTGAAATACAAAGTTGGCGATAAAGTAATGAATGGACAAGAATCACCTGTGTACGGATTGAAAGTAAATGGTTCCTTATACTATCCTAAAGTAAGCTTTGAAAAATTAAGCGATAGTGAAGCGCTATATACATTAAAAGTTGTGGATGAAATGAAAAACCTTGATGCTGCATTTAAGGTATCTTTGAAAGTGAATGATAATAAAGTTATTTATAGTTTCGATGAAATTAAAAATAATGGTAGTGCAAAAATTGAAACAGTTGAGTTTACTGATATGAACGTTATCTCAGTAAATTCGGAACAAAAAGGTGCAAAAGCTAAATTAACGAATATTAGTACGGATGTTAGGAAATCAGGTGATGTAGATGTAAGCGTAGATTCTTCTATGGGAGAAATAGGTACATCTACTAAAAATTATACAGTATTTTTGTCAACTGACGAATTGAGTGCAGGTGTATGGTCAAGTTCAGAAGTGGATGGCTATAAAAACTTAGTTGCAAATCGATATGTAAATAAAAATGGTGCTAAGGCAATGGGGATAGGTTCTAGTGCACTCTATTACCAAAGAGATTTTATGCCAGAGCCACAAAAAAATAAACCAACTATTAAAATAGCTATCGCTAAAGATTTGAATACTGATAATAAGACAGATTGGCAAGATGCGGCGATTGCATACCGTGATATTATGCAAGACATTAAAGGATATCAAGATGTAAACAATAATGTTGGAATGCGTATTGCAATGAATTTCGGATCACAAGCACAACAACCATTCTTAAAAACTGCAGATAATATTAAAAAGGTTGCCCTCGCTACAGATGAATTAGGGCAGGCTGTATTATTAAAAGGATATGCAAACGAAGGACATGACAGTGGTCATCCTGATTATGGTAATGTAGGTGAACGTATGGGTGGCGTTAAAGATTTGGATACGCTTATTAAAGAAGGGCGTAAGTATAATACCCAATTTGGTGTCCATATCAATGCGCAAGAAGTTTATCCTGAAGCGAAAGCTTTCAACAATGATTTTATTGATCGTCCAAATTCTTTAGGATGGGGATGGTTAGATCAGTCTTATACAATTAATAAATTAAAAGATTTGTATTCTGGAGCGCGTGCAAAAAGACTAGATGAATTGAAAGCTGCTGTTCCAAATCTCGACTTTATTTATTTAGATGTATGGTATCAAAATCAATGGGAATCAAATAGAATAGCAGATCAATTTAAAGATAGAGGCTGGAGGCTAACAACGGAATTTGGTGGTTCTATGGCCAATTATTCAACGTGGCAACACTGGGCTACCGATAAAAACTACGGTGGACCGGAAAGCAAAGGTATCAACTCAGAAGTACTACGCTTTATTAGCAATCACCAAAGAGATTCTTGGGTGTTGAATTGGCCTGAAGTAGGAGGAACTGCTGATCATCCGTTACTTGGTGGATTTGAATTAGCTGGTTTCGAAGGATGGCAATCTGATAAGAATTTTGATAATTTTATACGCATGACATTTGATACGAATTTACCTACTAAGTTCTTACAAAAATATTATGTAACGAATTGGACAGCGGTAGAAGGAGATAAAAGCAAGACGAACTTAGAAAAGGAAATAAAATTGAAAGACCCAAGTAATGGGGATGTTGTCGATGTAACGAGAAAAGACAATTCTAGGGAACGTGTTATTACACTGAATGGAAATGTTGTACTTGATGGATACACTTATTTAATTCCTTGGGTGAAACAAGATTTTAAAAATCCAACTTCTAATTCTGAAAAACTATATCACTGGAATTTGGAAGGTGGTACAACAACTTGGACACTTCCAAATGAATATAAAGATGCATCTAGTGTATATGTATACAAACTGACAGATCGTGGTAGAGCAGATATGAAAGAAGTCAAGGTCGTAAATAATAAGGTAACTTTGACAGCTAGTGCGGCAACTCCTTATGTTGTTGTACCAAAAAGAGATAAAGGTTTGGAAATTCTTGACTATGATTGGGGCAAAGGTGCACATATATATGACGCGGGATTCAATACAGGAAAAGTAAGTGCATATACAACTATTGAGGGAGATAACAAAGCTATAAGCGCCGTTAGAACGAATCAAACTGGAAGCAACCGCAATGTAAGTAGTGGAGATTACTACTTGAATATTGATAGTCCGTCAAAAGATACAACTGTTTCCCGTGTCCTTACTGGTTTAGAACCAGGTAAAGATTATGTAGCAGAGGTATATGTTGAAAATAATAGTGACGTAAAGGCCGGAATTACAGTAACAGGTGGGAAAGAAGACGTTAAAAATTACACACTGCGCAGCCTGCAAAAGAACTATGTTAAGGCAGATTCACATGCTTCAAATGATGGATACAATAGTAAAATGCAAATCATGCAAGTAAGCTTTACGGCTGTAACTAATAAAGCTAAATTAAATCTCAGCCGTGATGCTGGAAAAGGAAACACAAAATTTGATGATATTCGGATCGTTCAAAAGTCCTTAAAAAATTATGTCTCACCAACGGAATTTAAACAAGATTTTGAATCGGTAGTACAAGGTATTTACCCATTCGTTATCGGTAACACAGAAGGGGTAGAAGACAACAGAATTCATCTGTCTGAATTACATGCTCCATATACGCAAAAAGGGTGGGCAAGTAAAAAAGTAGTCGATGATGTATTAAGTGGGAATTGGTCTGTTAAAGTGAACACTGGAAATAAAGGTTTGCTGTACCGTACTATTCCTCAAAATTATCGTTTCGAACCTGGCGTAACTTATAAAGTATCATTTGACTATCAAACGACAGCAAATGCATTCCGCTTTATTTCAGGGGATCAAGAAATTGATGTTCGAGACATTGCGAGTGCAAAGGGATTGAGTGTGAATAACACTCTTACTGCATCTACTGATACAAAAACAGCACAGTTTACTGTGACAGGTTCTGAGAACGGCCAAACTTATGTTGGAATTTTCAGTGATGGAACGAATTTAAATGGGGATACTGGAGCAGGTACGTTTATTTTAGATAATTTACGTATTGAAAAGGTGACTTCAGGTGGAGGGACAGAGAGGTAAAAATCTCTAATAAGATAAAGGTAGTTTTATCGTTCGTGTAATATCGTGAATGAAAAGAGGTTGACCCAAAAGTAGCTAAGTAGCTATATGGGTTAGCCTCTTTTTGATATAAATATGTCATCACAACTAAATTATGGAAAGAAAGGAACGATACTCTTATGTTTATAGATTATAAAAAATAAGGTGTCTCCAAAAGATTATTTGTAATGACCCTTTGAGACAACCTTTTTCAAATAATAACAACTGATTCTATTTATTTGACACTACTTCAATAACTAGATTATCAAGCATAATATCTTTATAACCGTTAAAGTTAGCTTGTGAGCCTTTCACATCGTTAGTATTAGCTGCTTTATTAGTCGAATAAATCCCAAACCAGCTTTGCCCCGATCCATCTCCTGTTAAAGTAAAGGAATATGTGCCAGCTTTTGCATTCTTATCATTACTTGCGGTTGATTTTAATTCTTCCTTAGTTAATACTCCTTTTTCTTCAAATGGAGCATTACCTGACACTACTGCATATGTTCCATCACTACCTACTTCATAGTCAAAAGTAATTTTATACGTTACTCCTGGTTTAAATGTGAAGTTTTGAGGGATAGTTTGGTACACAAGAGTATCGCCTTCCGTTAATCCATTCGTTTTAAGTGACCATTTACCTGCGATAACATCATTTACTATTTTTTGATTCCAACCTCTTTGCGTATAGGGTGCATGTAATTCAGACAGGTGGGTTCTATTATCTTCTACGCCTTCAAGATTACCAATTACAAACGGATAGATGCCTTGTACTACATTTTCAAAGTCTTGTACGAATTTATTATCGCTTACTTGGTTTTCAGCATTACTTTCCACGATGCGAATATCATCAAAGTAACTTGCACCATTCCCAGCATCTCTAGATAAATCAACTGTTACATCGGATGTTTTTTTACCAGTTTCAAAAAATACATACATGTTTTGGAAGTAGCTTGTTCCATCTACAGTTGAAGTCATTTGACCATCAGCTTTTGCTTGCTCAGAGCCTAGTGTATTATGTGCGTATGCTCTTACATAGTTTTTAGCGATAGATTTACCAGTACTATTCGTATACTGTTTGTCGTTAGAAGTAATTGTGATGCTTGCTTGTGCTTCACTTCGGTTGTCTATACCAACATATGCAGCATACTTTGTATTAGGTTTTAGGTCTGTTAATTTTTGGGTAACATTTACTTTCTTTTTATTGTTGGAGATTGTTAGCATATTATTATTACCTTCACTCTTCGTAATCTGAACTGCTTTTGAGTCTCCTTTGATTTTCCAATCTTTTAGGGAATTGCTGTTAAATCCAGTATCTATAAGATGCATTCCTTCACTCCATTTAACATCTTTATTGGATTTTGGCCCTTTATAAATTACATATGCAGTAGATTTTTTTGCATCTAATGTGATTTTTCCATTTTCAATTTTAACATTTTTCATTTTCTCTTTACCTAATTCTGTTAACTCATATACTTTAACGGTACCTTGCCAACCAGTAGGGATAGTCCACGTTGTTTTTCCACCGTTTGTGTTCCAGTGATATAATTTTTCATTCTCTGTTGATAATTTTTTGCCATTTTGATCCCAAGACCATGGGAATAAATACTTTTCGTCACCAGGTTTACCTTCAAATATTTGTTTACCATTTAATGTCATAGTTCTCGTTCGATAGCCATCTTTATCATTTGCAAAATCATTTGATTTTCTTTCAATTGTAAGTGTATTTTCACTAGATTCGTCCTTTAATACTGTCTTCATACCTGGTACCCAGTTGTAAGTTTGTTGTTTATCATCTATCATTTCAACTGCTTTTCCATTTTCCCACTGTGTTACTTTATAATGTTGAATGAATTTGCTTGGAACATTCACCGCAAATAAGTTATCAATATACGCTTTGTAGTCACTTCTACCTTGCCAACCTTCAAAGTCTTTCATACTGTATCCACCTAATAATGGAGCATCTGCGTCGCCTCCATACTTAGGATAGTTGCCAATCCATGCATCTTTTTGATGGTTTTTAATGAAACGAGTGATGGTACTATTGATACCTTTTAGGGTATACCCGCCGTAAGTTAAATCGGCTGCCCAGTGTTGGAATGTGGAATCATACTCATTCGCATATCCCCACTCACTGCCTAAGCGCCAACCTAAACTATTTATTTCTTTACTTAATTGACGGCTCGGCCATGTACTATTATCACCTGACTGTCCATTACCCCAAACGTCTACGTAAATAAAATCTAATTCATTCTTCTTGCCACCAAGAGCATCATATAAATCTTTGAATCGTTGTGCTCTGCCATTTCTTAAATCATAATCAGCATTAATGTTTATTCCTTGATCAATCCAGTTCCAACCATACTTATAAGTTCCATCTGGATTTTTTAATAAACGATCTTCTTGGAAATATTTTGACTCTGGATACGTTTCACTTGCATTTACATGAACACCAAAAGTTGCCCCATATTCTTTCCCCCTTGCTAGCAATGTTTTCATATCCTTTGCACCGCCAATTCGGGTTCCGATGTCAGCATAATTTAAATGACCAGAATCATGCCCTTCACTACCGTAACCTTTCAGTAGAATAGATTGTCCTAGTCCATCAGTATTTAAATGAAATTTCTTCACTCCGTCTAAAGCCATTAAGAAAGGATTTTGGGCTTGACTGCCAAAGTTCATGTTAACACGGTAACCAACTAAGTCTGGAACTTTTTCCGCCCCTAGAGGTTCGTTCATAATTTTCCTATAAGCAATTGCTCCGTCTTGCCAGTTTATCTTCTTATCATCATTAGCGTCAGCGGTAATGATAACCTTCACAGACGGCATTTCATCTACCTTATTAACTGTCCCATCCTCTAGCTCTAGAGTGCCATCTTCTTTACGGTGTTCTTCTGACTTTTGATACGTCCAGAATGTACTACTTAGACCAATGTTTTTTTTACCCGCACTATTAGTCGTAGCATTTGCCGTAATTCTTTGAGCATCAGTCTTTGCAGCATAGGAATCTGGAGCTAATTTTTTTACTAAACTATTCTCCGTATTAGACCATATACTTGCACTTAATTCATCAGTAGAAAGAAAAGCATACATATATCCTTTTTGCTCTTCATCTTTCGTAATTAAATTTTCATCAACCTTTACCTGTCTGTCACCGTTAATACGTGTATTTGTTGACATCTGTACGCCGTCTAGCACTGCATCTTTTTGACTGTTATTTACGGAAATTAAATTATGATTTGGAATTTCAATAGTTTTTACGATTTTGTTGTCGACGATCTTTGTAATATTGAATTCTAATATATTCTCTTTAACAACGAACTCAGCAGTAATAACCGCAGAAATATTGTTATTAGTGTCTATTACAGTCATTTCATATACAACTTTATCTGATAAAACTTTTGTTTTTACTTTTGGTTTTACTGCTACGTCATTAATAAGGATTGTATCTAATGCCTCAGTCTGTCCGTAAAAAGTCTTTCCTGCTTCATTTCCAGATTTTAAATCGTATTGAATGACTCTTGGAAAATTCACATCAACAAGAACGTTCATTTGATTAGATGAAATAACCGCATTAGGACTTTGAGAAATAATTTGATTTTCAGCTTGTATAGTATCCGTGGTTCCCTCAGCTTGGATTAGGGAAGCGTTTGTAAAACAAGTAGAACCTACGACACAACCCGATACAAGTGTTGCGATCGTCCTCCTGAATTTCTTTTTTGATTTTTTCATGTGTACCCCCTCGGTTTCATTTTGGTACTTTTGACATTGATGGTTCTTTACAGGTATAGATTACTTTTTCTGAAACGCTTACACAAGAGAGATATTGCTCTGTTTTTTAGAAATATTGTTTTTTGTAATGTTGAAAATAAGATAAATAAAATAAGACGGCGGCGATACCGGAGTAAGTACATTTATTATTCAAATGGTGGCTTTAGGGGGAGAGACATAAAGGTAAAGAACAAGGTTCAAGATGAAGGTAGTTTTATAGGTAGTGTAATAATGTGATTGGAAGGTCTATCTAGGTGGAGATAAGCCTCATTGTTTTCATTAAATCTTTCTTCCAAAAATGTTACTTTTTATGTTTTTAGTGAGATGTTAAAAGTGAAAAGCAAGATGTATAAAAAATACGACAAGATGTTGATTGTAGAAGTGTTTCTATGTACGTATAATGTAACAAAATAGCTTGCTAAACGGGCGATTCAAGTATGCTAATAGCTTCTTTGGAGAAAGAAAAACGTATATTAGTATGGTGGTTATCCCATACGTCTGTTCATAAAATGATAAAAGGCACATAGAACTGGCATCGCAACAACATAAACAGCTATAAGGTTAGAGGAGGTATATACTGATGATATATCAAGCTATCCAGCAGTTAATTGATCGAGCTATTGAAATTCAATTAATTGAACAAGAAGATGAAATATATACAAGGAATAAAATTCTTTCTTTACTTCGTTTAGAGGACTTTGTAGTGGAAGCGTCAGCACCTGTACCTGCAAAGAAAGCAACTTCGGAGTTATTGGAAGAGTTAATTGAATATGCTTGTATGCATAAAGTCATCGAGTCAGTAATGGATGAGAGGGAGATTTTAGCAAGTGCAATTATGGATGTTTTTATATCCAAACCGTCTGCTATTAATACACTATTTTATGAAAAATTCGAACAAAATCCGAGGGATGCGACAAATTACTTCTATGAATTAAGTAAAAACAGCAACTATATACAAATGAAGCAAATTGCCAAAAATATTAATTATAAAGTAAATACGGAATATGGTGCCATTGATATAACAATTAATTTATCAAAACCGGAAAAAGACCCGAAACAAATTGCTAGAGAGAGAGTATCGGAAAGTACAAATTATCCAAAATGTTTACTTTGTATTGAGAATGAAGGATATAGAGGCAGAACTGGACATCCAGCACGCTCGAATCATCGTATGATCCGGATGAATCTTACAGATGAAAGCTGGTTTCTACAGTATTCTCCGTATATATACTTCAAAGAACACTGTATTGTATTGTCCTCAGAACATCGAGATATGAAAATTGACCGTCAAACATTTTTACGTTTGTTAAAATTTGTGGAAAAATTCCCGCATTATTTCCTTGGGTCCAATGCAGATTTGCCAATTGTAGGAGGGTCTATTCTAACACATGACCACTATCAAGGTGGAAACTATGAATTTGCTATGGCAAATGCATCAAACGAACTAACGTTTGAACTAACTAACTTTCCAGAAATGCAATGTTCTATTATTAAATGGCCTATGTCAGTTATTCGCTTAAGAAGTAAAGACATAGAACAAATAGTAAATGCAGGGGAGTACATATTAGAGAGATGGAAGGGATATAGTGATCCATCTGTTAATATATTTGCATTTACGAATGATATTCCGCATAATACGATAACTCCGATTGCTCGTTACCGGAATAGTATGTACGAATTGGATCTTGTTTTGCGGAACAATCGTACAAGTGATGAACATTCACTAGGTATTTTCCACCCTCATGCGGAAATACAGCATATTAAAAAAGAAAATATCGGTCTAATTGAAGTAATGGGGTTAGCAGTACTTCCTGCACGTTTAAAAACAGAACTTCAGGAAGTGGAAAAATTCTTACTTAACATTCCAAGTGATATTCCAACGCTTCATATACGATGGGCAGAACAATTAAAAATCAAATATGACAATCGGATACATGAACAAAATGTACAGGAGATAGTAAGAGCAGAATTAGGACGGAAATTTATACAGGCGCTTGAAGATGCTGGTGTTTTTAAACGAGATGACGAAGGGATATCGGCGTTTAAACGTTTTATTCAGACCATACATTAGGAATGGACTTAGTAGTGTTATTGATTACAAAATGACCTAATTATATGATAGGGGAGGTAATAAGATGGGGAAGTGTGAGCATAAGCAACTACAGGAATTGAAACAGATAGGTGGCCCTATATTAATGATGTGTATAAAATGTAATCAAATAATTAAAGTGTCCAAAGGATCCACTGCAAAAATAAAGTAATAAGGAATGAAAAATATATATTCCTAGTGTGTGATAAACAAATTGCCCACTGATTAAAGTTGCATTTTATTAAAAGAATAGCAAAAACTAAAAAACATCTCATATGAATATGAGATGTTTTTTTAGTATGGTTCTGTTGCATGTAATACGACATCTAATAAACCGGGGAATCTAGCATGTAAGTCATCTTCACGAATTGAAATGAAACGTTGTGTTCCTTCAAGGCGTGTATACATAACACCGGATTCACGTAAAACCTTGAAATGGTGAGATAAAGTTGATTTCGCAATGGGAATGTTTAACGCACCACAAGATTGTTCATGTTTCTCTAGTAGCATCGTTACAATTTGTAAACGAATTTGATCGCTAAGTGCGTATAAAACAGAAGAGAATTGGATTTCTTCTCGGTTTGGATGATAGAGAGTACGCATTTTTTCACCTACTTGCATAAGTTAATATAGTTTGCACTATAACATATAAAATGGTATATTTCTATTGTTCGAATATATTCGAACAATAGAAATATAGGGGGAGAAAAAATGAAGTATACAAAATTACAAAAGGCAGGACTAAACATTTCGAAGTTGGGGTTAGGAACAAACGCTGTAGGGGGGCATAATTTATATGCTGATGTGAATGAGGAAGAAGGAAAACGATTAATAGAAGAAGCTATCCAGCAAGGGGTTACATTTTTTGATACAGCAGATTCATACGGTTTCGGTAGATCAGAGGAATTGGTAGGAGAAGTATTGAAAGGAAGACGCCAAGAATTTGTACTTGCTACAAAAGGTGGAATACAGCCGTTATTAAATGGAGAGGTTTATATTAATAATGAACGAAGCTATTTAAGAAATGCTGTGGAAAATAGCTTAAGAAGATTACAAACTGATTATATTGATGTATATTATTTACATTTTACAAATCCAGAAATAAGTTACATAGATTCAATTGGAGAGCTTGCTCGTCTAAAAGAAGAAGGGAAAATTCGTTCAATTGGAATATCTAACGTAAACATAGAGCAATTAAAAGAAGCGAATCAGCACGGACAGATAGATGTTGTACAATCACCGTATAATATGTTGGATCGTGTTGCTGGGGAAGAACTTTTGCCGTACTGTATAGAATCAGGTATTTCATTTATTCCATATGGGCCTCTTGCATTTGGGATATTAGGTGGTAAATATACAGAAGATTTTAAATTAAATGAAGGAGATTGGCGTCAAAGTGTAAGTTTATTTGAAGAAAATACATATAAGAGCAATTTTCAAAAAGTTGAGAAGTTAAAAGGCTTAGCTAAAGAAATGAACCTTGAAGTATTGCATGTAGCTTTAGCGTGGCTATTAAACAAAAAAGGAATTGATACTGTTATTCCTGGTGGGAAACGAGCGGAGCAAATAAGAGAAAGTGTAAGAGCTGTGGAAGTTTCATTGAATGAGAAGGTTATGAAAGAGATTGCATTTATTTTAGAAGCTTAGTTGAGAAGAGGGGGAGTTACCTCTCTTTATATAAAAGGAGAAAGTTTAAATGAAAAGAGTACTAACTATATTCTTTACGATCATGTTTATGATAGGTACAGATACTTTCTTAATTTCACCACTTTTACCGACATTACAACAGGTGTATCATGTTTCAACTGAGCTGTCAGGATGGATGGTGAGCTCATATGCTTTAGGCTACGCTGGATTTGCACTTATTGCTGGTCCTATATCAGATGGCTTAAATAGAAAAAAAGTGATGGTAATAGGAATGAGCTTTTTTGCGTTAAGTACGTTTTTATGTGGAATGGCACCGAGTTTTCTATGGATGCTAGCATTTAGATTTTTAGCAGGTGTAAGTGCAGCCTTTGTATCTCCACAAGTGTGGGCATCTATACCTCTTCTTATAGAGAAGAAGCAAATTGTAAAAGCAATTGGAATTGTAACAGCAGGGTTAGCAATCTCTCAAATTTTAGGGCTGCCAATTGGATCATATTTAGCAACGATACATTATACAACACCATTCTTCGTCATTGGTATATTATCAGCGCTACTTGTCATTCCTATCTACGTAATATTACCAGAAATACAACCGGTTTATATAGGTGGAAGTAAAACAAACATCTTAAAGCGCTATAAACAATTACTTGCAGATTCAAGGGTTTCACTTTCTTATTTTGCATATTTTGTTTTTCAAACTGGTAATTTTGCTGCATTTTCATTCTTTGGCGTATGGCTTTCCGATCAATTCGGCTTACAAGTTCATGAAGTAGGTACAGCTATGCTCGTATTAGGATTAGGAAATTTAACAGGTAATATTTTTGGCCCTAGAATTGTAAATAAAATTGGTTATAACCTTTCTTTCTATGGTGGAATTATATTTACAGCAGTGCTATATGTATTACTTCCTCATGTAAAGAACATTATATTGTTGGAGTTATTGTTCTTTGTTTTATTTTTTGTAACAGGAATTCTGTTTGTATTAATGATGAGGCACTTACAAAACATGTCAAGTGTAGCAAGAGGAACAGGAGCCGCGCTTGCAAATGCTTCTATGTATATTGGTCAAATGATTGGAGCGGCAATAGCAGGAATGTTATTTGCAGCATCTCACAATTTTACACTTATAGGTAGTTTTACTGCATTACTATATATAGGAGCTTTATTTTTGTTTAGAAAAAGTGAAAAACTTACTGAAAATAGTGAAACAGGAATTGCATCATAAAGCTTGTATAAATATTGCGCATATCAGAATGAATAAGAGTGTGCATACATGTTACTAAAAGTATAGAAATAGTAGAAGTAATGTATCGTAACAAAGTTATGAGGAATCCAAAAAATAAAAAATCCCTATAAAAATAGGGATTTATATATCGGCATATAGTTCCTTGGAAAAGGATATACTTAGTTTAGCATATAGGACTACTTATATTTGTGAAATAGATGTGAAATAGATGTGAAAAAATACCGTAATAAAAAGCACTGTTTTAGCTAATGAACTAAAACAGTGCTTTTTTCTTTGATTGAACAGTTGCTGCATTTTCATCGTGTATGCCTGCATCTTTAATAATTCGTTGTTTTGCTTTATTTAATAGATGGTTTACTGCTTCACCAAAATAGTTAGCTTCGCTTTTTGTGCGGGCTTCTCGTAAACATTTATAGTTTTCTAGCAGTTCCTCTTTTTCAGTGTTTGTTAAGAAATCTTCTATTTTCTTTTTTGTCATACGAAACACCCTTTCTTCTGACAAACGACGCAATAGAAAATATTTATTGTTTATTATAGCAATAATTTTTAAAGAAAGTATAGACTAACGTCGTAATAATTTGTCAATTTCTTGAATCTTCTCATCAGCTTTCCCAATCTGTGTATTTTTAGCCTGCTCACCACCAAGCGCTTGGTGCAGTAAGAAAGTCTGACCGGAAATAGCAGTCACAATGGATACTTTAATAATTTCTTTTATTAAGGTGACATCGAATAGAACGAGTCCAAGAAGTGCAGCTAGACTACCAGTGAAAATATCAGTCAAAAAACCAAAGTGAAAAAAAGTTTTCAAACGGCGTGGAAGCAATAACTTGCCTTGGTTATTGATAAGATGGGAAACGAAACCAGTAATGCCACCAACGAGAACAGCAGTTAGCCATTGATACATTTCCATCGAATCCACTCCTTTTAGTAAATAAGATTCGATTATTTTATATTGATTCCTTTTAATATTTCATAGAAGCATATTGAGAAAGTTTGTTTGGTTTTTTTCTGTATTCAACTTAATTATAGCAGAAAAATCTGATATATATGAGTCTATTATATGAAGCAGTTATTCCTTAATATGAATGTAGAAAGGGGTGCGTGATATGAATATAGATTATCGAATAAGAAGTGTGGATGGTTATACAAAAAATATAGGGGAATTAGTAAGCATGCTGGAGCATACGAGGGCTGTAACATTACAGGAAATAAAAGATTTATCAGTTGAGCAATTAGATTTAATTATGCCGAGTGGAGGGAATTCCATCGGAGCGTTACTAAAGCATATATCAGCTATAGAAAAAGCCCATCAACTTATTTCATTTCAAGAGCGTGACTTTACAAAAGAAGAATTAGAAATATGGGAAGACGCACTGTATTTAGGGGAAGCTGGGAGAAAAATCCGTGGTCATGACATACAGTATTATGTACAACTTTTACAAAGTGTTCGAGAAGAATCTCTGAAGTATTTGAGTGAACAAGATGATGAATGGCTTATGTCAGAAAGAAAGTGGCCTAACGGTGTAGCGTATAACCAGCACTATCTATGGTTTCATGTGCTAGAAGATGAGATTAGTCACCGTGGACAAATTAGAATGATGAAAAATAAATTATTTGAAAATTACGTTAAATAAAGTAGCTTTTTAAATAAATATTTCATATAATGAGAATAATTAAAATGAGAACGGGGTGATGTATTATGGCGAAAATAACTTATATGAATAATAAACCAAATACAAAGGTGGATGGAAAGGGCGAGACTGTATAAGTTAGCGCACGATCCTTCCGCTTAGCTTAAACTAGGGAGGATATTAATTTGAATCAAAATATTTTAGAATCGTTCGGCTGGGATTCTTTTTTTGAGGAACAAGCTGTAGAGAATTTTGACGTAGGACGTATTTTACTTGAGCATAAGCATATATATCGGATTGTTTGTAATGATGGTGAATATATGGCAGAGCTGTCTGGAAAGTTTCGGCATGAAGCAGTAACGAAGGGAGATTATCCAGCTGTTGGTGATTGGGTGTATATAAAGAAAATAGAGAATGAAAAGAAAGCTATCATTCATCGTATTTTTCCGAGAAGAAGCTCTTTTTCTAGACAAGAGGCTGGTACTCGAACGGAAGAACAAGTAATAGCAGCAAATGTAGATTATCTATTTTTAGTGAATGCACTTAACCATGATTTTAACGTAAGAAGAATGGAACGTTATTTACTATTAGCGTATGAAAGCGGTGCAATGCCTGTTATTGTTTTAACAAAGAGTAGCTTATGTGAAGACGTGGAACAGAAAATTGTTGAAACGGAAGCTGTGGCGATTGGTGTTCCGATCTTCGTCGTTGATAGTTTAGAGCATACTGGTATTGAATCGTTGCAGCAATTTGTTTCTTCAGGAAAAACAATTGCTCTAGTCGGATCATCTGGGGTTGGAAAATCCACTTTGTTAAATGCACTTATAGGAATTGAAGTAGCAAAAACGGGAGATATTCGTGAGGAAGATAGTAGAGGAAGGCATACGACAACTCATCGTGAATTGTTCCGATTGCCGAGTGGTAGTTTAGTTATTGATACTCCAGGTATGAGGGAGCTGCAGCTTTGGGAAGGAAGCGATGCAATTCAAACAACATTTTCTGATATTGAAGAATTAGCAAAAGCATGCCGTTTTAGGGACTGTAAGCATGAAAATGAGCCAGGGTGCGCAGTGCATCATGCAATAGATAACGGAATTATTATGATAAATCGTTTGCAAAGTTATAAAAAATTACAAAGAGAACTGGCATATTTTCTGAGAAAACAAGATGCTATTCTTGCAAGAGCTGAGCGCGATAAGTGGAAAAAGATTTCTAAACAGCATAAAAAAATGTAAAAAGCCAAAGGGGGATTCCCTTTGGCTTTTTGCATTTGTAAATTTTATAATAATATTATTTGTATATATAGACAAAAAGAAATTAATTGTTTAAACTTTACAAAGTATTCATCATAATAGGTTATGAAAATAATAATTAGGGAATGGGAAATATATACAGTTCGCTAAATTTAACTTTTGAAATTGAAAAGCAGGAGGTTTGTAATGGATAGACTATTAAATTGGTTTCGTGATATGAAAGTAGCAAAAAAACTACTAATTTCATTTTTCGTCATTTTAATTGCGGCTGTCTCTATTATCGGAGGCATGTCTTATCAAACAGCTAAAAAGAATTTTGAATCACAAATTACGAGTAGTGCTCACGACAATATAAAAATATTAGATAATTTAATTAATCAAATGATTGAGGCGAAATTTAATGATGTAAATAATTTTGCACGGGTGATTCAAGGTAATATGTATCAAGGGGATAATCAAGATGAATTAAGAAAAATGTTATCTCAATATATCAACTTGAATAAAGATGTTGAACAAGTATATGTTGCTGGCAATGATAAAAAATTTGTACAAGAACCAAATATACAAATGGCAGCAGACTATGATCCAACAGAACGTTCTTGGTATAAAGATGCAGTAGCAAAACAAGGTGGTATTGTAA
Organism: Bacillus sp. F9_6S_D1_P_5; assembly: GCF_054823925.1. NCBI lineage: Bacteria > Bacillati > Bacillota > Bacilli > Caryophanales > Bacillaceae > Bacillus > Bacillus sp. F9_6S_D1_P_5. Next base: position 83,151 of record NZ_JBTREW010000016.1, on the reverse strand, counting down.
TTACTGAGCCGTATAAAGCGAAAGGAAATGGACATATTGTCGTAACGATTGCAAAACAAGCAGAAGATAAAAACGGTGTTGTAGCGATAGATTTAAGTTTAGATAATTTATTAAAAACAACAAAGTTAATCAATATTGGTAAAAAAGGATATGCTTTCATTTTAGATGGGAAACAAAAAATAATTGCACATCCTCAAGAAAAATCAGGGGAAAAAGCAGCTGATTCTTGGGCGAAGAAAATTTATGAAGATAATCATGGTGCTTTTTCATATACGTATGACGGTAGCGAAAAGCAAATGGTATTTGCTACAAATGTAAAAACTGGTTGGAAAATTGGCGGGACGATGTACTCAAATGAAGTAATTGAAGCTGCGCAGCCTGTATTTTATAATATGTTAATTGTTATGTTCATTTCATTAGTTATAGGCGGAGCTCTTATTTATTTTGTGACACTTTCTATTACGAAGCCATTAAAAAGATTAGTTTCCACTTCTAAAGAAATAAGTGAGGGAGATTTAACGCAAACAATTGATATTCATTCTAATGATGAAATTGGTCAACTTGCAAAAGGGTTTAATGAGATGACAGATGCATTACGAACGTTAATTGGAAGAATTAATACATCGGCTGGACATGTTGCAGCAGCATCAGAAGAGCTAACGGCAAGTGTAAGACAAGCGAGCGAAGCGACTGAGCAAATTACAATGGCAATGGATGAAATATCGAGCGGGGCAACAACGCAAACTACAAGTGTAGAAAATGGTGCAATGTTACTATTTGACGTAACAGAAGGAATTCAGCATGTAGCAAATAGTTCATCATCGATTAATACGGCTTCTGCTCATACTCGTGAAAAAGCAGAAGATGGTGGGAAACTAGTAGGGAAAACAGTAAACCAAATGCAATCTATTGCAGAATCTGTTTCACAATCAGATGAAGTTATACAGTTATTAAATAATAAATCAAAGCAAATTGGTGACATACTAGAAGTCATTCAAAATATTGCAGATCAAACAAATCTTTTAGCTTTGAATGCAGCGATTGAAGCTGCAAGAGCGGGAGAGCACGGAAGAGGGTTTGCAATCGTTGCAGATGAAGTACGTAAATTGGCAGAGAAGTCTAGCGTATCTTCTAGTGAAATTAGTAAATTAATATGTGAAATACAAGATGATATGAGTAAGACGGTAAAATCTATGGGACATGTAAATGAAGAGGTTCAATCTGGACTTGTTATTGCAAATGAAACGAAGCAAAACTTTACCGAGATTTTACAATCTACAAATGAAATTGCAGATCAAATTAAAACGATGGTTGAAACGGCTAATGGGATGTCAAAAGGTGCGAATGAAGTGTCTATTTCAGTAGGTCAAATTGCAATGACAGCACAGAATAATGCGACGAGTACTCAAAACGTTGCAGCATCAGCAGAAGAACAACTAGCGTCCATTGAAGAGATTAGTTCCGCGGCGGGTACGTTATCTCAAATGGCTGAAGAGTTACAAGGGTTAATTGAAAGATTTAAAGTGTAACAGAGGACAGACTATCTCCAAAATAGCAGTATGCTATTGGAGTAGTCTGTTTTTATTATGAAAAATTAAATAGGGTGGAGAGTATCTTTATAATATTGAAAGGTATATTTTGTATAATATTTGTCGAAAAATAGAGGTATTTGTTAACTTTGTGTATAATTATAATCATATAGAATACAAATGAAGGAGATTACTATGGGAGTTTATTGGGGGACCAAAAGACATTCTTGGCTTAGTTATGTCTCATTTTGGTTAAGTATTTCATTTTTTATCGTTTTTCTAATTGAAGTGTTTATTTTAAAAACACTTTCGAATAGTTCGGTGCAAATTGTTAAATATTTCTATTTTATACTTGTACCAGTAAACATCGTTCTTAGTTTAAAGTTACTCTTTAAGAAGAATGAAAAGAAAGCATTACCTATTTTTAGTTTCATTGTATCATTATTGTTTACAATTTTAATACTAGTATTAGCGTTAGCAGCTACTGGGAAATTCTTTTAAGGAGAGTGATATAAGTCACTCTTCTTTTTTGTTGTTGCAAGGAAATAATAAGTGGAAGATGGACAAAGAATGCATTTCATTAAGTTTGATATGCTTTCAAAAAGTTAGAAGCATATTAAAAAATGAAATAAGAGACAATTCATATAATAATGAAGAGAATCCAGGTGTTTTATATGTAGTTATGAAGCAAATGAATACGGTAAGAACTGTGATATATGGTACAATACATATGGATAGTGATAGAGATAAAGGGTATATATAATACCCATCGTTTTTTAGTAAGAGAGGGGTTATCTTATGCTATACGAGGATTTGATGACAATATTTCAAGCAGCTCCGAAAGAAGAAGGTAGAGGTGGCTGGAAATATATAATCCAGGAACGAAATGATAAATATGAAATTGTTGATGAACTGTTAAAAAATCAAATGAGTGTTGAATTGTATTTTAATGAATATGATGAGGTGAAAATCACTTTATATAAAGATGAAATGCCTATTTCTACTATGCAAAAAATTGCGATTTCAAAAGTTGAATTAGACGAAGAGGAAGAAGGAATTCAATTCGTTTTAGAACGTATGCCTAGTCGGATGATTCGCTTGCAATTAAAGCCATATTTAGCACTCGAAATGGGACCGTATTGGGAAGTTTGTGATGATTGTGAATAAACATAAAAGGAGCATCCAATGATATGGATGCTCCTTTTATGTTTTTTGAAGTCGTTTAAAAGCAATAATCGGGAGTAAAATAATACTGACCCATCCGATTATAGGATATAAAATGTGGAGCAATTCACTGTAACCAACGTAACTAAAGCAATAACTAATTAGTAAAATGAAGAAAATAATATTGTTGTTTTGCCATCCGGTAATCGATTGCATCTGTTTCGTCATTCCGAATACATTGCCAACTAAAGTTGTGAACACTTCACCGAAAATAACAAGAACAAAGAAGAAGTGGAAAGTTGCATTAAATCTTCTTATGACTTCAGCCATTGGGATGTTATATTGATAAAATTGATCGACTGATAAGATCGCTAAATGGCTGCATAGTAAAATTAAAGAAAGTCCTGCCCCACCTAAAATACCACCCCATAAAATGGCTTTTCGATCTTTAACTTCACTGGCTAACGGGACGAGAACGCTTTGGGCAAGAGAAAGATTTAAGGCGACATATGTAATTGGGCTAGTAATCCACTTCATATTCCAGCTTTCTGCTGGAATAGTGTTACTAATAGGAGTTGTACCGTGAAAAAAAGTAGTAATAGCAAGTCCTATAATAAAAATCATCATAATAGGTACGACAAGAGTATTTACCTCAAAGACACCTTGTAATCCACGACTACTTATAATGAGGCATGCAATTACTGTAATGAGAATGCCGAGTTGTCTTGGTAAACGAAGTTGCTCTTCAAATACCGCTCCAGCTCCTGATAACATAACGCTCGTTACACCAAATAATACGAGTAATAATAGTGTATTTACAACATTACCAAATACATCTCCAAATAAATATTTGTTAAATTCTTGCGCTGAAAATGCACCGATTTGTGATGAAAGCAACATCATCTTCGTGCCAAGCCAAATAAAAAAAAATCCACTTACACATATACCAATTGTTCCGTAAAATCCGTTCACTGTAAAAAATTCAACAATTTCTCGTCCAGTAGCAAATCCAGCTCCAACGACTGTTCCAATATAAGTAGCAGCGACTTTCTTTGCTACTTGCCATTGTTGATTGTCCATGTTATCCCTCTTTCTACTACGATGAGCTTGATTTACTATTATGCATATGTATGAGCTTGGACAATTAGACGTAAGAAGTAGTTGAAAACATACATGAATTAAAAGATATTAGGGAAGTATTAAAGGTGTTAAAACTTTGTTACATATGAGCCAATCGTTCGAAAGGATAGGAAATGTATGGTAACATGTAATTAGGTTATTAAAAGATTAACATTATGAAATGATAAGAGGAGTGGATTGTATGAGTACGAAAACAAATGTTGTTGAAGTATTAAACAAGCAGGTAGCAAACTGGAATGTGTTATATGTGAAATTACATAATTATCACTGGTATGTGACAGGACCACACTTCTTTACATTACATGAGAAATTTGAAGAGTTTTACAATGAAGCTGGAACGTATATTGATGAATTAGCAGAACGTATTTTAGCATTGGAAGGTAAGCCATTAGCAACAATGAAAGAATACCTTGCAACATCTAGTGTGAGTGAAGGGACAAGCAAGGAATCAGCAGAAGAAATGGTGCAAACATTAGTGAATGATTACTCTGCTCTTATTCAAGAATTAAAAGAAGGCATGGAAGTTGCTGGTGAAGCTGGCGATGAAACATCAGCGGACATGTTATTAGCAATTCATACTACATTGGAACAACACGTATGGATGTTAAGTGCGTTCTTAAAATAAATAGAAGTTTATTAAGAAAAAGTCATTGAAAAATTCTTTCAATGGCTTTTTTTGTAATTTTTCAGTTTTCTTTTATGCTATAATATAGTAAAAAAGGAGGCGATGCGATGTTTCGCTTTTTCAGAACTGGAAAAGAAGAGCGTGAAATTACGAAAGATGAATTAGAACAAGCGATGGCTAAGTTCCTAGAAACGAATGCTAATATCGTTTATACAGTATTAGTAAATGATGATTATACAGTAAATTATGATTTGTTAAAACCGTATTTACTTGCATTTCCAACAAATAGTTTTCTTATTACGAAGGAAACGCTTGAGGTATTTGAACATACAGAAGAAAATCTAAACCTAGTTAAAGAAATTGATATCGTACAAAAAGCAGTAGATCAGTACGTAACAGAAAAAGAAATGTTTCCGATTGTTGAAGGTAGTGAAGAGCGTCTTATATGCGGGATGAAATTAGGACCGTATTTAAATCGTATATTAAAAAGAGACTTATATATTTCAGAAAAACATTATTTAGTTTCAAGTAAACCAGACAGAAAAAAACAGAAAAGTGGATAGATGTATGGAAAACAACAATAAATATATTGTTGTCTTTTTTTGTTTGTGAAAATATTGATTTTTCAGTTTATTAAGTTTTATACTAAACTTATTGGACGAAGAGGAATAATAATTAAGTATTGTTAGCGTAAGTTACATACAGCGATTACAGAATGATATAAAGGTTTGAGAAATAAATATTATAAAAGATTACGGGGGAATGAGTGTATGAAAAATAGTATGACTTACATTCAATTATTAAATGAAACGTTACATCGTTATGCAAATGAAGGAAGTTTGGAAGCGTACACCTATATAATGGAGCATGCGAAAGGCATAGTGGGAAATGAGGCGCAAATATATAATTTCAAATATGCACTAGCGGGTGCAGCAGGACTTGAAGAAGAAGCGTTGCAATTAATGAAGGAAGCCATTATAGAAAAGGGTTTTTGGTATGGAAATGAGTATTTGATTTCCGACGACGATTTAAAACCACTACATAAATTTGAAGTGTTTCATAAAATGGTTCAATTATGTAAAGAGAGGGAAGAATTAGCAAAGAAAACAGAACGAGCAGACGTGAAATATATAGAAAGTAAGAAAAAAGAAAAACTATTGATTGCAATGCACGGAGATCAAGAAAATATAGGAATAGTAGAACCATATTGGAAATCTGTTTTGGATCAAGATTATACGTTAGCTATACCACAGTCTTCGCAAATTCAGTTTTCAGATGGGTTTGTTTGGGATGATATACATAGAGGGAAAGAAGAATTAAAAGAGCATTACATTAATTTTAAAGAAAGTCATATGGTAGAAAGAGTAATAATTGGTGGTTTTTCTGCTGGCGCAAGAGTAGCTTTGTATACGATTTTACAAAAAGATATAGATGTAGATGGTTTTATTTTTATGGCGCCGTGGCTTCCAGAGGTTGAAGAATGGAATGAGTTATTGGAAGTGCTACAAGATAAACATATAAAGGGATATATAGTGTGCGGGGATCAAGATGAAGATTGTTTTGAATGTACGCAGCAATTTGTACAATTATTAAGAGATAAAAATATAGAACATGAGTATAAAGTTGTGCCTAATTTAAATCATGATTATCCTGAGGGATTTGAAGAGCTATTAAAAGAAGCTATTGATTATATAGAAGCCAAAAGTAATAAGTAGTAAGAAAGGGAGATGCATCGTAATGGATGTATCTCCCTTTTAGCATTATAAATGAAAAACATTTGCTAGTAAGCGATAAGACTTTAATTTATCTTCAAATTGATGAGTAATTGTGACAATCATAAATTCATCAGTATTATACGCTTTGCTTAAGTTTACGATTTGTTCTTTCACAGAAGATGGATCACCGACGATCATACGTTGACGATTTTCTTTTATACGGAATAAATCATAAGCGCTGTATGAATAATTTTGTGCAGTTTCGATAGAAGGAGTACCAGTTGTACGCTTTCCTTGTTCTAGTAATAAAATTGATAAATCTAAACTAGAAGCAATTTTTTCCGCCTCTTCATTCGTTTCCCCGCAAATAACAAAAATAGAGACGATTGATTTTGGTTTATCTCCTAAATAGGAAGGTTGGAATTGTTCCTGATAAGCTTTCATTACTTCAGGGCCACCGTATCCGTTAATGAACTGTGCGAATGCAAAAGAAGCACCTTGTTTTGCGGCAATCATTGCACTCTCTCCGCTAGAACCGAGCATCCACATCTCAGGAGATGTTGGAATGATAGGGGTAGCCTTTAAATTTGCGTAATGATGGTTTTCTGGTACTTGATCATGTAAGTACATTGCAACATCTGCAATTTGCTCTGGGTATTGATCAAGTGAGACCATTTTTCCTTCTTGTAGTGCGCGAGTTGCAATGGGCATACCACCAGGTGCTCTGCCGACACCAAGGTCAATACGATTTGGATAAAGCGCTTCTAAAACGCGGAAATTCTCAGCAACTTTATATGGGCTATAGTGCGGTAACATAACACCACCCGAACCAACTCTCATACGCTCTGTTTTCGCTGCAATATGAGAAATAAGTATTTCTGGACTTGAACCAGCAAGGCTGACAGAATTGTGATGCTCTGATACCCAAAAGCGTGTATATCCGAGTTTTTCAACTTCTTGTGCAAGTGTAACTGTATGTGAAAAAGCTTGTGCTGCTGTACTACCATCTGAAATAGGGGATTGGTCTAACACACTTAATTTGATCATAGAATATACCTCTCAATCTTAATGTACATCCTATTATATATTTACTTACGAAAAATGCGTAATAAAATGCTCAAAATTAAAAGTGGATAAACCACCTATCTATATTTAACGAGAAAAGCCTCGTTCATAATGATTCATTTCGACTAAATTTAAAATATAATCGTAGTTATCAATCTCAAGTTTTAGTTGTTCACGCTCTTTTTTAGATAGATGCATACTACTAAGTTTGTTGCATAGTTGTTGTTTCTTTTTTTCTAAATATTTCTTTGTAGCGTGGTAGTCGTAAGTTTGTTTCATTTTCAACCACTCCTTCTTTGCTGTTGCTATATGATACGGGGCGTGAAGAGAGGTGAAAGCTAACTCTTATGTACTTTTAGTGAATATTCCTCTTTCCATGTTGTTATGTTTATGGGAATTTATGAATAAAATGCACTAAACCACTAATGTCCATAAAAGCCCGATTGGTTCAACTAATAATCAGTGGGGGGAGAACCCCCACTGATTATAGTTTCACTTTATGAAGTAAGGGGTGGAATTGTGCAGAAAGATATAATGTATAACACTGAGATGGATGAAACGTTAAAAGTTATAAATAAAGGGTTAAAGAAGACGACTCGTCCGAAGCAAATTATAGTAGTAGGGGCTGGTATGGCTGGGTTGGTTTCGGCGTCTTTATTAAAAGCTGCAGGACATGAAGTGAAGATTTTTGAAGCAAACAACCGGGTAGGTGGCCGTATAGAGACGATTAGAATGGAAGATACCGGATTATATTTGGATGTTGGGGCAATGAGAATTCCGTATTCGCACACATTAACGATGGCATATATAAGAAAATTCGGGCTACAGGTGAGCCCTTTTATTAATAGGAATGACACTGATATTATTTACGTAAATGGCCGAAAAACGACATTAAAGCAATATGAAAAAGATCCAAGTATATTAAAGTATCCTGTAGAAATGAATGAAGTTGGGAAAACTTCTGAGGAGTTATTATTGTTAGCAGTGCAGCCTATTATAAACTTTATAAAAAAGAACCCAGAGAAAAATTGGGATGTTGTAGTAAAGGATTTTGGGAGATATTCTACAGGACAATTTTTAAAGTATCATCCTTATCAATATAATACTTACTTTTCACCAGTAACAATCGAGATGATCGGTGTTTTATTAGATTTAGAAGGTTTTTTGGAAAGGTCATTTGTTGAGACGTTACGCTTTTTATATATTATGCAAGAGGAGAATGGCTTTTGTGAAATAGTAGGGGGAAATGATAGATTACCAAAGTCCTTTTTACCACAATTAGAAGAAAATATTATATATAATCAAAAATTAATGAAGCTACATCAGCATGATAACGGTGTGACAGCTTTTTATCGAAACGAGGAAAATTTTGAATATAGCAGTATTACAGGGGATTTAGTTATTATTACAATTCCATTTTCGACAATGCGCTTTGTAGAAGTAGATCCATTTGATTCTATATCTCATGAAAAATGGAAGGCAATTCGTGAATTGCATTATATGCCAGCGACAAAAATAGGAATTCAATTTAAAAGTCGATTTTGGGAAGAACAAGGACAGTTAGGTGGCAGGATTATAACGGATTTGCCCATTCGTTACGCTTATTATCCAAGTCACGGAATTGGAGAGAAAGGACCTGCTATGATGTTAGGAAGTTATACATGGTCTTATGATGCGTTGTTATGGGATGGCTTATCAAAAGGGGATCGTATCTATTACACACTACAGAACTTAGCGACAATATTAGGCGGCCAAGTATATGATGAGTTCTTATCTGGCATATCAAAAAGTTGGACATTGGATCCATATGCACTTGGAGGTTTTGCGCTATTTCAGGCAGGCCAAGAATCTGAACTACAACCAGCAATTATAAAACCAGAGGGGAGATTATATTTTGCTGGTGATCATACAACGTTATATCACGGATGGATACAAGGGGCAATTGAATCTGGAGTTCGTGTTGCGGTAGATGTAAATGAATTAAAAGTGTAAAATTCAGAAATTTCTTTACTGTATAGTTTGAGATGGATATTATTATATATAAAAGAATTATAGGGAGTGTTGAAAGTGAATCCGTTATTATTCGATTTTCCTTCTGAATTTTATACTGAAAGGCTATTTATTCGAATGCCGAAACTAGGTGACGGTAAAGCCGTATACGATGCAATTCAAGCTTCTATGAAAGAATTAAAACCATGGATGGCTTTTGCACAAAAAGAGCAAACAGAGGAAGAAGTAGAAGTGAGCATTAGAAAATCGCATATTCAATTTTTGCAGCGTGAGGATTTAAGATTACTAGTTTTTTCGAGAGAAACAGGTGAATTTATTGCATCAGCTGGATTACATCGTATTAATTGGGATATACCTCAATTTGAAATTGGATATTGGATTGATTCAAGGTTTAGTGGAAAAGGCTATATGGTAGAGGCTGCAAAGGGTATAACGGATTATGCTTTTTCTGAACTGAAAGCAAACCGCGTAGAAATTCGATGTGATTCTTTAAATAAGAAAAGTAGAGCGATACCTGAGAAATTAGGCTTTAAGTTAGAAGGTACGTTAGAAAGTGCGAGTTTAGCAGTAGATGGAAATGGATTAAGGGATATGTGTGTATTTGCCATGACTAGAGATACATATGAAAAAGAAGAGCTGTAAAGAAACGGCTCTTCTTTTTGTACATTATGGTACAGGATGTCCATTAGAACTTTCGAAAATTGTAAACCATTGTTGACGGTCTAAGTTAACTTTTGTAGCAAGAGCCGCCGTTTTAACACGATCTAATTTACCAGAGCCAACGATTGGGATCATGTTAGCTGGATGAGAAAGCAACCATGCATACATAACAGTATCAATGCTAGTAACACCTAGTTCAGTAGCGATTTTTTGTAACGTTTCACGTACACGTATAGCACGTTCTGATTGCCCAGTAAAGATTTCTCCGCCAGCAAGAGGTGACCAAATCATAGGATTGATTCTTTTTTCTTGGCATAAATTAATTGTCCCTTTTTCGAAATGCTCAAGCTGCATCGCAGAAACTTCGATTTGATTTGTAATGAGTGGGAAATCTAAATAGGAACTTAACATATTAAACTGTGATGGTAAAAAGTTAGATACACCGAAGTGACGGACTTTTCCTTCTCGTTTTAATCGTGAGAACGCTTCTGCTACTTCATTTGGATCCATATATGGATCAGGGCGATGGATGAGCAATACATCAATATAATCTGTATGTAAGTTTTGTAAAGATTTCTCCGCGCTTCTTATAATATGTTCTGCACTCGTATTGTAGTGCGCAACATATCGCTCTGGAAATTTCGGTGATGGGGGAGCGATTCCACATTTTGTGACAATTTGCATATTTTCGCGTAAGGAAGGCTTGAGTCGTAATGCTTCTCCGAACAGTCCTTCACACGTATAACCGCCATAAATATCAGCGTGATCAAAAGTAGTAATCCCCATATCCATACAAGATTCAATAAAAGAAAGTAACTCTTGCTTTGACATATTCCATTCTGCTAAACGCCAAAAACCTTGAATAATACGAGAAAATTCTAGTGTTTCGGTCATTTGAACTCGTTCCATTATATGTACCCCCTTGATGAATGAATAATATTTTGAAAAGGCTTTCTTACTACATATTATTATATAGTTACATGTTCAGACATACAATAAATATGTTTTGCTAAAAAAACGATTTTCTCTATATGCTATAATGTAAAAACATATAGCTATAAGGAGATGTAGGGAATGATTCCAGTAACAATATTAACTGGTTTTCTTGGATCAGGGAAAACGACATTATTAAATCGTATTTTATCAGAGAATCACGGTCAGAAATTAGCAGTGATTGTAAATGAAATAGGGCAAATTGGTATTGATAATCAACTGATTATGAATGTCGAAGAAGAGATTATGGAGATGACGAATGGATGTTTATGTTGTACTGTACGTGAAGATTTACTCGTCGCTTTAAAACAATTACTGGACGTAAAAGCAGAAGGGAAAATGGACTTTGATGGATTAGTAATTGAAACGACGGGTCTTGCAAATCCAGGTCCGATTATTCAAACATTCTTTTTAGATCCTGTTATTCAATCCGCATACCAAATTAACGGTGTTGTAACAGTAGTAGATAGTTATCATATACATAAACATTTTGAAAAAGGACTAGAAGCAAAAGAGCAAATTGCGTTTGCTGATGTTGTTTTAGTAAATAAACTAGATTTAATTGAAGAAAGTGAGAAAGAAAATCTCTTACATGAACTGCAAGGAATTAATCCGACTGCAAAGTTAATCGAGGCTACTAACTGTGATGTGGATATTCCATCGTTACTACAAATTCAAACGTTTAAAACGAAAGATACGTTACAAATTTATCCTCATACAGAGCATAATCATTTAGAAGGTGTAAAGTCGTTTGTATTACGTGAAGAGCGTCCGTTAGATTTACAAAAACTAAATGAGTGGATGTCAGCTGTCGTTCAAGAACTAGGTGAATATTTATATCGCTACAAAGGAATTTTATCGATTGATGGGATAGATAAACGTATCGTTTTCCAAGGTGTGCATACACTGTTCGCTGCATCATACGATAGAGAGTGGCAAGAGGGCGAAGAACGAGTAAGTGAAGTCGTGTTTATCGGAAAAGATATTAATAAAGAATGGTTCCAAGAACATTTCAAGGAGTGTGTGAAATAAGTCTGCGTATATTGCAGGCTTATTTTTTGGACTTAATTAAGTGCTTTATAGAAACATGCTAGATTGCAAAAAACGAAGGATTATAAAAAGCCTGTTTTCACAGGCTTGTATGTTCATCTAATAGTAACTCCATTACAACACCTACAACTGGGCCTTCATCATCAATATCGCCATTTAAACGGAAGCCAAATGATTCATATAATCCCATTGCGAGTTTGTTGTCTGGATGTAAACTTAAATAAATTATTTTACATTCAAATTTATCTTGTAAGAATTGAATGAGTATGCGAAGGAATCGTTTTGCGTATCCTTTTCCTTGATATTGCTCGTCAATCATAAAGCGGTCTAACCATACGCTTTTACGTTTTTCCCAATACCATCCATACATTGCATATCCTACAAGTGTTTCTCCATCATATAAACCTACTGACGTTCCGTTTCCCTCATATAATGATTCTGCTAGAGAAAACGCATTGCTTTCAATAAATTGCTGCTGGTCTTTTGCGACGTTTAAAGCAGCTACCGAACGCCAATTTTTTTCTGTTACTTCACAAATGTGAAGATTCATAATTCCAACTCACCTTCTAAATTAATATAGCTAAAAAGCTAATATGGATAATTTTACTTGTTATTTTGGTCAAGTCAAGTAAGAACAAATAAAAAAGAAGCTGAATGACTCGTTCAGCTTCTTTCAAAAATTGATTAGTTAGTAGCTTCTTTCAATGTGTTTACGTTTTCTTCCATTAAAGTGAAGTAATCTTTATTGCTCTTCGCGTCATCTTCAGAAATAGTAGCAAGGTGATTTAAGCGTAAAATTTTTGTACCCGTTTCTTTTTGAATGACGGATGCTACTTTTGGAGTAGAGAATGTTTCAAATAAAATATATTGTAGATTATGTTCTTTTACTGTTTTTGTAATGTCAGCAAGCTGTTTTTGAGATGGTTCATCAGAAGCTGAAATACCAGCGATAGCAATTTGTTTCAGGCCATAGCGTTGTTCCCAGTATCCATAAGCCGCATGAGAAACTAAAATATCTTTCGTTTTTGCATTCGCAACAGCTGCTTTAAATTGATCATCTAAATCAGTAAATTTCGTTTGAAGTGCTGCGAAGTTTTTTTCAAACTCTTGTTTATGATCAGGTTGTAATTCTACAAGTGCATTTTTAATTTTTTCTGCCTGTTTCATTGCTAGAGTAGGGTCTAACCAAATGTGTGGGTCTTTATCGTGATGATGTTCATCTTCTTTATGGCCGTCTCCGTGATCATGATGCTCTTCTTCAGTAGAAGTACGCAGTTCAATACCTTTTGATGCATTTACAATTTTAACATTTTCTTTTTGTAATGCTTTTTCCATTTTTTCAGCAAATGGCTCTAATTCAGCCCCGTTATAAACGAATAAATCGGCTTTTGCAACTTTTACTGTTTCTTTTTGACTTGGTTCAAATGTATGAGAATCTGCACCAGGTGGATAAATTGCTTCAACCGTTACATAGTCGCCACCAATTTTTTTTGCGAAATCAGCAAGAGGGAAAATAGTTGTATAAACAGTTAGCTTTCCGTCTTTCTTGGCATTACCTTCTTTTGTATTTGAGCAGCCAGTAAAAATTAAAGTGAAAATAAGTAAGAATGAAAATATAGTCAATCTTTTAGGCATGAAGTTCTCCTCTTTTCTTTTTTACGGATATATTTTCCCCAATTTTAGAAGAAAAATATCATTTTAATACAAAACGGAATAATTACGTTTTAGTTTGCGAACTTAGTATAATACATCTTTTATAAAGTTGCAATAAATAATAATCATTCCGATTTGATTTTGTTATAAAGTTGTCAAATATAGATGTGTTATTTTTGCGAATACATGCATATGTGACAACGCTGTGTTCATATATATGAAAGGAGGGTGTAGAGGGGGATGAGTGTTTGGGTTACTTAATGGAAGCTATTTTATTGATATTAGCGGTAGTATTACCATTAGCCTTAGTCTTAATTTTTTTAAGAAGATTAATAAGTAATTTAGGAGATGCATCAACAGTCACAAAATTACGAGAGAAAGATGAGAAAAAAGAGTGAGTAAAGCACTATGCGTACGCATAGTGCTTTACTTGTGGTAAAATGAGAAAAGGAAACTCCTAAAAGTTGTATTTTACTGAAGGAGAGAAAAGTAAAATAAGAGGTATATGCATATATGAATAAGCGAACAGCGTTAGTACTTGGTGCAAGTGGTTTAGTTGGACAAGAGATAACGCGTCTATTACTTGAATCAGATTACTACGATTCGGTTACTATTTTTGTAAGAGAACCAATACAATGGCAACATGAGAAGTTACAGCAAAAGCAAGTAGATTTTTCGATGTTAGAGGAATATAAAGAGTTTTTCGCTGTAGATGACGTATTTAGTTGTCTAGGAACAACAATCAAAAAAGCAAAAACAAAGGCAAATTTCAAAAAGGTAGATTATGAATATACGGTACGAGCTGCGTGTCTAGCGGAGAAACAAGGGGTGCAAAATTTCCTTGTTGTGTCCTCGATGGGAGCAAATCCTAAATCGTTTTTCTTTTATTCGCAAGTTAAAGGGAAAATGGAAGAGGAATTACAAAAATTAGTGATTGGTGGTATTCACATTTTTAGGCCATCTTTATTAGTAGGAAATCGACAAGAATTTCGTTTTGGTGAACGAATGGCTGAAAAGTTATCTCGTATGATTCCTTTTATATTTAAAGGGGCTTTCAAAAAGTATAAACCAATTTCAGCGAAAGATGTGGCGAAAGGGATGTATATCACTGCATTGCGAGAAGAAACGGGTATCTATTTTTATAACTCAAATGAAATTACAACGATAGAATAACAAACGAGAAGAATGATATGTACTAGTCCATACTTTTTGAGGGTTTGCAAAAGGAGGATATACGAATGAGTAAAAAAGAAATGTTGCAAAATGGAATTAAGCAAGTTTTTTACGAAGAAGCATGGTATCCACCTATATCAGACGCGTTAAAGGATCTTACCGCTGCACAAGCATGTTGGCAACCAGAAGGAAGGGCTAGTAATACAATTTGGGAAAATGTAAACCATTTACTTACTTTTAAAGAACGCCTACTTGCCCGCTTATACGAAGATGAAACATTTGTTGCACCACAAAATAATGATGAAACGTTTGTCCAAGGTGGATGTAATGATGAGGATGCTTGGCAACAAATAGTGTTACGAACAATTCAAGTGCATGATGCTTTACAATCTGTATTAATATCCCTTCAAGAAGCAGAACTAGATCGACTTACCCCTTCTCTTCCAATTTGGCAACAATATCAGAACATTCTTTTGCACGATGCTTATCATACAGGACAAATTGTACAAATTCGTAAGCTCCAAGGTTCATGGCCAGCGCATCGTTCCTATTTATAAAGGATACTTAAATTTGTTGGAGTTATAAACGAAACAAACGAATTAAAAACAGTATACTATTATAATAAAAAACAATTTCCTACTTAATTTGAGAAATTGTTTTTTTGTTACTTCAGTTGTGACCCATATTATGGAATGTGGATTATAACCTTGTCGCATATTTAGAGTGTGATTATGCTTGTTTTGTTCATTAAATTTAATTTTTTATATAACGTTATTTCAATGTAATACTAAATGTAGTAACAACAGGGAGGTGAAAAACAAAAAATAGGCGTATCAAGCAAAATGTTGATACACCTTAAAACGATATTATGAAATAATATACGCTGTCTTGTAGTATACTTTTAATTTCTCTATATTTAGTCGTACATAATATTCTCGGTTTTATTTATTCGTATGGATTTTCCCTGGTGCTCGCTTATATTGGTACGGTTCTTCTAACTCAAAGCCAAGTTCATTGGCGGCTATTCTTGAGAAGTAAGGATTGCGAAGTAACTCACGTCCGATAAAAATTAAATCTGCTTCGTTATTATTTAAAATTTGTTCTGCTTGTGCCCCGGTCGTAATTAATCCAACAGCACCAGTTGCAATGTTAGCATACTCTTTAATATGTTTAGCGTATTGTACTTGATACCCGGGATATACATCGATGTGTGCCGGTACAACAGCCCCAGAACTACAATCGATTACATCTACCCCTTGTTCTTTCATCCATTTTGTATACTGAACGTAATCTTGAACCGTTAATCCATCAGGATGATAGTCATTTGCTGAAATACGAACGAATAACGGTCCGTTCCAAACTTCATTTATTGAGTCAATAATTTCACGTAAGAAACGATAGCGATTTTCAGGTAAACCTCCATATTCATCAGTCCGTTTATTAGAAAGTGGAGAAAGAAATTCATTAATAAGATAACCGTGAGCTCCATGTATTTCAATAACGTCAAATCCAGCTTGTTTTGAACGTATGGCAGCCTCTTGAAAAGCTAATATAGTATTTTTTATTTCCTGTATACTCATTTCTACTGGTATTTTCATTGTTTCATTAAATGGAATTGCGGATGGAGCGAGAGCATCCGTTTCTAATTCTGCTTTTCTTCCGGCGTGAGCGAGTTGAATGGCAGCTTTTGCACCGTTATCATGTATAATAGTTGTCGTTTTATGTAAGCCTTCAATTAGGCTATCATCCCATATACCTAAGTCTTTGTTAGAAATTCTTCCTTCAGGTAACACGGCTGTCGCTTCAATCATAACTAAACCAACTTGACCGGCAGCTCTTGTTCCGTAATGAACGAGATGAAAATTTGTTACTTGGCCATCCTCGTTTTTTGATGAATACATGCACATAGGTGACATAACGATACGGTTTTTTAATGTAACGTCCTTAATTGTATAAGGTGAAAAAAGTTCGGAATGCATCCAATAGCCTCCTAGATTGAATTTTCTTACATTGTATCATTCTCGTTTTTGTTTCTCTAATAAAACGCTTATACGAAAAATTTTGTCTATTCGTGTTACAATAATTAATATGAATTGAATTGGAGGCTGACATATGTACCAGGCTTATTATGAAAGTGAATTAGGTTTGCTGGAAATTAAAGCGAACGATAAAGGAATTACGTCTGTTATATTTGTTGATGAGAGACAAGAAGAAATTACAAATGAAATGGTAGATCAATGTATAAATGAGTTAGATGAATATTTTAAGGGGAATAGAAGAGAGTTCACAGTCCCGCTGTCTGCCGAGGGAACAGCATTTCAAAAAAATGTATGGGATGCGCTCTATACTATTCCGTATGGCGTAAGTGCTTCATATTTAGATATTGCAGAGAAAGTTGGAAATACGAAAGCTGTACGAGCGATAGGAGGAGCGAATAGTCGTAATCCGATTTCAATTATCGTTCCGTGTCATCGTGTAATAGGAAAGAGCGGGAAGCTTGTTGGATATGCAGGTGGTTTATGGAGGAAAGAGTGGTTATTAAAACACGAAGGTATATTGAAATAACGTATGGACGGGAAGAGGGATTGTTTTGAGATGTATAAATTGTGGGCAACTTTGCGAGGGAAATCAGTTGAATTGTGAAAGTTGCCAGCGGACTTTGCATACTGAACAAGGTGAAGGAAGCTCACTAATAGACAAGGAATTAGAAGTGTATGTAGGGAGACAATATCCGTATTACAAAAGGAAATGGGAGCTTGAGGAAAAGCGGATTGCTAGGTGGAGCTGGAATGGTTGGGCAGCCGTTTTCAATGTAGGCTGGCTTGGGTATCGTAAGTACTATTTACCAGCAGCATTATTTGTATTGTTATTAGTAGCGTGCGATGCGTTTTCTTATTATATGGGTTTCAACGTAGCATTACCAATCATTAATATGGTGCCTCTGACGTTTCTATTACTCGTTTTTATTTTATTTGGAATGGCGATTTTTGCGAATGGATTATATTATCAATTTGCAGAAAGGCGTATATATCGAATAAAAGCAAGAGAAATTCAAGATGAATCGGTTGAGAAGTACCTCATTCGTAATAGTGGTGGAACGAGTAAAATGGGAGCAACCATCGTTACGATTTTAGCGGTTGCTAGTATTTTTTTCAGCCATTTCTTTTTCCCAACTGATCGAGATATTATTCAAAAAGTTCGTACAGGCTCGCTTTATGAATATCCATTCTTTTCTATTGGTGAATCGTTTGAAAGTTATTTTAGAAATCCGGGCTGGGTATATTATCGTGGAACGGAAGGATTAGAATTAGTAGAATTCCAAGGGATTAGTCCTGATATGCCAAGGAAAAAGGTGAAGATCCAATTTATTGTTGATTATAAATTGGGTGAGATTGAGCCGTACTCAATTACGATTAACGGCGAATCTAAAAATGAGGAAGAATTTTTGAAGATAATGGACGAAATATTTAAAGTTCAAAATCCATTTGATATAGACGATGGATTACAAGTAAAAGAAATAGAAAAAGAAGCGGATGGAAAGACTCTCTATCCGCTTCTTTTTTTAATGTACGAAAATAATATTTGAAATAATCTGAATCTTTTGTATAATAATATATATTATACTGGCTTTCATTTATACATATAGATTGGGGGAAGGAAGAATGAAGAGAAAGGTAACAACGATTGCTGCAGTAGCATTATCAACTAGTGTATTAGTTGCAGGTTGCGGAAATGGGGAGAAGGCATCTACAACGAAGAAAGAGGCAAGTAAGGGGGCAGCAGATAAGCAAGTATTAAACTTACTAGAAGCAGCAGAAATTCCTTCAATGGATACATCAAAATCGACAGACTCTGTATCTTTCCGTGCCTTTGTCAATGCAATGGAAGGGTTATATCGTTTAGATAAGGATAATAAACCAACTCCAGGTATGGCAAAAGATGTAAAGATTAGTGAAGATAAAACGACATATACATTTGAATTGCGAGACGCAAAGTGGTCTAATGGCGATCCAGTTCGAGCGCAAGATTTTGTATTTGCATGGCAACGTGCATTAGATAAAGCAACAGCAGCTGAGTATGCATTTATTTTATTTGATGTGAAAAATGCACAGAAAGTAAATAAGGGAGAATTACCGTTAGATCAATTAGGAGTAAAAGCAAAGGATGATAAAACGTTAGTAGTAGAATTAGAACAACCAGCACCATATTTCCTTGAGCTTACTTCATTCCCGACATTTTTCCCATTAAATGAAAAATATGTGAAAGAACAAGGGGATAAATATGCATTAGAAGCAGATAAACTATTATACAATGGACCATTTACGATGAGTGAATGGAAACATGAACGAAGTTATCAATTGAAGAAAAACCCTAATTATTGGGATAAAGATACAGTGAAATTAGAAGAAATTAATGTAAATATAGTGAAGGAAACGAGCACGGGAGTAAATTTATATGATAGTGATCAAGCAGACCGTGTTATTTTAAGTTCTGAATTTGTTGATAAATATAAAAAGAATAAGCCAGATGAATTTAAAACGAAGTTAGATCCACGTATGTATTTCTTACGTTTTAACCAGAAAAATGCAACGTTTAAAAACCAAAAAGTTCGTGAAGCAATTGATCTAGCATACGATAAAAAAGGAATTGCAAATGTTATTTTAAATGACGGATCATTGCCAGCATATTTCTTAGTACCTGAAAAATTTACGACAGGACCAGATGGGAAAGATTTCCGTACTGTAAATAAAAATTTCCGTGACAGTAAAGATAATGCAGCAAAAGCAAAAAAATTATGGGAAGAAGCGAAGAAAGAACTTGGCCAAGATACAATTACAGTAGAATTTCTAAATGATGATAACGGTAGTCGTAAAAAAGTGGGCGACTTTATTAAAGAAGAGTTAGAGAAAAATTTACCTGGTATTAAAGTGAATTTGAAACAACAACCATATAAGCAGAAGCTAGAGTTAGAAAAGAAATTTGAATATGAATTCTCATTATCTGCATGGAGTCCGGATTATCCAGATCCAATGACTTATATTGATATGTTCGTTACTGGAAGTTCATTTAATGAAATGGATTATTCTAATCCGAAGTATGATGATTTAGTAGCGAAATCAAAAGGAGAGCTATTAAAAGATGATAAAGCACGTTGGAATGCACTTGCAGAAGCTGAAAAAATCTTAATTGGTGAAGATGCTGCCATTTCTCCTGCGTACCAACAAAGTACGGCATATTTAGAGAAACCGTATGTAAAAGGTATTGCAAATCATACGTTTGGTGGGGACTTCAGCTATAAATGGGCATATATTACAAAGAAATAGTATAATAAAAGATGAGTGAATTTTCGCTCATCTTTTATTTGTATAGGAGGAATTAGAGTTGTTAAAAGGAATCAATCATCTTTGTTTTTCAGTATCTAATTTAGAAGACTCTATTACATTTTACGAAAAAGTATTGGAAGGGGAATTATTAGTTAAAGGGAGAAAACTCGCATATTTCAATATATGTGGGGTATGGATAGCACTTAATGAAGAAGCACATATTCCGAGAAATGAGATTCATCAATCTTATACGCATATTGCGTTTTCAGTTGAACAGAAAGACTTTGAACGTCTATTGCAGCGATTAGAAGAAAACGATGTTCATATTTTACAAGGAAGAGAGCGGAATATAAGGGATTGTGAGTCTATCTATTTTGTTGATCCTGACGGCCATAAGTTTGAATTTCATTCAGGGACATTGCAAGACCGACTTAATTATTATAGGGAAGATAAACCTCATATGACATTTTACTAAGGGGGGAAGAAGTTGCATGCGCTAGTTATTGGTGGAACAGGAATGCTAAAGAGGGTGTCTATGTGGCTCTGTGAGCAAGAGTTTCATGTTTCTATTATTGGGAGAGATGAAGTGAAATTAGAAAATGTTAAGCGAGAGAGTGCTACACCAGAAAGTATCACATGTCTATCGTTAGATTATCATAATGAAGACGATGTAAAGTTAGCGATTAAAAGCACAATTGAGCGGAATGGCCCAATAACATTAGTTGTCGCATGGATACATTCTAGTGCGAAGGATACGTTATCGCTCATTTGTAGAGAATTAGACTTGTCGTCTGAAACATACAATGTTTTTCATATTTTGGGTAGTAAAGCGTCGCGTATGCCCGCACAAAAAATAGGTGGTACACGATGTAGCTACCATAGAATAATATTAGGTTTTATATTAGAAGATACATACGGGAGATGGCTTACCCATAAAGAAATATCGGAGGGGGTAATAAAAGGAATTGAGAGTAAATGTGATGAATGGATTGTAGGACGAGTAGAACCTTGGGAATTGCGGCCAATATGGTAAGGGGGAATGGCAAATGAAAACAACTATATATGTAACAAGGCACGGTGAAACGGAATGGAATGTAGCGAAGTGAATGCAAGGGCGGAAAAATTCTGCTTTAACTGAAAACGGTATGCTACAAGCTAAGCAATTAGGGGATCGAATGAAAGATTTATCTATCCATGCCATTTATAGTAGTCCGAGTGAAAGGACCCTCCATACTGCAGAGTTAATAAAGGGCGAACGTGATATACCGATAATCGCGGACGAGCATTTCTATGAAATTAACATGGGCATATGGGAAGGACAGACTATAGATGATATAGAAAGAAAATACCCAGACGATATAGAATTGTTTTGGTATGAGCCACATCTTTTTCAGTCAACATCAGGAGAAGATTTTAAGACTGTTCATAAAAGGGTAATTGATGGGATACATCTTCTTTTAGAGAAGCATAAAGGAGAAAGTATATTAATTGTTTCCCATGCGGCAGCGGCCAAATTACTTGTAGGACATTTTGCAGGTATTGAAATAGAAAATGTATGGAATGATCCATTTATGCATAGTGCTAGTCTAAGTGTAATAGAATTTGAAGAAGGTAAAGGTGAAGTGAAGCAATTTGCAGATATAAGTCATTTTCAATAAACGAAAAAAAGGCCGCAAAACGGCCTTTTTTATAGGTATAAAAACTAGCAATTACGTTTTTTATACCAGAAGTGATCGAATTTCTTGTTTTTGCAAGATGGGAATTTATGTCCGCCTTTGCAATCATTCCATTTGTGTCCATCATCGTGACAGTCTTTACCATGATCCCATGAATCATCACAAGAGCCACCGTGTCCGTGAGGGAAGAATTCGCATTTTTTACAGTAACATCGTTTTGTCCAGTAAAATTTCTTTTCAAAGCGCACACATTTTGTAACGAACGTACAATGCTTTCTGCGAGTACGTTTTGTTACTAAAACGCATTCTTTTCTACGTGTTACTTTCGTAACGAACGTCCATTTTTGAACGCGAACACGAGTACATTTCGTAACAAATGTCCATTTTTTTACGTGAGTACATTTTGTAACGAACGTACAATGTTTTACGCGAGTACATCTCGTTCTTGGACATTTACAATCATCGCTACACTCAATTTTTGAAGAGCAATCTTCATCACATTCAAACGTACTTGGATCTTGGTGTAAGAAATCCTCCATCCCCGCACTTTTGATTTCTTCAACCGCTTTTCTAATATCACGTTTCATAGAAATCCTCCTTATCATGTATTAAGTTGAAAAGGTATTCTTTTTCCTTAACATGATATGAGATATGACGTCTTTCTGAACAGGACAAGAGTGTAATTTTATATAAATAGATGATAGCGGATGTATGGACAAGGCAAGGTGCATACATTGAATGAAGAGAACTGAGAAGGGATGAGAAAATATGCTGCCTTCATATGATTTTTTTATTCATCCAATGTACTTAGTGGAATTGAAAAAAGACATTTGGTCAGATAGTCCAGTGCCAGCAAAGTTAACTTATGGAAAAAAGAAGTATGACATTGATATCGTATACCGAGGTGCTCATATTCGTGAATTTGAGAAAAAATCTTATCATGTTATGTTTTATAAACCGAAAAAATTTCAAGGTGCGAAAGAGTTTCATTTAAATTCTGAGTTTATGGATCCGTCTCTCATACGAAATAAATTATCTTTAGACTTTTTTCATGATATTGGTGTACTTTCACCGAAATCACAACATGTATTTATAAAAATTAATGGTCAAATTCAAGGTGTATATTTACAGTTAGAATCAGTTGATGAAAACTTTTTGAAAAATAGAGGATTACCGAGTGGTTCTATTTATTATGCGATAGATGATGATGCGAATTTTTCTTTAATGAGTGAGAGAGATAAAGATGTTAAGACCGAGCTCTTTGCGGGGTATGAATTTAAATATTCGAATGAAAATAGTAAAGAACAACTGAGTGAATTTGTATTTCAAGCGAATGCTTTGTCGAGGGAAGCTTATGAAAAAGAGATTGGAAAGTTTTTGCATGTAGACAAATATTTAAGGTGGTTAGCTGGCGTCATTTTCACGCAAAACTTTGATGGTTTTGTTCATAACTATGCACTATATCATAACGATGCAACGAATTTATTTGAAGTGATACCGTGGGATTATGATGCGACTTGGGGGCGAGATGTACAAGGGAGACCACTTAATCATGAATATATTCGTATTCAAGGTTATAACACATTAAGTGCAAGATTGTTAGATATACCTGTATTTAGAAAACAATACCGAAGTATTTTGGAAGAAATATTAGAAGAACAATTTACCGTTTCGTTTATGATGCCGAAAGTAGAAAGTTTGTGTGAATCGATTCGTCCATATTTACTACAAGATCCATATATGAAAGAAAAGTTAGAAATATTTGATCAAGAAGCTGATATGATTGAGGAATATATAAATAAAAGAAGAAAGTATATACAAGATCATTTACATGAATTGGATTAATTTTGAAAGAGATTGGAACATTATCAATCTCTTTTTTTGTATAATAAAGATGTATTGATGGGATTGACTTAATATTCACTTGAAAGAGAATGGGGGATGTAAAAGCATGACGGTAAAATGGATTGATTGGGTAAAACAAATACAATCTATAGCCCAAGCAGGTTTAACGTATTCTAAGGATGTGTATGATATAGAGCGTTTCCAACAATTACGAGATATTTCCATTTCGATGATGTCACATTACACAAAGACAGATTGGGAAGTTGTAGAGAAGTTATTTGCAAGTGAGACAGGCTACCAAACACCAAAAGTTGATATAAGAGCAGTTGTTTTTCAAAATGATAAACTATTATTTGTGAAAGAAAAAAGTGATGGGAAATGGGCATTGCCAGGTGGATGGGCTGATATCGGTTATACACCGACAGAAGTAGCAGCAAAAGAAGTTTTAGAGGAGACGGGTTATGAAGTAGATGATTTTAAGCTACTCGCTATATTTGATAAAGAAAAACATCAACCATCACCTTCAGCAACACATGTATATAAAATTTTTATTGCCTGTAAGATTATTGGTGGTGAAAAGAAAACTAGTATTGAAACAGAAGATGTGGAGTTTTTTGGTGAGAATGAATTACCTAATTTATCGATTGCTAGAAATACAGAAGAGCAAATTAAAGAAATGTTTGCTTATATGAAAGAACCTATGAAAGAAACTTTAATAGATTAATTATGCTTATACCGATAATATTGTTGGAATGAAGATATTGGCAGAATGCAACCTTTATGTAATAATGGGATGGTATGTGAAGAAAAAAGGAGATAGAAAATAAAATGTTAGCAAGCATAATAGATCAGTTATTGCAATTTTTTGCAAGCTTAGGTTACTTTGGAGTAGCGCTAGCTTTAATGATTGAAATTATTCCGAGTGAAATTGTACTTTCATATGCGGGCTTTTTAGTTGCAGATGGTAAAATTAGCTTTGTCGGTGCAGTTATTGCTGGAACTATTGGTGGTACTTTAGCCCAAATCTTTTTATACTGGCTTGGATATTACGGAGGGCGTCCGGTTGTAGAGAAATATGGGAAATATCTACTTATTAATAAACACCATTTAGACATAGCGGAAGGTTGGTTTAAGCGTTACGGAGCAGGAGTAATCTTTTCTGCACGCTTTATTCCAGTCGTACGTCATGCAATCTCTATTCCAGCTGGTTTAGCTAAAATGCCATTAAAGCTATTTACACTATATACAGTAGTTGCGATTATTCCATGGTCAATACTGTTTATATACTTAGGTGAAAAGCTTGGCGGGAATTGGCGACACATTAAAGAGTATGCATCTGATTACACACATTACATAATTATAGGAGCTGTTCTCTTTGTTGCTCTATACTTCGGTTTAAAGTATTTAAAAAAGAAAAAAGCAGTGCGTTAAAGTCAATGATTTTTCATTGGCTTTTTTTATTTGTTTCGGTTCTAAAGAAAAGGAGTTGTCCATAATGTGTAATAATAAAGCGTAGCGGAGGAATGTGATGAAAGGATCACCGTTTATACGTGGAACGATATTTTTAACGATGGCAACAATGATATCTAAAATGTTAGGGTTTATATATGTTATACCATTTACAGCAATGGTCGGTACGAGTGGGTACGTTTTATACACGTATGCATATCGTCCCTATACGATTATGCTCAGCATTGCGACGATGGGACTACCACTGGCCGTTTCAAAAATGGTATCAAAATATGATCAACTGAATGATTATCATACGGTTAAGAGAGTGCTAAAGAGCGGTATCTTTTTTATGTTAATAATGGGAGTCATCTCATGTTTAACGCTATATATATTAGCTCCACATTTAGCTAAACTTGTAATCGATGGAAATGATCAAACGGGGAATAGTATAACAGCGGTCACTACTAATATTCAAATTGTAAGTTTTGCGTTAATACTTGTACCGGTAATGAGTTTATTAAGGGGATTTTTTCAAGGGTTCCAATCGATGGGACCTTCTGCTTTAAGTGTAGTTGTAGAACAATTTTTTCGAGTCTTAACCATTTTAATAGGAAGTTTTGTCGTTTTATATATTTTAAAAGCTTCTGTCTCGCTAGCAGTTGGTATTTCAACGTTCGGTGCCTTTATGGGAGCGATAGGTGGATTAACAGTTTTAAGTGCGTATTATATAAAAAGGAGAAAGCACTTAAAGAAAAAAGAAATGGCAAGTATACCGCAAACAACGAAATCTTTCTTTTCGCTATATAAGGAGTTGTTTACATATTCAATACCGTTTGTTGTGGTAGGTTTAGCAATTCCGTTGTATCAGACGATTGATACATTTACAATTAATAAACTATTAATACAAATAGGATATATGCAAGGAGAAGCGGAGAAAATCAATGCAATAATTGGTCTTGTTCAGATGGTTGTACTTATCCCAGTTTCCGTTGCGACTGCTTTTAGTATGTCTCTCGTACCTGAGATGACAAAAGCCTATACAGCAGGAAATGTGAAGTTACTGTACAAACATTTTACAAGGACAAATCTATTGGTAGTAGGTATTACGGTACCTGCGGCAATTGGAATGATGTTGTTAGCAAAACCAGTATATACTCTTTTATTTGGTGCCGGAAATGATCCGGAGATGGGGAGTGTGATTTTACAGTATTATGCTCCTGCCTGTATACTATTTTCGCTTTTTACAGTAACAGCAGCGATGTTACAAGGAATTAATCAACAACAGAAAACAGTGCTAGGATTAGTAATTGGCATTATTGTGAAGATAGTTTTAAATATTGTATTGCTTCCGTATTTCGATTATGTAAGTTTTATTATTTCAACATACGCTGGTTATACGATTTCAGTTGGCTTTAACTTGTGGATGCTTTCTAAATATGTTATAAAGGCAACATAAGCTTTTTAAGGCAGAGAGCACTCTGTCTTTTTCTTTGTTCCTAATATTTTTCTTATAAAAACGTTTTCAAAATAATTTTTCTATTGAAATTTAAACGTATGTTTCATATGCTGAGAATGGCGGTTCAAAAACTGTTCTGTAAGAGAGGTAGATTCCTACATGTAAAAAGAATCGGGGTGATAGTATGTTAAATATTTATTTAACAGACCGAAACGGAAAACTACAAGAGGTTGAGGAAATGCAAAAGGGTTGCTGGATTAATGTACTTCATCCAACGGAAGAAGAAATTCAATATCTAGTACAAACTTTAAATGTAGACTTAGATTTCATTAAAGACCCTTTAGATGATGAAGAACGCTCTCGTATTGAAAAGGAAGACAATAATACTTTAATAATCGTGGATATTCCAACAGTTAGACATGATGAAGAAGGAAATTCGATTTATGACACGATTCCAATAGGTATGATTGTAATGCCAGATTGTTTTGTGACAATTTGTTTAGAAGAAAATCCAATTTTTGAACGTTTTATTAATCAACGTATTAAAGAATTTTATACGTTTAAAAAGACACGCTTTGCACTTCAGCTCTTATATACGATTTCTACTTATTATTTAAGATACTTAAAGCAAATTAACAGAAAAACAATCGATTTAGAGCACCAATTAAATAAGTCGATGAAAAATAAAGAGATTTTCACATTGCTAGGCCTTGAAAAAAGTTTAGTTTACTTTACAACATCATTAAAGGCGAATAAAATTGTAATTCAAAAATTAATGCGTAACAGTACATTTTTAAAAATGTATGAAGACGATCAAGATTTATTAGAAGATGTATTAATTGAAAATAAACAGGCTATTGAAATGGCGGAAATATATAGTCATATTCTAAGTGGAATGATGAATACTTTTAGCTCTGTTATATCGAATAATTTGAACAGTGTTATGAAACTGTTAACGTCTATTACAATCATTTTATCATTACCAACAATGGTCTCTAGTTTCTTCGGAATGAACGTAAAGGTTCCATTTGAAGGTGAGGCTCAAGGTTTTGTAATTGTACTCATAATATGTGCAACATTATCTTGCGCTTTAGCATTTGTATTTTGGAAGAAACGTTACTTTTAACGATAAGAAAGCTGCTCTAGCATAGTTGTGTAACTGCGCTAGAGCAGCTTTTTTGCTATGAAATCCCAAATTTTGAATAGAATATAACTTATAAAATGTAATGTATATGAAAGAGGTGAATTCCGTATAAGTCTTGTCCAATTCATAAAATGGGGTTAAAATTACATATTGTTAATGAAAAGTTGGAGGAAATACATCATGGAATTGTTTCAATTACCGAAAGCATTCCTGCAAATGAATACAATCTTTATCTCCATATTGATCGAAGCACTTCCTTTTGTGCTCATTGGTGTATTTATTTCAGGATTCATTCAAATGTTTGTGACAGAAGATATGGTAGCAAAATGGATGCCGAAAAACCGATTTCTGTCTGTTTTAATGGCTACTTTTTTAGGGATGATGTTTCCGGGGTGTGAATGTGGAATCGTTCCGATTGTAAGGCGATTAATCGGAAAAGGGGTTCCGCCATATGCCGGGATTGCATTTATGTTAACTGGGCCAATCATTAATCCGGTCGTATTATTCGCAACATACGTTGCCTTTGGAAGTAGTATGCACATGGTATGGTATCGTTCTATTGTAGCGATTATCGTAGCAATTATCGTTGGAATTATATTATCATTTATGTTTAAAGAACATCAATTACGAGATGACCACTTCCCAGAAGTGAATCATAAGCGTCCGTTACGTAAAAAAATGTGGGATGTATGTACACATGCTGTTGAGGAATTTTTCTCGATGGGGAAATATTTAGTATTAGGTGCGTTAATTGCAGCTGCAGTTCAAACGTTCGTACAAACTTCAACACTTCTTGCTATAGGACAAGGTCCGTTTTCATCACCAGCTGTTATGATGGGACTTGCTTACATTTTATCACTTTGTTCAGAAGCAGATGCATTTATTGCTTCGTCATTCCAAAGTACATTTTCAACAGCATCACTTGTCGCGTTCCTCGTATATGGACCGATGGTGGATATTAAAAATATGTTTATGATGCTTGCAACATTTAAAACGAAATTTGTAATTGTCGTTACAGTTACAGTTACAGTTGTTGTTTATGCAAGCTCACTACTCATTTATGCGATGGGGTGGTAGGTTATGTTTCGGGCATATATATTATTAGGTTTTACAATCTTAATCGCGCAGCTTCATATTTCAGGTAATATTACGAAGTATATCAATATGAAGTATGCTTATTTATCAACTACAGCAGCCATTATTTTAGGCTTTTTAACAGTAGTTCAAATTATTATCGTTTTTCAAAAAGAACATGAGAAAGAACAAGGAAAACAAGATTGTAGTTGTGATCATAGCCATTGCGGACATGATCATTCAAAAGATGAGAATACATGGTGGAAAAAAGTATTTTCGTACTCATTGTTCTGTTTTCCTATTATATCAGGATTGTTTTTCCCAATTGCAACATTAGATTCCGACATTGTTAAGGCGAAGGGATTTCATTTTCCAGTAGCACAAGCAGAAAGTAAAGATCCATTTATGACAAGGCAATTTTTAAGACCTGACACGAGTATATATTACGGAAAAGAAGGATACCGTGGTGTAATGGAGAAAGGGAAGAAAGAGTTTGTAACGAAAGATAGTGTTACTTTAAATGATGAAAATTTCCTAAAGGGTATGGAAACAATTTATAATTACCCTGGCGAGTTTACTGGAAAAAAATTATCTTTTAAAGGATTTGTTTTCAAAGATGATTCATCTAAAAAAGAACAATATTTCTTATTCCGTTTCGGTATTATACATTGCGTAGCAGATTCTGGTGTATATGGTATGTTAGTAAAAAAACCGGAAGGTGTAGAATGGAAAAACGATGATTGGATTCAAATAGAGGGAGAAATTTCTACTGAATTTTATCAGCCATTCCATGCGAACATTCCTGTTTTAGAAGTAACGAAATGGAATAAAGTTGAACAGCCGAAAGAACAATATGTATTTAGAGGAGCCGATTGATAACATCGGTTCTTTTTTGTGGACTAAAAGTTCTGAATGTTGTTAATATTAAACGTGTAGTGATAATAAGCTCATACGGTTCTAGTGTTAATGGAAAGTGAAACTCTTGCTAAACTTCTTTGCTCCAGCTGAATTTTGTGGTGGGAGTTGTAATATCTGCAAATAGCGGATGAAATAATCAAAGAGGTGATAACAATGACTGAAGTAAAGGGAAAAACAGCTAATGAGTCTAGAGTGTTTAAAACGAGCCGAGTATTTCCAACGGATTTAAATGATCACAATACGCTATTTGGTGGAAAGATATTAGCCGAGATGGATATGGTTGCTTCTATTTCAGCAACGAGGCATGCAAGAAAAGAATGTGTCACAGCATCAATGGATTGGGTAGATTTCTTACATCCTGTTCGGTCTACTGATTGTGTTAGTTATGAATCTTTTGTAATTTGGACGGGTAGAACTTCTATGGAAGTATTTGTGAAGGTAGTAGCAGAAGATTTAATTTCAGGTGAGAAACGTATAGCAGCAACATCATTTGTTACTTTCGTTGCACTTAGTAAAGAAAATAATCCTGTCCCTGTGCCGCGAGTAATCCCTGAAACAGAGGAAGAAAAAGAATTACATCGCATTGCAGTGCTGCGTGCAGAACAACGTCATATACGTAAGGCGGAGAGTAAGAAAGTAGCCAAATTACTAACTTTTTGAGTTGAATATTTAGTCGTTAAAGTTACAATAACGGACTGAAATGTTTTTCATATGAAAAGCGGACACCTAAAAATAGGTGTCCGCTTTTATAGTTTTTTCATCCACATATCATATGACGATAACTACTTAGCAGAAGCAAGCAGCACCGACGATGATTAAGAGGATAAATAATACGACTAATAGCGCGAATCCATTACCATGTGCGAAGCCCATTGTTATTTCCTCCTTTTATTTTAAGATACAACATACAATATGCAAATGAGCTATCGTTTGATATGGACATATATCATGTAATGACATATTTTCTTGAATGATAATGTATTAAAAAAGGGAAGATATAGAAATAACAGTAAGTGGAGAAAGGAAAATATCCATGAAACACTTTTTCGCTGTACTCCTTTTTTTAGTAGGTGTATTCATTTGGATGAACATCGATGTGGAAATGGGGAAAAAAATGGTTAGTGAATATGAAGTAGGACAAGTTCGATTAGGTGAATTTCAACTATATACGAACGGTGAAGAGTTATATAAGAAATTATTTGAGGATATACGTAATGCAGAAAAGTACGTATATATCCATTTTTATATTGTAGGTAAAGATGAAATAAGCAAAGAGTTTTTGCAGTTACTTGAGAAAAAGGCAACGAGCGGAGTAGAAGTGAAATTGTCAGTCGATCGAATAGGCGGATATAAGCTGAAGAAAAAGATAATTCATCAACTAAAAAGCAATGGTGTCCAGTTTACGTTTAGTAAAAAACCTAAATTGAAACATTTATTCTATTCGTTGCACCAACGGAACCATAGACGCATCGTTACGATAGATGGAAAAGTATCATACGTTGGCGGCTTTAACATTGGAAAGGAGTACCTTGGACAAAATCCGAAATTTGGCCCATGGCGTGATTATCATGTGCGAGTCATTGGGAATGGTGCCACGGACATGGAAAGAAAATTTGCAACTGACTGGGAAGAAGATACAGGAGAAAAAATGCCTATACATGAAAGTTTACCTGCAATTGGGAATGTGAAATATCAATATGTATTTTCAGATGGAAAAGGTTTATGGGAAAAATATGGAGCACTTTTAAAGCAGGCTAAAACGTCTTTAATTATTGCAACGCCATATTTTGTGCCAAGTAAAGAAATGGTGAAAGAGTTAAAAGATGCATTAAACCGCGGTGTCAATGTGAAAATTCTCGTACCATTTAAAAGTGATGCAGTATTGTTAAAACAAGCTGCCTATCCGTATTTGAAAGACATGTTACATGCTGGAGCGGAGATTTATCAATATCAGAATGGTTTTTTTCATGGGAAAGTAACAATCATTGATGGGGAAATTGTTGATATTGGTACCGCAAACTTTGATAATAGAAGTTTTTATTTAAATACGGAGTCTAATTGTATTATCTATGATAAGGGAGTAACAGCGGACGTATGGAACCGATTAAAAGAAGACTTTCATAAATCAAAAAAATTTTCGGAAGAAGATTTTGAGAAAATTAGTAAATGGGATTGGTTTTTAGCAAGAATAGCAAATGTTATAGCATCATATTTATAGTATATAGACAAAAGAGAAGGGAGGCACTTTCATGGATTGTATGAAAGAACTAATGAGGTATAGTTATATGCTTATATATAAGGTTGGGGAGTATACAGGAAAGGTAAGAGATGAAGAATTAAAGGAGCTATTACAGCACCATTTACCATATATGTTGCAAGCATATAATGAACAAGTGAATTTTCAAGAAGGAGAGAATGTACAGCGTATAACTTGTGAACCAATTTCATTTCATTTTCATGAAATGGAAAAGGAAACTGATAGTAAATATACAGGGGATATTTATATTGCAACTTGTTATATTTCGCATTTAAAACGGTTAGCAATAAAGTTTGCTCAAGTGGCAGTTGAAGTTGCAAATCCAGAATTCCGCTCGTTTTTAGAAAATTGCTTCTTAAAAATGAATCGTTATGCCTATAGTGTATGGCAATATGTTGTGAAGAAAGAGTATAAGATTCAACATGTATATGAAAATGAGAAGTTTGCATAAGAAACTAAGGCGGAAAGATGGGCGCCTTAGTTTTTTTACTTTTCATGGAGAAAAAAGAATAGGTGTCTATGTTTATTATCAGAAGATTTACAATTATTTACCATTTATTTACTGTTTTTCAATCTTTCCTTTAAAAATAGAGAGTAATATGGGGATTGTACATATTCTATCTAAAGGAGGAAACGCAAATGAACAAATGGGTTAAATCATTAACTGCTATGGCACTTGCAAGTTCTTTATTAATGGTAGGTTGTAGTAAAGGTGAGGACAAGAAGAACGAAGAAGATACAACAACACAACAAGAGGACAAAAAGGATAAAGAAACGAGTGGAACTGAGAAGTCTACGGATTCTAAAGAAAAGAAATAATGTAATAATAGAGCTTCCTTTGATATATAAGGAAGCTTTTTTGTTGTAAATTGATTGAGATTATTGAAAAATAGAGGAAGAATGAAAGAGGGGGCAAACAAATGAAAGTATGTATATTAGGAGCAACAGGTCGAGTAGGTTCAAACATAATTAAATTAGCATTAAAGGATTCAGCTAAAGTGACTGCATTAGCACGTGATGTAAAGAGAATAGAAATACAACATGAAAGGTTACGAGTGATAGAAGGTAATGTATTAAATAAAAATGATATAAAGAAAGCAATAGAAGGAAGCGATATAGTAATAAGTGCACTTGGGACGGATCAAAATGGAACGTTAGCGAAGAGTATGCCGCACATTATAAAGCAAATGGAAGAAGAAGGGGTTCATAAAATCATTACAATAGGAACAGCCGGTATTTTACAAGCGAGAACAGATCTAAATTTATATCGTTTTCAATCAACGGAATCAAAAAGGAAGACAACAACCGCAGCAGAAGATCATTTAGCCGCATACAAGTTACTGAGTAGTAGTAATTTGTGTTGGACGGTCGTTTGTCCGACGCATTTAATAGACGGTGATGTGACGGGAGTATATCGAACTGAAAAAGATGTATTACCAGAAGGGGGAACGAAAATAACAGTTGGTGATACAGCACAATTTACGTGGAATCTATGTAGTGAAAATGAATATGAGAATAGCCGAGTAGGTATTTCCTATTAAAAAACCATCCCGAAACTGGGATGGTTAAAAGACGATATAACATACAAATATGATAATCATAATGATTTGGAGAATGGCTTTCGCTACTGTACTGCTTAAAAAACCAACTACAGTAGCAACCCCTACTAGAAAGGCGTCTTTTAGCGCTTTTTTATGCATGAGCTCTGTAATAAATACCGATAAGAACGGTATGATAATTAAACCGAATGGTGGGAAGAAGAAAGATCCGACAATGATAGAAATCATACCGACACGTTCTCCCGATTTAGAACTCCCGTATTTCTTTAAGAAATATCCATTTGCAATAAAATCAGCAAGGAAAATGAATAGTGTGAAAATGACTTGAATAATCCAAAAGGAAGTTGTTAGTTCTCCGCCATTTATACCAAAATGGTAAATGAAATATCCAGCCCAAACAGCAAGGATGCCTGGAATGATAGGATAAATAAAGGCGAGAAATGAAACGATAAAACAGGCAATGATACAGATTGTTAATAATACTGTCACTTTATAACTCCTTTTTTGTTTCTAATTTATGTACCGCAATTTTTTTCACTTGATGTCCATCAAGTTCTAGTGCTTTAAATTGAAAACCTGCAAATTCTATGAAATAACCAGCCTCAATATTTAAGTCTACTGCTTGGGAGAGGAGCCAGCCTCCAATTGTATCTAAATCACTATCATCAATATGTAGGCCAAACATATCATTTACTTCAGAAATGAGCACTTTCCCATCTAAAACAGTCAGCTTTGGCGTGCGTTTTTCAATCATAGGTGATTCATCCGCATCAAACTCATCTTGAATTTCTCCAATGATTTCTTCAAGAATATCTTCCATTGTTAAAAGTCCAGCAGTTCCACCATATTCATCCATAACAATTGCCATTTGAACGCGATTCTTTTGTAAATGTACTAACGTTTTGCGAATTGGAACAGTTTCAAATACAGTTAGTACTGGATGTATGTATGATTCAAGTGGCTTATGAATGCCTTTCGTTTGATCGTGAAATACTTCTTTCGTATTGATCATACCAATAATATCATCTTTATCTTTTTCGATGATAGGATAGCGTGTATACTTTTCAGTTGCGACGATATCCATATTTTCTTCTAACGTATTTTCAGTAGATAAGCAAATCATTTCTGTACGAGGAACCATAATTTCTTTTGCAACTCGGTCGTCAAATTCAAAAATATTATTTACATATTTATATTCGGTTTGATTTATTTCGCCACTTTTGAAACTTTCTCCTAAAATGAGTCGTAGTTCCTCTTCAGAATGGGCAAGTTCATTTTCTTTAGTAGGCTCTAAACCGAGTAGTTTTGTGAAAAAGATAGCTGTGCTATTCAGTAGCCAAATGAATGGATACATAATTTTATCAAATAAAATAAGTGGTCGTGCAAACTTAAGTGTGATCGCTTCTGCTTTTTGAATTGCGAAAGACTTCGGAACTAATTCACCTAATACAACATGGAAAAATGTAATAACACTAAAAGCAATAATAAAGGATAAAGTATTCGCCATTGTTCCAGTAATATTAATCTTTTCAAAGAGCGGTCGTAGTAAATGTTCCACAGTTGGTTCACCAAGCCAACCAAGTCCTAAAGAAGTAATTGTAATCCCGAGCTGACAAGCTGATAAATACACATCTAAATTAGATATGACACTTCTTGCAGCTAAAGCTTGTTTGTTTCCTTCATTTGCAAGTTGGTCAATTCGACTTTTTCGTACT
Source organism: Bacillus sp. F9_6S_D1_P_5 (assembly GCF_054823925.1). Lineage (NCBI taxonomy): Bacteria > Bacillati > Bacillota > Bacilli > Caryophanales > Bacillaceae > Bacillus > Bacillus sp. F9_6S_D1_P_5. The sequence goes on along the minus strand of NZ_JBTREW010000016.1, from coordinate 47,954 downwards.
TTTACAACAGCGAATTCTGATGCAACGAAAAAGCCGGAAATAAGGATAAGTACAAAGATGAGAAAAATATTTAATATGTCCAAGTGTGTTCTCTATTCCGTATTTGGGAATAAAGATGTCACCTCCTGCGATTATGTTATACTTTTATAATAAATCCAAACGAAAAGAATAGTCAAAGAAAAAGGGTAAATATTGGTATGTTTCTGCAATAGTTTTTGAATGTGCTGTTATTTTGTCCGCTATACAAAAGGAATAACCCCCTACTTTCAGATTATAGAGGGTTATTTCAAATTAAGGTTTTGGAATACTTCTAGTTAAAGCATATGATTGTTGTTTAACGTGGTTTGTCGTCCACAGTGTTTGAAGGAACGAGAGTATGCAATACGGGATATACAAAAGTAATAAGCTAATTGTAACAATAATAGGTGCATTCCCGCCGAATTGAACGATAAATTGCAATAGTCCGCTTGCATGAAAAACGCATTCCATAAAAACGAATGAAAGTATAATGGAACCTAAAATAGATTTATGATTCGAAGTAAGTGCCAAAAACAATGTATCTACAAGGAAAGAAGATTGTTTTATTTCATATTCATTTGTGTTACTTAAGAACGGAATCCATTTTTTAATTGCTTGCATAACGATAATCATGGAAGTACTACAAACGATGATAAAAGATGAGTAGTAAGGAAGTTTTATAAAGTTTGCGATGTATAGGAGTAGTAATAAGACTGAGCATTGTAATAATACAGTACAAAAAGAGTAGGGTATCCATCTTAATAAGAAAGTGAACTTTTTAACCGAATGAGGTGCTTTAAAAAATAAATGACCGATCCCTAAACTGATGAAGAATCCGATCGCAAGAGTAAAGGTGAAACGAACAATCGATAAAAAATATATTTCCCATATGTAAGGGAATAACGGTGTTGAATGATTCGAAGTATGTACTATCTGATTTGCTGAGAAAAAGATAGATTCGTGCATCCAATCAATCTCTGGAACTGTCATAGAAGAAAGTTGTGCGAAGTCATGAAAAATGCTTATAAAGCCAGTTATGTAAGAGTATTTATGTGTAATGAATAATGCCGGAATAGGACTGATGATAAATATAATGAGAACACCAACGATAAATTTACATATATGTGAGCGCAATAAAGACATGTAATCACCTACTCTTAGAATATTCAGAAAATTCTTATTCTTATTTTAGCTTCTTTCGGCGTAAGTTACAATATATTTTTCTTAAAGAAGTTTAGTATTGTACGGGATATAAGTGAATGAAACGTGAATAAATTATGACAAGAAAATGAATAATTTTCAGAAAAGTAAAATAAATTATTTATTTTTTTCTGAAAATATAATATAGTTATGGCACAGAAAGTATTTTAACATAAGGAGGCTGTTTATGAGGATTAAAGGGAATTATGTGCCGAAAAGAGAAGTCTTATTTTGCTCAAGTTCAATTACAATAGGGGAAGCGCTGGAGCATTTAAATAAAACTGGCTATCGTTGTGTACCAGTTTTAGATGAAAAAAAAGAGAAATATTTAGGGAATGTATACAAAGTAGATATTTTAGAATATAAAGGTTCGCTGGAAGAGAGTGTCGTACAATTATTAAACGATAAAGAAGGTTATGTCAGAGAAGATTCTTCGTTCTTTAAAGTATTTTTTACAATAAAAAAATTACCTTATTTATCAGTAGTTGATGAAAAAGGAATCTTTCTTGGAATTTTAACGCATAAAAAAGTTTTCGAGTTATTAGAAGATGCTTGGGGCGTCCATTCTAGTAAATATTCCGTCATGATTGGGACACAGGATTATAACGGAGCCATTCAAAAATTATCGACTGTATTAAAAAAATATACAGGTATCCAAAGTTTAATGACTTTTGATAATGATGCCTTATTAGTTCGAAGAATTATGTTTACATTAGGAGAAGAGTTTAACGACGATGAATTAGAGACGTTATTGAAAGATTTAGAAGATCATGGATTTAGAGTTGTATATGTGGAAGAGATGAAAAATCCACGTGAAGTTGAAACGATAGAGTAACATGCAAAAGCCATCTAATTATGTTGGATGGCTTTTGCATGTTACGCGCATAAAATTATTTAAAAATAATGGTAGGGTAAAAATTGAAATTGTAACAAAACTTGTGTAAAAGAATAAAAAAGTAGATAATTTTGATTTTCAAAAAAATCAATTTGAAAATATGTTTTTATTTTTCAACTAAATATGTTACTATATGTGTGATAAAAACAAAGAGGTCTGACAACTATACTCCACGCAATACCACTCTAATGAGTTAAATATTCAAAAAAATCAAAAATTAATAGTTAGAGTAAGAATAAGGGGAATGGAGAAATTATGGAGAAAGACGCTGCTTTGTAAGGGGCATATTTTATCAGCTTGAGCAGAGAGGAGGATGCATAGCATATTGTGAAAATAAAGATAAACAATGAAAAAGTGCTATGCAAATGAAAAGTATGAAGGGACGTTTAAGGCCAGGTGATACGGTAGCAATTGGTTTAATGTTATTTGCACTATTTTTAGGAGCAGGAAATTTAATTTTCCCACCAGTTTTAGGGCAACAAGCTGGAGAGAATGTTTGGATTGCTACAATTGGATTCCTAGTAACGGGAGTCGGATTACCCCTATTAGCTGTAACAGCTGTCGCGTTTGTAGAGGGGGACTTGAAAGCGCTATCTTCTAGAGTTCACCCTGTATTTGCGTTTATTTTCCCATTGATTAGTTATTTAGCAATTGGACCATTTTTCGCGATTCCGCGTACTGGAGCCGTTTCATTTGAAATGGGTATGAAGCCATTTCTATCAGAGTCATTGGTTTCAGAATGGTACATGCTATTTCTTTTCACTATAATTTTCTTCGGAATAACGTGGTATTTATCATTAAATCCATCTAAATTAGTGGATTGGTTCGGGAAATTTCTTACACCATTGTTAGTATTGATTGTTGCTGTAATTGTCGGAAAGGCAATTATTGATCCAATTGGAGAACCGGCTGCGCCGCTAGCAGCTTACAAAGAAAATGCTTTCTTTGGTGGATTTATTCAAGGATATTTAACGATGGATGCAATTAGTGCACTTGTATTTGGAATTGTCGTTGTACAAGTTATTCGCTCTAAAGGAATAAAAGAAAGTAGTCAAATTGCAAAAATAACAGTAGTATCAGGTATTATTGCAGTACTTGGTTTAACGTTAATCTATTTATCACTTGCTTATCTTGGTTCAACAAGTACATCACTTGGTGTATCAGAGAATGGTGGACTTATTTTAACGAATGTTGTAAATGAGTTATATGGAACAAGTGGTAAAATTTTATTAGGGCTTGTTATTATACTTGCTTGTTTAACAACTTCTGTAGGATTAACATCAGCTTGTGCTGGCTTCTTTACAAACTTATTCCCTAAGATTTCGCATAAAACGATTGTAACAATGGTATGTGTGTTTAGTTTAATCGTATCTAACCTAGGTTTAACACAATTAATCGCAGTTACATTACCAGTGTTAATGATCATTTATCCAGTTGCAATCGTATTAATCGTACTTTCTTACTTCCATAAATGGATTGGAAAGCGTAATACCATTTATATTGGAGCTATTTTAGGTGCATTGTTAATTAGTTTCTTTAACGGTTTAGAAAGTGCGAATATTAAAATTGACGCGATTTCTAACGTACTACAAATGTTACCATTATATAAAGAAGGAATAGGGTGGTTAATCCCATCATGTATTGGCGGGATTCTCGGTTTCTTCTTCTATAAATCAAATGAATCAAGTGAATTGCAAAAGAAAGGTGCTTAGGCGCCTTTCTTTTTTTAAAAGGGAATTTTTTTGTTTTGTCTAAGTAATAATTGGGAGGAATGATAAAATGGCTAATTTTGAAGATTTTTTAAATTTGGATGTAAGAATTGGAACGGTAACACGTGCAGAGGAATTCAAGGAAGCGAGAGTTCCAGCGATTAAACTAGAAATTGATTTTGGAGAGCTTGGAAGTAAGCAGTCAAGTGCTCAAATTACGAAAAGATACAATCCAGAAGATTTAGTTGGACAACAAATTGTTGCGATTGTAAACTTTCCACCGAAGCGCGTGGCTGGATTTAAATCAGAAGTACTTGTGCTTGGCGGAGTACCTGAAGCGGGTGATGTAGTATTACTTCAGCCTAATATGGAATTACCAAATGGAACAAAAATTAGTTAGTGTAAAGGCAGGGGGTAACATGGATATTGGACGAGAATATTTACAATGTGCCATTTCGAATTTTGAAGCAACAAAGAAACAAGGGGAACGGGTGCTGTCACAATTATCATATGAACAGATTGAATGGTCTTCTCATGAAGAAACAAATAGCATAGCAATCATAATTAAGCATCTACACGGTAATATGCGTTCTAGATGGACGGATTTTTTAACATCTGATGGTGAAAAAGTAGATCGTAACCGAGATGCTGAATTTGAAGGTGGTTATTCTTCTAAGGAAGAGGTTCTCATAGCATGGAATGAAGGATGGGAATATGTTTTTAAAACGATAAATATGCTAACGCCGGAACATTTATTACAGACGGTATATATTCGCGGTGAAGCGCAAACTGTCATGCAAGCAATTGAAAGACAAATTTCTCATTATTCTTTGCATATTGGGCAGATTATTTACATTGGGAAAATGTTAAAAGAAAATGAGTGGGAATGTTTAAGCATTCCTAGAAATCAGTCTGCACGTTATGCAGAGAAAAAACGCTCAACATAATAATAGGAAAGAAACCGATATAAAATGGGAAATAAAAAAATAACCCAAATAATAGATGGCTCTGTAATCATAAGAATGCTGCCAAAAATAAGTCCATATATAATTAGAAAGAAATTAAATAGTGTATTCATTGGGATAAATCTTGGCATGAACACATGCTGCCGCTTAAAGCAATCACTGTGAAATAAATATATGCGAAAGTACCGTGCGGCAGTTATAAGATCTTTCTTTCGTACAATTCTTTTTTTGCATATATGACAGATGAACAGTGGTCGCATTTCATTACGCTCCATTTTTCATATTTGTAATCATGCAAGACAAAAGTAAGTATAAAGTGTATATCCCTATATACGCTCCTGCAATTAGAAAAAATGGATTTAGTAAAATGCTATGAATGCTTGTCATGAAAACTAAATCTTGCATTAAAACCTCATATATATGAATAGAAATAATTGTACCGAGTACATAAAGAGATAAGTACGCTGAAATATGTAACGCAATGCGGATTGTAGGATGCTTAGCAAGCCAATAAAAAATAAATGATAGTACAACGGGTAATGTTCCTAGTAGTAGCTTCAATTCATTTCACCTCATTAACAATATAGCCGGAATTTAGACGGTCTATTCTCTAGAGCTTGTACATAACTTGAAATAGAGAGGGTGATAGTATGAATCGAGGCTTTTTTTATGTGAAGTTTACGAGTGTACGAAAGTTAATATTATTTATTATTGCTACAGTACTAGCGACTTTTTTTCTTATTAGTATGATGGTAACTTCTATGAAAGAGACAAAGTCAACGTATTTATATAATTGGTTAAATGAGTTATCGATGAATGGTTATATGTACGTTCTTGGAAAAGAGAATCATTATTTTACACAGGAATATCGGAATTTAAATCAAGATTTTTCCATTTCTTCGTTTCTCTTTTCTATGGCAACGAATATTCGTTTTAACGATGTACGCAGTTTTGTCGGCAAAGAGCTACCTGGTTTTGGTAAGTACGATACAGAAATTGTTATTGCAGGTGAAGGGACAAATTATTCTAACTTACCGATAGAGTCGAGCGTGCCACTTGAAGAAGTAGTAAAAGAACGGACTGGAGAAGGTGGACAGGCTCAAAAGCCGGATACGAACAAAGAGAAAAAGCAACCGGCTCAAACGACAGGGAAACGACAAGTTGCGTTTATTTATCATTCGCATAGCTGGGAATCTTATTTGCCGTTACTGAATTTAGCAAATGATCCAAATCCGAATAAAGCAACAAGTTCTGTCACGAATATTTCAATAGTCGGCGATCGATTTCGTGAACAATTAGCAAGTGAAGGGATTGGAGCTAATAACGACAAGACTGATGTCGGTCAAAAGTTGATTAGTAAAGGGTTAAATAGTAATAGTTCTTACAAAGTGTCACGGGAAATTGTACAAGAAGCAATGACTGGCAATAAAGAACTGCAATACTTCTTTGACTTACACCGTGATAGTGCTCGGAAAAATGTTACGACAAAGGCAATTGGAGATAAATCATATGCAAAGCTTGCTTTCGTAATAGGGAAAGGCAATAAAAACTATGAAAAGAACTTACAGTTAGCAACAGCTCTACATGAGGAAATTAATAAGAAATATCCAGGAGTGAGTCGTGGTGTCATTCAAAAAGGATTCCAAACAGGAAATGGTGTCTATAATCAAGACTTATCTGGGCAAGCGATTTTAATTGAAGTTGGTGGCGTGGATAATACTGAAGAAGAACTAAATCGATCCATTGATGTACTTGCTAAAGCGTTTGGTGAATATTTCTGGCAGGCAGAAAAAGTGAATGGATAAAGTGAAACAGAAATGAATGAGAGAGTCTGAAAAAACGTGAGTGTAATGCTTACGTTTTTTTGTAATTGATGAGACGTCACAGAAAAGACATAATTTGTCGATGTTATAGTAATATCGAAATTTGTCAAATTATACTGGGGGATTTACAAAGGGATTTTCGGGAAAATAGAGAAAATCTTTTTACAAGGAAAACTTTTTATTCTAAAACTGGTAGGGTGATTGAAGTGATTAGGGAGATCAAAATAGAAGATGCGGCACCATTTCTGCAATTAAGTAAGCAACTAGATGAAGAAACGAAATTTATGTTATACGAACCAGGAGAAAGAAAATTTACAGTAAAGCAACAAGAACAAATGATTCATCGCTTTATAGAAAATAAATATGCAACAATATTGGTAGCAGTTGAAGAAGAGAGAATAGTAGGATTTATTTTATTGAATGGAAATCATATTCAAAGAAAGCGACATGTAGCAAGTATTGTAATTGGTATTTTGCAAGAGTATAGTGGTCGAGGTATTGGGACGAGATTGTTTAAAGAGGCTGAGAAGTGGGCAAGATTACATGATGTATGGCGTTTAGAATTAACGGTAATGGCCCACAATACAAGAGCTCAGGCACTATATAAAAAAGTTGGATTTGAGAAAGAAGGTGTCAAAAGAGCTGCTCTTATTATCGATGGAGAGAACATCGATGAGTATGAAATGGCCAAATTATTAAAATAAGAGGTCGTTATATGAAAAAAAGATGGACACTACTTGGTATCGTAGCGATGGTACTTATTGTTGGAATAGCAGGAGTCAATTATAAAATGTATAAGGATAAGCAGGCGCGCGAGGTAAATGTAAATAACATATTTCCGAAAGCGAAAGAAACGATTGCGAATATGGATGGTGATATTGCGGTCATTAGTAATCCGAATTCGATGCTTGTGCTTGTAAATAAAAGTAGGCGCTTGCCAGATGGGTATAGACCGCCAGATTTAGTTATTCCGAAAGTGCGCTACTCAAGTGAAGGTGATCAAGAAAAGAAAAAAATGAGGAAAGAAGCAGCAGGGGCGCTTGAGGAAATGTTTCAGCAAGCGGATAAGGAGCATATCTTCTTATTTGCAGTCTCTGGATTTAGATCTTTTGATCGACAAAAAGCATTAAATACGATGTATAAAAAACAAGATGGAGAAGCAAAAACAGCGATGTCTAGCGCGGTTCCTGGAACGAGTGAACATCAAACAGGGCTTGCAATGGATATTACATCTCAATCTGCCAAGTTTCAGTTAGAGACAGTTTTTGGTGAAACGAAAGAAGGGCAATGGCTTTCTGAAAATGCCCATAAATTTGGTTTTGTCATTCGATATACAAAAGAGAAAGAATCGCTTACGGGTTATCGATTTGAACCATGGCATGTGAGGTATGTGGGAAATCCACAAGCTACATATTTATATGAAAATCAACTGACACTTGAAGAAGTAACGCAGTGAACAATTGAGGGGGAGAAGGATTATGACGGTGTTATATAAGAAAAAAGTACATGCATATGTGACAAGAGAAAAAGAAGGAGTTATGCAACTGCTTGTTTTTAAACATCGTGATATACCTGAAGCTGGTATGCAAGTACCAGGAGGAACAGTTGACGAAGGAGAAACGTTAGAAGCAGCACTTTTACGTGAAGTACAAGAAGAATCTGGATTACGTCATTTATGCATAGAAAGATTCCTAGCTGATTACATCATACTTGTAAAAGACAAAAAGGAATATCAAAAACGCCATTTCTTCCACATAACGTTACTAACAGATGTAAAAGATGATTGGGAACATATTGTAAGTGCCGGTGAGGAAGATGAAGGTTTAGTATTTTGCTACGAATGGATTGATATTTCAAAATGCCCTGAATTAGCCGGGAAACAAGGTGAGTTTTTATATTTGTTAGATGAGGTATATGTAAAGTAATAAAAGAGTCTGAAGCGGAAGTTTATTCGTTTCAGACTTTTTTTATTTTTCAGGAAATAAAAGGGTTTAATATTTGTAAGTTGAATTCTTTTAAAGGGCTTGTAGTTGTATATGCGAGGAGCGGAGAAAATGAAAAACGAATAGTACATGTAATTAATAAAAGGCTTTATCCCACTTTAATGGGCAGTAAGACCTCCACCTCAAAATTCAGCGAAAGCAAAGAAGTTAGGTGGGGGATCAACTGCCCATAAAAGTCCGATTGGTTCAACTAATAATCAGTGGGGGATGAAGAAAACCCCCACTGATTAAAGTTTCACTTTATAGAAGGAGAATGACAATGGAGATTCAGTTCAATACACTATTACAAAAAGAGTTAACAATTCATGATATACAAACAGCAATGGAAGCTGGGCAATTAACTTCAAAAGAATTAGTCATGTATTACCTCCATAGAATCGCAAAATATGATCAAGATGGCCCAAAAATTAATTCTATTTTAGAAATCAATCCAGATGCTGTCTTTATTGCAGAAGCGTTAGATTATGAAAGAAAGATAAAAGGTATAAGAGGTCCATTACATGGTATACCTGTGTTACTTAAGGACAATATTGAAACGAATGATTCCATGCATACAAGTGCAGGCACGATTGCTCTAGAACAAAATATTAGTAGTGAGGATGCATTTCTCGTTACGAAACTGCGAGAAGCGGGAGCAGTCATAATCGGAAAAACAAATATGACAGAATTAGCAAATGCAATGTCTTTTGACATGTGGGCTGGATATAGTGCAAGAGGTGGGCAAACAATCAATCCATATGGAACGGGCGAGGATGATATGTTTGTTGGTGGCTCAAGTACAGGATCTGCGATAGCAGTTGCCGCTAACTTTACAGTAGTATCTGTTGGAACGGAAACAGATGCTTCTATATTAAGTCCAGCAGTTCAAAACTCTGTAGTCGGTATTAAACCGACTGTTGGTCTAATTAGTCGTAGAGGCATTATTCCGTTTACATATTCGCAAGATACAGCGGGGCCATTTGCGAGAACAGTAACAGATGCAGCTATTTTGCTAGGGAGTTTAACTGGAATAGATGAGAAAGATGTAGCTACTCATAAAAGTGAAGGGATAGCAGAACATGATTATACAAAATATCTTGATGTTAACGGTTTAAATGGAGCAAAGATTGGTGTATATAGCAATGCGCCAAAAGATTATTATGAAACTGGAGAGTATGATGAAAAATTGTTTAAGGAAACGATTGAAGTATTGCGTAGTGAGGGAGCAACAGTAGTAGAAAATATTGATATTCCGTCTTTTCATAGAGAATGGAGCTGGGGAGTATCGCTTTATGAACTAAAGCATAGTTTAGATAACTATCTTTCTAAATTACCTTCTACTATGCCAGTACATTCTATTTCAGAGTTAATGGTGTTTAATGAAAATATAGCAGAAAGAGCTTTAAAATATGGACAAACTAAGTTAGGAAGAAGAAAGGCTTTTCCTAATACGTTAAGAAATCCAGAATATTTAAATGCAAGATTAGAAGATATATATTTTTCACAAGAACAAGGTATTGATTTTGCATTGGAAAAATATAATCTTGATGCAATTCTGTTCCCTTCTTATATAGGCTCCACTATATGTGCGAAAGCAGGTTATCCGTCTATAGCAATACCTGCGGGATATATGGATAACGGGAGACCTTTTGGAATTACTTTTGCAAGTACAGCTTTTAGTGAAGGAATATTAATTAAGCTAGCATATGCTTTTGAACGAGCGACAAAACATAGAAAAATTCCGGGTTTGTCATAAATAGAATATACAAAAAGGACAGGCATGCCTGTCCTTTTTGCTTTATTGATTACATTGAAATATCTTTTTGATCTGTCTTATGATATTTTAATAGGCTAAAAGATAAACAAGCAGAACATAAAATAAGAAAAGCAGCAATGATATAAATTGTACGAACACCGAATATATCAGTGATAATGCCAACACTAAGCATAGAAAGACCAGAAGCAGTCGAGAGAAGTGCACCATGAGCTGTATACATTTTGGATAATAAAGAAGGAGGGACACTTGTTTGTAAAACGGTCGTTTGGGAAATGTCTCTAATTTGATAACATGGCCCCATTAGAACGCACAGAAAAAGCGCAATAAAACCGCTGCTCGTCATACCATATAAAAATGTAAGAATACTAAATAGAAGAGAGCCTATCGCCATGGAGCGTATTAAATTATTTTGAATGTATGTACTCATTTTCCACGCTAATATCCCGCCAATTAATGTCCCAACGTAATAACTTGTATTAATATATCCCCACCATTCTTCTCCTTTATGAAGGACAGTCGTTACATAAGCCATCGTAATAGCACCAATCCAAATCGTCCCTGCAAAAGTTTCCATTAAGTCCATACATGTGACGGTACGGAGAGATGGATTTTGAAATAAGAGTTTCCAACCTTCTAATAAAGCAGCGCCTTTTGAAGAAGAAGGCTCTATTACCCGTTCAGTATGTATGGAACGCAATGAAACGTGTAGTGCAACACATCCAAAAATCATCAAAATGTTATTCATCATGAGTGTAGAGGTGGCGCCTATAAGAAGAACAATAACACTTGTAAATGAATAAGCAGCGGCTTGCGCAATTTGTGTGGAAAAGGAAAAAATACTATTTACTTTTACTAATTGTTCTTTTCGTGTAAGGCGAGGAAGGATACCGTATAATAATGGCGCGCTCCAGCCGCTACATAATGAAATGAAAAAAATGAAAATGAATAGTGCTACAATGTTTGTGGACAGGGCTGGGAATAATATCATTAATAAAAATAAGAGAGCAGTTTTTGTCCATTGTAGTGTAAAAAGTAAGGAATAAGATGAAAAACGATTCATGATATGTGGTGCAGATGTATTTGCTATAAGAGTAGTTATGACTTGGAGTAATGGAAACAGGGCAGTTAATGTAGCTGATTTAGTTGTCATATACATATGGGTTGTAATAATCATGATGTATACGATGTCAGCGAGAGTAATACATATTTTCGATCCTAAATAGTAAGTTAATGAACGATTTTGCAATAAGCACACCGCCTTCCTAAAAATAATATTTCAGTATTTAAGATAATTATAATTTGAAAATTAAATTTTCGGAAGAATTTCATTTTTTGTCACTTTTTGAAAGGGATTTTCATGTATAATGAAGAATATATTAATATAGTATTTTAATAATACTCATTATAACAGTGAATATGTACAATAGCTTGTAGTAAGCGCCCACGTATAAGAAAGGGCGGATAAACCATTCTTTTCTTCATATACATATAGAAAATGAGAAAGAAAGTGAGGGTAGCATATGGCTGCTTGGGTAATATGGTTTATAATAGCTGGTATTTTATTTATTGCAGAAATGTTGTCGATTACATTTTATATGCTTTGGCTTGGAATTGGGGCTGTTGTCGGAGGTCTAATAGCTTTGTTTGCTCCTGAAGCACTACTGTTACAAGTCATTGCTGGTGCGATTGTAAGTTTAACATTGACTTTCTTTACGAAAAGAATTTCAAAAAACTTTCGAGAAGCAAAAGGTTTTACAGATACAGTAGATATGCTAGTCGGTAAAAAAGGGACTGTTATGCAAGCGATTACAAACGAGGCGAATGGTATTGTGAAGGTGGATGGAGATACTTGGACAGCTACCGCAGATGATCCAATTGATGCTGGAGAAAAAGTTATTGTTATAAAGAGGCATAGTACTATATTACAAGTAAAAAAGGAGAGTGAATAAATATGGTAGTAGGATTAACATTAACCATTATTTTCGCACTAATTGTTGTTACATTTATCGCGTTAACAATTAAAATTATTCCACAGCAAAAAGTTGGAGTCGTTGAAAGATTTGGTAAGTTTCAACGTGTTATGCAGCCAGGATTAAATTTATTAATCCCGATTGTAGATCGAGTTCGTGTATACCATGACTTACGTATTCAACAAACGAATGTACCACCGCAAAAGGTAATTACGAAAGATAATGTACAAGTAGAGATTGATACAATTATTTTCTATCAAATTGTGGAACCGGAACTTGCGACATATGGTATTTCGAATTATGAATATGGTGTTCGTAACATTACTTCTGCAACGATGCGTCAAATCATTGGTAAGATGGAACTGGATGAAACGTTATCAGGTCGTGAAAAAATTTCAACAGAAATTCGCTTAGCACTTGATGAAGCAACAGAAAAATGGGGCGTTCGTATTGAACGTGTTGAAGTTGTTGATATTAATCCGCCGAAAGATGTGCAAGCATCAATGGAAAAACAAATGAAAGCAGAGCGTAATAAACGTGCAATCATATTAGAAGCGGAAGCCGCAAAACAAGATAAAGTCCTTCGTGCTGAAGGTGAAAAGCAAAGTAAAATCCTAATGGCTGAAGGGGATAAAGAAGCACGTATTCGAGAAGCGGAAGGTATTAAAGAAGCAAAAGAATTAGAAGCGCAAGGGGAAGCGAGAGCGATTGAGGAAATTGCAAAAGCAGAACAAAATCGAATTGAATTACTTCGTGCAGCGAATTTAGATGAGCGTGTACTTGCTTATAAATCATTTGAATCATTGATTGAGGTTGCGAAAGGGCCAGCAAATAAAGTCTTTATTCCATCTAATGCAATTGAAACACTTGGTACTCTCGGGGCAATTGGAGAAATTTTTAAAGAAAAACATGCGAAGAGATTGCCTTCGTCAGAAACACCAAACGAAAACGAACAATAAGAGTGGAAAGAGAAATGGTAAGCCGTTTCTCTTTTTATTTTTGAGCTGAATAAAAAATAGTAGCATCTTTGCTACTATGGATAGGACTTTTTTGTATGGCCCGTTTGAAAGAATAATAAGTTTAGACTGCTTGGAAATGTTAAGTTGAACAACTGTTATAGAAAGCTATTTTGTTTCGGAAGATTAAGAATATGGTATAATGAGATTTTATGGATATTGAACAGGGGAGTGGAAAATACATGCAAATATTATTAATACGTCACGGAGAATCAGAAGCTGATATCTTAAACGTACATGAAGGACGAGCAGACTTTGAATTAACAGAAAAAGGAAGAAGGCAAGTGCAAAGGCTTGTACAGAAAGTGAAAGCAGATTTTCCACCAGATTTCATTTGGGCAAGTACATTAAAACGTGCTAGAGAAACTGGTGAAACATTAGCAGAAGGAATTGGTTGTCCAATTCAATTAGAAGAGGAATTAATGGAATTTAATAATGGAGTACAAGCAGGTCTTTCATTTGAAGAAGCAAAGAAATATCCAGAGCCAAAGTTTCTTCATGATCGTTTTGAAAACGGGGAATCGTTTATTGAATTTAGAATGAGAATAGAAGGAATCTTTTCTAAAATCGTGACAGAGAATACACATGACCGGATAGCAATCGTTGCGCACGGCGGTGTAATAAATAGTCTATTACGTGCATTTTTCAAAATGCCAATTTCAATGGATTATTATTTTAAAATGGGAGATACGGGAATAAGTTTAATTGAAATTGATGGTGAACAAAAAACGGTACATTTCATTAATGATACGAGTCATTTAGACGGGATGTAAAGACCTATGTACAAAGTAGTGTTCTTTGATGTTGACGGTACGCTTTTAAGTGAGATTGACAGAAGTATGCACGCAAGTACAAAAGAAGCAATACAAAGATTAATAGATAAAAGGATTCACGTAGTTGTTACTACAGGGAGACCATATAGCTTATGTTCGCAATTTATGGAACTAGGCATAAATACGTTTATTTCTGCAAATGGTGCACATATCAAGTGTGGGGAAACGGTTATACATAAATCGGTACTTTCAAGTGAAATCGTTAATGATATCTCAGAGTTTGCAAAATTACATGGTCAGGGCGTTTCTTATTTTACTGAGGGTTTTACAATGAACGGAATAGCTTCAGATAATAAGCGTGTAATGCGAGCGCTTAGCGAGACGTTGAATTTAGAGAAGTATCCTGAAAAAAGCAAGGATTTGTCAGAAGAAATCTATTGCTTATGTCTGTATGCAGATGAAATAGAAGCTCAAAAATTTCTTGAAAGATATCCGATGCTTACATTTGATCGTTTTCATAATTACGTTATAAATGTATTGGAAGATAGTAAAGTCTCGAAGCTAACTGCAATTCAAAAAGTATTAGAGCAACTAAACATTTGCAAATCAGAAGCAATTGCTTTTGGAGATGGTGGAAATGATATTGAGATGTTGCAGTATGTAGGATTAGGTATTGCGATGGGGAATGGCGGAGAAGAGTTAAAAACAAGAGCTGATTTCGTTACAAAGAAGGCGAGTGAAGGTGGTATTTTATTTGCTTTAGAAAAGTTTCATATCGTCTAACATACCTTTATTGAAATAAAGGTATGTTAGGATTTTTAATGTGCTCACATAATAAAATATGAATTTGCCCACGATGATGGTAAAAGTGTGCAACAATTTCAAGCAACCATTCAAAGCGTGAATAAGAAATACCCCAATAAGCAGTCTTCATTTCCGCTAATTGTTCATTGGAATAGGATAAAAAAGTTTTAGAAAGTAAATCATAGCCCTGCATCATCGTTTGTTGCATTTGCGTAATAGTTTCGAGTGTTTGTTCTTTATAGAAAGTATGTAGTTGTTTTTCTGTAATGCCATTTAAAATGAGTAGATCTGCATGGCAAATAAGAGAAAGATGGGTGCACATTTCAAATAGAGTTCGCTTTGCGTGAATGGGTTGTATTTTTAATTCGGCTTCATTATATTGGTTAAGCATTTGAATAGTAGTATCAACAGCAACTTTAAGTTGGTGCAAGGAAGATTGAACAAACATTGTAATTCTCCTCACCTCCGTTTATAATAGTTTCTTAAGGGTATTATACCATACTTAAAATTCCGAAAATTCTAGTAGTTTGACTAGCATATTGAAAAGTATTATATTGTAAAAGGTCATAAGAAACGTGAAATAGAATGGAATGCAATTATTGAGTTAGGAGTTAGACCAATGAGTTTGAAATATGGAAGAGATACAATTGTTGAAGTTGACTTAAATGCAGTAAAACATAATGTAAAAGAATTTAAAAAACGAGTGAATGATGAAAATATTGCAATGATGGCTGCTGTAAAAGCAAATGGGTATGGTCACGGGGCAGTTGAAGTTGCGAAAGCTGCTATTGAAGCGGGAATAAACCAGCTTGCAGTTGCATTTGTAGATGAAGCGATAGAGTTAAGAGAAGCAGGAATTAACGTGCCGATTTTAATTTTAGGGTATACATCAGTAGCAGCTGCGGAAGAGGCAATTCAATATGACGTTATGATGACTGTTTATAGAAGTGAAGATTTACAAGGTATAAATGAAATCGCAAACCGTCTTCAAAAGAAAGCGCAAATTCAGGTGAAAATTGATACAGGAATGAGTCGTATCGGTTTACAAGAAGAAGAGGTTATGCCATTTTTAGAAGAATTGAACCGTATGGAGTATGTAGAGGTAGTAGGAATGTTTACACATTACTCTACGGCAGATGAAATCGATAAATCCTATACGAATATGCAAACAAGTTTATTTGAAAAAGCTGTTAATGCAGCAAAAGAATTAGGAATTCATATCCCATATATTCATAGTTCAAATAGTGCAGGATCAATGGAGCTTAGCAATACATTTCAAAATATGGTTCGTGTCGGTATCGGAATTTATGGAATGTATCCTTCAAAAGAGGTAGATCATTCAGTTGTTTCGTTACAGCCTGCGTTGTCGTTAAAATCAAAAGTAGCTCATATTAAGCATGCAAAGAAAAATCGCGGTGTAAGTTATGGGAATACGTATGTAACGACTGGTGAAGAATGGATTGCCACTATACCGATTGGTTATGCGGATGGCTATAACCGTCAGTTATCTAATAAAGGGCATGCATTAATAAATGGAGTCCGAGTACCTGTTATTGGTCGTGTTTGTATGGATCAGCTCATGTTAGACGTTTCAAAAGCAATGCCAGTACAAGTGGGAGACGAAGTAGTATTCTACGGTAAGCAAGGTGAAGAAGAAATTGCGGTAGAAGAAGTAGCTGATATGTTAGGTACAATTAACTATGAAGTTACATGTATGTTAGACAGAAGAATCCCGCGAGTGTATAAAGAAAATAATGAAACGGCTGCTGTCGTAAATATACTAAGAAAAAACTGAATCGTTATGATTCAGTTTTTTTATTTTTGACAAATGAAAAATGCTCTATTTGTACCGTGTATTTGAATGTTCTTAAAACCAACGGATTTCAACGAAGAAATTATTTCTTCATTGGAATAACAAGCTTCTTCAAAAGAAAAGTCACTTCTTGTCCAATTATTATGTATGTCATGCTGAAATAGTATAAAGTTCATTTCTGCTTTTTTATTTTCGTTATCATATGTAGAATCAATCGTACAAACATATTCTTCTGCTGAAATATGAAATGAAGCAATCCAATTTTCAAGAAAACCTTTCTCCATATTCATATCAAATACGAATGTAGCTTCACTATGTAGTACGGAGTAAACATTACGAAAAACACTTTTTAATTCATCTAATTTTAAAATATGATTTAAGCTATCGCCAGTAGAGATAACATAGTGAAATTGCTCATTTATATTGAAATAACGAGCATCATCGACGATAAAGGTTGCGTCTGGCGCGTTTTGACGTGCGTATTCAATCATTTGGGCAGAACCATCTATACCAGTTACTACAAAAGTATTATCAATTAATTTCTTAGTAAGGTGACCAGTCCCGCAGCAAAGATCTAAAATATGAGAATATGGTGGTGCATATTGTAAAACGAGTTTTTCCAAAAGTAGATAGGACTGTTCAGCAAAATGTCCCCAATGTTTATTATAGATGTCTGCAAAAATATCATAATCACAATAAATTGTTTTTTTACACATATGTATTCACCTCAAAATTCATTACATTATAATAGTCATGCTTCGTTTTTATTTCAAAACCACATTGTGTATATAGTTGTAAAGCATGGTTATTTTTCGTTTCGACGTCTAATTCAATTGTTGAAACTCCTTCTGTAATAAGGGTATGTACCATATAACTAAGAATATCTTTACCATATCCTTTACCTTGATAAGAAGGATGAACGGCGAATCCTGATAGTGTAGTAGATTGTTCTTGCCCAGAAACTGTAATCGTTCCTATCACTTTTTCGTAGATAAGAGCACTGTAAACTTGATGAGAAGATGAATTCATCATTTTTTGTAACCATATAGCGGTATTTTCTGCTGAATCTCCGAAGGCTTTACTGGAAAGTTCAATAAGATCAAGAAGTGATTCTGAAGATGCAAGAGTGAGCTGTATAGTACTCTTTGTTGGTTTTTGCACTTCTTTTGCTTTGAACTCCATACTGTATTCACTATATAAATAAGGTAACTTCATATGCTTTGCAAATTCTTTCCCAGAAGCAGAATCCCCATTCATAATAAGAAGTGCTTCATCTGCCTCTCTTTTTCGTATTTCTTTCATTGCAGTTTGTAAAAGAGTGGTGCCTATATGTTGTTTTCTATAGTCCGGATGAACAAACCCTATTAATTCCAGTTTTGTCGGTCTTTCAAAGTCATACATACTTAATGTACCGACTAATTGAGTATCGTCATAGAGTAAAAAATCATGTATCTCTTCTTTATTACGATCAGTTAAAAAGTTTACATGTAAATCTGAAGAATAATCAATTCGATCGTATTGTCCGCAAATATGAGCTAAATCTTTCATTTGCTGAATTTCGTTCGCTGTTAAAGATTGTTTTTGTTCAATATTCATTTCATAATCCCTCTCATTCTTATTTAAAAATAGGCTGGATGACTGAGCCACTTTTCTAACTCCACACTGCCCTGAACAGACAATAACCGGTATAAATATCGATAGGGACGTCTACATTCTACAAGATGAGGAATGGGCATAATGGTTTCGTATCCTTGTTTAAAAGCATGAGCCACTTTTTCGGTAAGTACATATTCTAGTCCGATAAAATCAAACTCCCGGGGAGCAACTACATAGGCTTCTGTATCTACTAAACCTGTAATAGCAGAACCATCTGATAAAAACTGAGTAGGGTCCATATCAATTAAAACGAGCGTGGATTCCTTTGGTGCTGGTAAAGAAGAAAGTTGTGACTCAAAAGTAGAAAATGCATTTTGTATGCTTTCATTATCGGAATAAAACATATTTACAAGCTCTTTACCCACATCTAAAACATGTGAATGGAATTCATCTAGTGTAATTTGGAAGGAACCTGACACATTTCCTATGTAATTGGCTTTAAATTTATGTATTTCTGCAAGCCCTTTTCCTAAACTGAATAAAATAGGATCTGGTTGCTCGATAAAAGATTGAACTGTGTTACCTACTAACTTTTCGGCTACAACGAATTCACGACCATTTAAAATATGTTTTCCTAATATTGCTGGGATAGGAAGATTAGTATGTTCTTGCAGCAATGTATGAACTGTTTCTAAATGATGGACATTCCTCGGATCAATTCCAAATAGGTTTTTACATCCCCGCCAAAAATCATTAGTTGGTTCTTCATTCATTTTAGAAGAACGAACGATAACTTCTGCTTCTTCTGTTCGGACGAGAAATACATCGCTTGCATGGTCTTCATAACCTGGGTGTAAAGCTTGAACAGATAAAATAGGTGAAGTGAATAGTTGTTGTAGCATGAAGTCACTCCTTTTTCTGTAAATTCTATAAATTCATTATATAACAGAATATGTTCCAAGTGGATAATGATAGGAATAACATTGAACTTACATACATTCATGGTGAGAAATCAGTGTGGAAATTATATTTTTCTAGTTTTGTATGAATTATCAAAATAATGTTTCTGATGATAAATCTGTAAAAATACCAAATATAAATCTTTTATTTTTCAGTAAATGAACAGTTAAGTATTCTTTTATGAGAGTTATAATGTAGGTTATGAAAAATATTTCTCAATAATAAAATGAAGAGAAAAATGTGAAGAAATAGAATAGATTCCTTTATAATAGTTTTAAATTAATTAACATGATTAATTATTAATAATATTAGATAGGAGAGAATATTATGGCAAACGTACTCGTAATAAATTTCCCTGGAGAAGGTCATATAAATCCGACTTTAGCTATTGTAAATGAGTTAATTCGGCGAGGGGAGACAGTTGTTTCGTATTGTATTGAAGATTATAGAAAGAAGATTGAAGCAACAGGTGCAGAATTCCGAGTGTTTGAGAATTTCCTCTCTCAAATTAATATTATGGAGCGAGTAAATGAAGGGGGGAGTCCTTTGACGATGCTGTCTCATATGATGGAAGCATCAGAGCGTATTGTTACTCAAATTGTAGAAGAAACAAAAGGGGAAAAGTACGATTACTTAATATACGATAATCATTTTCCAGTAGGACGTATTATAGCCAATGTTTTAAAATTACCTAGCGTTTCTTCTTGTACAACGTTTGCTTTTAATCATTACATTACTTTTAACGATGAACATGAATCAAGAAAAGTAGATGAAACGAATCCATTGTATCAATCTTGTTTAGCGGGAATAGAAAAATGGAACAAACAGTATGGAATGAAATGTAATAGTATGTATGATATTATGAACCACCCTGGTGATATTACGATTGTATATACTTCAAAGGAATATCAGCCGCGTTCAGATGTATTCGATGAATCATATAAGTTTGTCGGCCCATCAATTGCTACGCGTAAAGAAGTAGGAGGCTTTCCTATGGAAGATTTAAAAGATAAAAAATTGATTTTCATTTCTATGGGAACAGTTTTTAATGAACAACCTGAGCTATATGAAAAATGTTTTGAAGCGTTTAAAGATGTAGAAGCGACAGTCATATTAGTCGTTGGTAAGAAGATAAATATAAGTCAATTTGAAAATATTCCAAATAACTTTAAGTTGTTTAATTATGTGCCGCAATTAGAAGTATTACAGTATGCTAATGTATTCGTGACACACGGTGGTATGAATAGTTCAAGTGAAGCACTATATTACGGTGTCCCGTTAGTTGTAATTCCGGTAACAGGGGATCAGCCTTTAGTTGCGAAACGAGTGATTGAAGTAGGGGCTGGAATAAGGCTTAATCGTAAAGAATTAACTTCTGAATCGTTACGTGGAGCTGTAGAGAAAGTAACGTATGATGTAACGTTTAAGGAAAATAGTCGTAAAGTTGGAGAGTCACTTCGAAATGCTGGTGGGTATAATAGGGCAGTTGATGAAATCTTAAAAATGAAAATGAATTCATACTCAAAACTCAAATAAATGTTTGGAGCACACTTACTGTAATATGTAAGTGTGTTTCTATAAATAAATTACATAAAAAATCACTGTAAAGGTGAAACTTTTGTGTATATAAACTCATATCTTTGAATTAGTAGTAAAATTACGTTAAAATAATACTAAGAAAATATATAAGTTTTGGGGGTAATGAATGAAGAAAGTATTTGAATACGTATTATTAACAATTGGCTCAATTATTGTAGCAGGTTCATTAGAGCTTATTTTAGCGCCTAATGGATTAGTAGATGGCGGGGTAACGGCCATTGCTATTATGGCGAATAAAGTTGCAGGATTGCCGCTTTATGGAGTGTTCTTAGGGATTAATATCCCGATTTTATTATTTACTGCAAAAGTAATGGGAAAGAAGTTCTTTATCCGTACATCTTATGCAAACGTTGTTACAACACTCGGATTGATTTATTTGAAACCATTTCCAGCAATTACAACTTCTGAATTGTTAATTGTTCTTTATGGAGGAGTTCTATTTGGTGTTGGTGTAGGGATTGTAGTAAAAATGGGAGGAGCAATTGATGGCTCAGAAATGTTAGCTGTTTGGATGAATAAACATTTTAAAGTGCCGATTAGTACATTTTTACTTGCAGTAAATGCGGTTATTTTCATCTTTGTTGCCATTTTATTCTCAATTGAACAAGCGATGTTCTCATTAGCAATTTTCTATATTGTTACGAAGATGATTGATTTCATATTAGATGGCATTAATCAAGGAAAGAGCGTTATGATTATTTCTGGTAAAAATAAAGAAATAGGCGATCTACTTATGAAAGAATTGCAATTATCCGTTACGTATCTACATGGAGAAGGTGGTTTTTTAGGAGAACATAAGAGAATCATTTATTGTATTACAAACCGTTTCATTTATCCGAAAATGAAAGATCTCGTTCTCTCTGTAGATCCAACCGCTATAATTGAAGCTTCTTATTCAACAGAAACAACTGGTGTTAAGCGTCCAGGAAGGGCAGCAAGATCAGAAAAATAGTAAATAAAAATAGCTCCACGTAAGTATAACTTGCGTGGAGCTATTTTTATTTAGGAAACCAGGCCTTTTTCAGTAATTGGACAACAGTCTCGATCCGATCCTCTGGAATACTACCGAAACCGAGCAATACATAAGAATCTTCTTTTACATTATGAACTGAATCGTATGTGGAGAGAGGGTATAACTTAATACGTTGTTTTGCGGCTGCATGAATAAGTTCTTGTTCGTTCATCCCGTTATGAACGTGAAGTACAATATGGAGTCCGGATTGTTCACCGAGTATATGAACGTTATTTCCCATCTCGTTTGTAATACACTTAATTAAAGAAATATGTTTTCTTTTATATAACGTACGACTTCGGTTAATATGGCGTTCCCAATCACCATTTTGAATAAAGGTGGAAAAGGTAAGTTGCTGCAGCGTAGAAACTGTTTGTTTAAACATACCACCAAGTTCTCTATAGACTGTTAAAAGATGAGGTGGTAAAACGATATATCCCATTCGTAAAGAAGGTAAAAAAGATTTTGAGAAAGTTCCCATATAAATAACGCGTTCATTTGAATCTAGTCCTTGTAAAGAAGGAATGGGTTTTCCTATATAACGAAATTCCCCATCGTAATCATCTTCAATAATATATCCCTCACAATCATTCGCCCATTTTAATAACTCGAGTCTTCTAGATAATGGCATAATGATTCCAAGTGGAAATTGGTGGGATGGAGTGACATACGCTACATGGGAACCCGATTCACGTAAAGCGGAAATATGAATGCCTTTATCATCTAAAGGGATAGGGTGAACGGGAAGATTAGAACTTTGAATCATAGCAGGTATACGGTGAAACCCAGGATTTTCGATTCCATATTCTTTTTTTGAACCAAGTAGTTGAATTAGTAGCCAAAGAAGAGGCTGTGTACCTGCTCCAATTATAATTTGATCAGGCGAAGAATGTACCCCGCGAGCATGATATAAATACTTTGAAATATGTTTTCGTAGAATAAGCTCACCTTGTGGATCTTCTTTAGCAAATAATTCATTTTCATATTGAAATAAAGTTTCGTGTAATGCTCTTTTCCAGTTTGTTATCGGAAAAGCTTTTTGATCAATAAGCCCTTGGCTACAATCATAATCATATTGTTCTTTTTCTTTCTTATTAGCACTGTTTGACGTAATTTGCTGTTTCTTTTGAATGACATCAATATCGACTTCGGCAACAAAAATTCCACGTTTCGGTTTGCTTTCTACATACCCTTCAGCTAGTAATTGTTGATAAGCAGATTCAACTGTAATACGGCTCACATTAAGTTGCATAGCTAAATTTCTATGAGAAGGAAGGCGTGTACCAGCACGTAGTGATCCTTGAGAGATTTCTCGTTTCATATATTCATAAATTTGTAAGTAAATGGGTGTTTTACTTTGTAATACTAATGGGATATTCAGATCCATTTATAGACGCTCCTTTTTATACTGGCCTTATAAAAAAGAATAGAACTGTCACTTAAGCTAAGGGCAGTCGCTTTCTATAATGATGATATAACATTTAGAAAATTTTATAAATAGTAAGGAGAGAATCATAATGCATATTAAAGAAGTAGTAACAGAAGCGGATTTACATGATGTATTTCCTGTATTACAGCAGTTAAGAACAAAACTTTCAAAAGAAGAAGTAAGTTCTTTATTTCAAAAAATGCAAGAAGAAAACTATAAACTATTTTCGCTACGTAATGAAGAGGGAGAAGTTGTGAGTTTAGCCGGTGTAGCAATTTGTACGAATTTTTATAATAAGAAGCACGTTTTCGTATATGACCTTGTAACAGCGGAAGCACATCGTTCAAAAGGATATGGGAATGTATTACTCTCGTATATAGAGAACTGGGGAAAAGAAAATGAATGTGAGTCCACTGCTCTTACATCAGCGTTTCCTAGATTAGA
Organism: Bacillus sp. F9_6S_D1_P_5; assembly: GCF_054823925.1. NCBI lineage: Bacteria > Bacillati > Bacillota > Bacilli > Caryophanales > Bacillaceae > Bacillus > Bacillus sp. F9_6S_D1_P_5. Next base: position 24,169 of record NZ_JBTREW010000016.1, on the reverse strand, counting down.
CGCTCACCGCTTTTATGAAAGAGAAGGCTATGATAAGGTAAGCTATTCTTTTCATAAAGAATTATAAAGCAGGATAGGTTCTATATGACATAATATATAGAACCTATTTTTTTTAGAAAGGTTTATAATTTATGTTGTTGAATTGTTTTTTCATAAATAATACAGAGAATGATTGGAGCGCTTATACTTGGAAAAAATAAAGAAACTATCAATCCCTAATGATGTTAGAGTAATCGTAATATCTGATATTCATGGAGAATTACCTCTTTTAAAAGAATTACTACATAAAGTTAATTTTAAAGATGAAGATTATTTAATTATAAATGGTGATCTTTGTGAGAAAGGAAGAGATAGCGTTGGCGTCGTAAACTATGTGATGGATCTAGTAGTTAGCAAGCCAAATGTTTATGTAGTCGAAGGGAACTGTGAAGTTGTAGTTGAGGCGCTTGTAAATGAAAATCCTGCGCTAATAAATTATTTGTGTACGCGAAAGAATACAATTTTTAATGAATGGCTAGGGAAATTGAAAGTCACCGTTAATGAAGAAAGTGATATTTGTGAAGTGAAAAACATATTGATGGGCCATTTTTCAAAAGAAATAGAATGGTTAACAGAATTGCCGACAGCGATTGAAACTGAGGGTTATATTTTTGTACATGCTGGCCTTGAAGATAGAGAGGATTGGAAAGAAACAGAACGAAAAAATGCGATAGCAATGCCGGAGTTTTTCAATCAATCACATAAAGCAAATAAGTATGTAGTTGTCGGTCATTGGCCTGTTGTAAACTACTCAGAGAAGGCACCGTCTAACAATCCAGTTATTGATAAGGAGAAAAAGATTATAGCGATTGACGGCGGAAATGCGATTAAAGAGGCAGGACAATTAAATGCATTTATCATTCAGAGGACAAGTGCAAGTGATAAGTTTTCTTATACATATGTAGACTATTTCCCGGAATGTGAAGTAATAGCAGATTTTCATGCCGATGCAACAATGCAGGGCGGGGTTACCTATCCACATTATTACATAGAGCCTATTGAGAAGAAGCAAGATTACACAATATGCAGGCAAAAGCAAACGAATACATTACTTTCTGTGAAAGATGAATACATTAAGCAACTTGATTCAGGTGAATACACAGTGAAAACCGATATTTCTTGTGCGCAAATAAGCGTAAAAAAAGGGGATATTGTTTCTCTCATTGATGGTAGCTGCTCAGGATATGATTTAATTAAAAAAGATGGAGTAGAAGGTTGGATAGAGAAAGGGATTTTAGTTGAGATAGAAAAGATGAAAAAGAAAACGTTTAGCTGAAATAGGAGGGATGGAGCCTCCTATTTTTTTATTATCTTTTTATATGAGTAGATTACTTGCTGTCTTTAACAAGTAAATAAATCGTACTCGGTAAAATGACAATCGTCATCCCTAAAATAATTGTGAGTATAGCATAACCTCTATACGGAGCAGGAATGATAAATGGAAGCCCAGCTAGGAAAATACCTGCTATCATCATTGAAATACTACAAATATTTGAAGCTCTTTTTTCAAGGTGCTTATCATTCCATTCCAATGAAATTGTTGATTTAGTCGTATCAATTTTGGAACCGAAATAGCCTATTAATATAAATAAAAGCCCTAATGCTATAAATATGAAATGATCAAGAGGGAGTGCGAAGTCAAGAGCGATGAGGGCAATGACAATATCGACAAAAAATAAAAATAGTAAAATTATGTTGCCGATCCAGAGGAGAGGTTTCTGGTTACTCTCTACTTTAGATAAAGCTAAAAATAAAAAGAATAAGAAGGAACATATAATTATATTGACGATAACAAAAGTACTTTTATCCATTGTTGATGTAGGCGTTCCATTGAAGTCCCATTTCGTAACAATACGTAATGGTAAGAAGAAATAGAGAATAATATTCGTCGTAATAATAGTGAGAAATAAAGCAATACTAAATCGATTATTCATTGAATCACCAGCTTTCTACATGAATAATTGGTATCTTATAACAAAATTATACAATATAATAAACGATATCTGTTTTGATTTTTCTGAAAAAATATTATAATTATATATGAAATAAAGAGGATTGTAGGAGGGAATTATGCAAAACGTAATAGTAAAAGGGGATAAATTAACAATTCGTACAATTGAAGAATCAGATATAAAAACATTATGGAACCTCATATTTAAAGAAGAAAATCCAGAATGGAAAAAATGGGATGCACCGTATTTTCCGTTTTCAATGCAAGAATACTCACCCTATAAGGAGAAGATGCAAACTCGTTTAAAAGAAGAACCTCTATCTAATTTAATTATAGAAAATAACGGTCAAATTATAGGGACGGTCGGGTTTTATTGGGAATATAAACCGACGCGTTGGTTAGAGATGGGTCTTGTTATTTATAATCCAAATTACTGGAATGGTGGTTATGGTACAGAAGCGTTAACGTTATATCGAGATTTGCTATTTGAAAAGATGGAGATTGGTAGAGTAGGGATTACGACTTGGTCTGGCAATGAACGCATGATGAAAGTAGCAGAGAAAATAGGAATGACTTTAGAAGGTAGAATGCGCAAATGCCGTTATTATAACGGAACGTACTATGATTCTATTCGAATGGGAATGATTCGTGAAGAATGGGAAGCATTGAAAAATTAATTAAGGTGAATTATGAAAATGGTTCTGCCATTTCTTCTAGTATATTAGCAGAATATAATTTTAAGAGAATGGAGACAACGAGATGACATATGTAATTAGAGAAATGAAGCAAGAAGATATTCACGCTGTACAATCAGTAGCGAGAATAGCTTGGCATGATACATACGAAGGCATTATTCCGAGAAAGATTCAAGATAGTTTTTTAGACGAGGCATATTCTGACGAAAAAATGAAATATCGTCTTGAAAATACACATTTATTCGTTGCAGAAGAAGAGGGAGAAGTAATTGGCTTTGCAAATTTTTCACCTGTTAGACTGCAAAACGAAGCAGAATTAGGCGCGATTTATTTGTTACCTGATCAGCAAGGAAAAGGGATAGGAAGTGCTTTATTACAAAAAGGGTTAACGGCATTAAAAGGAATTCGAAAATTATACATTCATGTAGAAGCAGCGAATGAAAAAGGAAAACGTTTTTATGAAGCGAAAGGTTTTGCACAATTAGAGGAATTTGAAGAAGATTTTGAAGGACATATGATGCAGACAGTAAGGATGGTTTTATACATATAAGGAGGACTAGAAGTGAAGATTTTTGATTTTAGTGAAAAAGTAGGAAAGCAAATCACAGCATTTCAATCTAATTTCATAATGTCGAAAATAGTAAACCATCAAGGGAATATACATATCGGTGTTATGCATTTAAAAGAGAATGGAATAATTGGATATCATGAAGCAGTTGTATCGCAACTGCTTCTTATTGTGGACGGAGAAGGATATGTATGCGGAGCAAATAAAGAAAAAGTGAAGGTGGAAGCGGGACAAGCTGTGTTTTGGGAGAAGGGTGAGTTTCATGAAACGAGTACGGAAAAGGGATTGATGGCAATTGTGATTGAGTCGGAGGAACTTGAGAAAGGAGTTTTAATGAAAGAAGTGGGGAAATTTGATGATAAAGGTGTGTAAGGAGGGGATTACTATGCGCAAAGTTACACAAATAGTAATCTGTGCAGCAGCAGTACTATTAATCACACTAGCTATGATAACTGGAGAGACGTGGAAAGATAAAATTGTTATTTCGCTAGCTGTTCTTATATTTACTGGATTTTCTCTAGTATGGAACACATTTGTTATAAATTTTATGGAGAAATTCAATAGAAAAAGGAGTAAATAAATGCGACCTTTCAAGCGAATGAGAACTATATATTTAATAACAGTACCTATTATTGCATTACTCTCATTATTTTTTCCACAGTCAGTAGGAGATCGTATACTTACTTTCTTTTTTGTACTTGTTTTTGGCGGATTAGCAATTGGATTTACATATTTGATGAACTTTATTAGTGAAGCAAAAGATAACAGAGGATAAATAAAAAGTTTCCAGTGGGGGAGGTAGGAAAACTCAAAGATGTAGATTTGTATAGTTTGAGAAGACGGGAAAGGAGACATAGGATGATAAAAATCGCAAGAGTAGTAATGATTATAGCAATTGTAATTGTAATCATTGCAGGACTAATAACTCCCTTTTCGTTAAAAGAAAAGGGAGTACATACACTAGGTATGGTCGTTTATGGTGCAATCGGGTTAGGTGGACTTACATTATTAGATTACATTATAAAAAAGCAAAGAAAAGAGAAATAAATAAAAATTTTACCAATCGGAAAAGTAGTTGGTGGTCTATTTGTAAAGTTAAAAAACAAGGGGAATAAGAGAATGTTAAAATTATTAAAATTATTGGATTTATAGCAATGGCCATTGCTAGTATATTCTTTCCTTTCGTTTTAAAAGGGAAAATTATTTCTTTTATTTTTATACTGGTATTGGGTGCAATGTCTCTTGGGACTACAAACTTAGTAGAATACATAATTAGTAAATTTAGAGAGAATAGAAATAATTAGCTTGTTTAAGAAAGTAAGGACCTAATTTATTGTAGGTATAATTCTGTTAATTGTTAATACTGGTGAATGAAAAATTTTCTTTTCAGTTTTAGAAAGAAGTGTGAAAATAATTTGAATATGCGTAAAGGTACAAAAATATTTATATGCACTTGTGGATTAATAATGATGATACTATCAATGGTAGTACAGAACACGTGGAAAGATAAAATTATAGTTGCTTTAGTTGCAACTTTGTTTACTGTAATTTCTCTAGTGTGGAACTCTGTTGTTATTAATATTATTCAAAATTTTAATGGAAAAATAGATAAGGGACAGTAGGATGATGAAAATCGCGAAAATTGTAATGATTATAGGAGTTGTAATTTCAATCATTGTTGGACTAGTAGGTCCATATTCAATTAAGGAAAAGGTAATATATACATGTAGTATGATTTTCTGGGGAGCTATGGGGATCGGAGCTATTACTTTAATGGATTATATTAGCAGAAGGATAAATAAATGAAACTTGGATTAATGAGCATTTCTTTTCTATAAATTGAAATGAAGAGAAATTTGTATTTATTACATTCTTCTAAATGTAGATGAATACAAATTCAGTTAATATGGCTATAAAGGTAGCTTGGACAAAGAAAAAGGAGTAACTAAATGTTAAAGCAAGGAAGAATTATAATTGTTATTGGCACATTAGTAACACTCATCGCGAGTTTTATAGTGCCAGCAGACAATAAAACAAGATTAATAAATGTACTTGTAATATTTTTATTCGGTGTAATAGCTGTGTGGTCTTCAGTTTTATTTGAACGAATTTATCAAAAGATACATAAAAAGTGAAATAAATAAAACTTTTGTCGATTGGAGTAGTAGTGAAACTAGAGGGATTAAAACAATTTTGATGATTATTGTTATAATGGTCGAATCGGCACATAAATGTAATTTTGATTATGTAGACAGCCAAACTAGCAATAGAAGTTACGGTTAATAAGTAAGAAGTTGAATGAAATCTTTTCTTATATTAGATTTTACTCTAGTTATAGGAGACCATGGGTTATGTTGTAGGCGATACCATTAAGTTTGAGGATTAAGAGAGGAGCGTATGAATATGCGATCATTAAAGGCTGGGAAATATATTACATATGTTGCAGTTTTGATACTTCTTATATTTGCTATGTTATTGCCATATAGCCTACCTAAAAAGATTGCTCTTATTATTTTTGTTTTAATTTTAGGGGCCATTTCCTTGGGAGCGAATAAAGTAGTAGGACGAATATATAACAAATTTAAAGAATAATAAAGTTTGAAAAAGGATAGGGACAATCCGATATTAATTAGGAAAAGAAACAGGATTATACGTTAGAGATGGTTATGGGATAGGTGGTACTATTAAAATTGGAGATTAAGAGAGGAGCAAACTAATATGCAACCATTTAAGGCTGGAAAATATATTACATATGTTGCAATTGCTATATTTCTTGTAGTCGCTATAATGTCTCCTTATGAATTGCCTAAAAAGGTTGGTTTTATTATAGGTGTTCTTATTTTGGGAGCATGTGCACTTGGTACTAATAAGTTTTACGAATGGATGTATAGTAAATTTAAACATAAATAAGGTTAATACAAGAGGGGGAGATCATCATGATAATAATACCTATTAAGGGCGATTTCAAGAGGGATAACCCACAAAGGTTTCGGAGGAGGTTTTTCTTGAAACCTGAAAAAAAGGAGTAATCACACATGTTTAAACAAGGACGTATTTTGATGTATATGTTTACCGTGGTGTTATTTTTCTCTTCATTCTTTTTTCCGCAGCCAATGGGAAAAAGGTTTTTAACAGCTATTGCAGCATTAATTATTGGTGGAATAGGTATTGGAACTTCCTATCTATTAGAAATTATGAGTAACAAGTTGAAAAATATATCTAAAAACAATGGAGAATGACGATAAAGTTTTTCCCGATTGGTTCAGTTGTAAAGCTAAAAGATTTAAACCAAACTGTTATGATTATTGGAAGAATGATCATTTCAGCAGATAAACGTGCTTTTGATTATGTAGGAGTTCTTTATCCGGTTGGATATTTAGATGATGAAAAAGTGTTATGCTTTAATCATGATAAGGTTGTAGATGAAGTGCATAGAGGGTATTTGATAATTTTACGTGGGAAATAAGTAGAATTATAAAAAATTGAAAAATACATATAGATTTTAAAAATACGAAAGTGGAAAGATAATGAGAACCCTTGTAATCATAGGTATACTTATCCCTCCGGTACTACTGTGGAGTGCACCTGATGTTCCTTTAAATGATAAACTGCTGTTTACAGGGTTACAACTAACTGTAGGATTCACCACAGTGGTAGTGTTAGAGATTATGTTTAAAAATCGAAAAAAGAAGAGGGGAAATAGAGATAGATTGTATGGAATCACAGCTAAAAATATGTAACATGTATAACTAATAGTTTTAATTGGGAGGTGGCATACTGGTTGCCTCTTTTAACGTTATTTTCATCGTAATGGAGGATTCATTTTTTCTTTGAAAGAGAGGAGCAAATTTATTTTGAAACAAGGCAAATTTATGATTATTATTGGCACAATGGTACTTGTTATTGCAGGGTGGTTTTTCCCATTTAATTTATGGCAGAAACTATTTTTCAGTATTGGTATGATTGGTATTGGGGTGTTGGCATATGGAAGTTCAGTATTATTTAATCGTTTAGCTAAAAAAATTACAAATAGAGGTGAATAAACACCTAGGAATTTTATATTGATTGGGAAATGATAATAATAAACTTTCCATAAGAGTTGGAGAGAGCTGTACTTTAATAAGTAAGTAGCGAACATCATCTTATGGTTTTGAAATTAAAGGATATTTTTTGAAAGTGACGTGTTATATATTACCGCTAGTGATAAGTATGTGAATGTGTGTCATTTTGTAATATATGTAATATTATTTAATGATTATTTTTTTTCGCTTATTAATTTTGTATGCTCATTTAAATAAATATCTATTAGATTTCTTAATGTAATAGTTTCTATTTCAAGAGGGATTTCGATTTCATCTTCATCATACTTATTAAATATAACTGTTGTATCTCTTCGAACATCTGCCCCAAAAATATTCGCACTTATTTTTTCGTGATGACTTTTTTTGTTTAAAACTTTATCTACAGTTTCTGCTATCCAATCACCGAATGTGGATACCTCCACATTTAAAAAAGCTTCTAAAGTATCGAATTCTTTTTGTAGTCTAATAACTAAGCTACCTGTACTAAGTAATTCGAATTTGTAATCCATATTATGTTCTCCTTCAAAAAATTAATTTTATCGATTTTGTCTTGGAAATGCAGAAATAATTTTACCATTAATAAGATGTAGGGTGAAATATGGATAACGATAAACATTGTTAAGAGTGAACGGTATCAACGAACGTATTGAACAAAAACATTTCTCATTATACGTCTCAAACCTCTAAAGTATCGTAATTCAGCGAACAAAGCTTTTTATTATCGATACATCGCTCGCATTCTAATATTTTTAAATCTTAATCGTTTATAAATTCGGCCAGCAGCTGGGTTGTTATAAAATAAGCCATCCGTTTGGACAGCTCATTTACATAATTCTCGTTATTGAAAGTGAAAATTATTTGATAAAGTAATCCCAATAACTTATTACTACAAGTATTAAAGATAATACTGTATAAACAATAGATCCTATTAAAATAGGATTTACACTTAATTCAAATTTTTCTTCCTCTACTTTAATACCCAATCTAGCTTGAGCTTGGAGGCGAACACTGTTGCTAGAAAATCCGCCTTTACTGCTAAAGTAATATGTAATAATGACAAAACATATTCCAGCGAAGAAAGTTAAATCAACAAAACTCCATTTTAAGATCTTAGATGATTTATATACAATTCCAGCTTCAATCATTATAGTTACAAGTAATCCTAATCCTTTTTTCATGTAATCAATCCTTTTGTATTCTCTAATGATTTCGAAATTTATCACTTATAATCATTTTATCATGTGATAAGAAGAGAAAACGAGGGATTTTTATTATATATTGTGTTCATCCTCAATTAACATAACGTCTTCTGATTGGTAGCAAGCACATGGAGAAATCCTACCCTCAAAAGGAATCTGTCTTTTTCTTTTTATATAATTTTATGCAACTTTATATGTATCCCTATCCTAGCGTAGGTTTTAGGGTTCTCGTATGTTACTGAATTAGCCAAAAACCTGTATGAAATCTTGCATGCTCTTAACGTGGATTTTTCCAATATACTGGCGCTCCCCTAATAGTGTGTATTCCTCAGCAGTTTGATCTTGTAGGAAATTCAATGATGTTACTCCGCAATTGCATAATTCGCTCTACAACATCTAGTGTGGCAAGTTTAATTGTTTCTTGGCCAGGCGTACTAGGTAAGTTGTCGGCATCTAGACATTTATAAAATACATTTCATTTTTAGCACCGAGCTGTATATTTGAAACAGTTTTAAATCGTTCAACAATAAGTTGACTTTCCAGAGAGTTTTATCAGCTTATATGCGGAAAGAAGTGCCTCATAATGAGAGGTAACAAATTCTTCTTTACTACATGGTATAAATGAATCATGGAAGCCGAGTAAAATTGATTTTAATGTTCCATTCTCTTGAAATACTCCCCACAGACCTTGAAAGTCTGTTTCATAACCGAAAGACTCTATATCTCCAATAATAAATCAGTTATGGGCTGCTTCTTCTTTTGGGTAAGCGGATACTTGTTCATGATCTTTCTTAATTTTCGTATCATCATAAAATGGAATGTTTTTTACTTTTCTGAATTTTACAACTTAAGTTTTTTGAAAGCAATATAAAATTTTATGTTTAGTTCACCAACTTTCGGAAAAACTAGGAAAGATATGACAAAGGAGGTTATGAACGGTGGATCATCCAATTCAAGGATTAATGAAAGCAGCAATGGAAAATTTGAAGGAAATGGTCGATGTAAATACGATTGTTGGAGAGCCTGTTCAAACGGCTGACGGTGGTGTGGTGTTAACGGTTTCTAAAGTAGCGTTCGGTTTTGGAGCAGGAGGTTCTGATTTCCAAACGAATGATGGACAAAGAGCGAACGGTAACCCTGCATTTGGTGGCGGTAGCGCAGGTGGTGTTTCTATTACACCAGTAGCATTTCTTGTGGTGAACAAAGATGGAGTAAATATTCTTCATCTACAAAATGCGACACATTTAGCAGAAAAAATGATTGAATTAGCTCCACAAACAATTGATAAAATTCAATCGATGTTCCAAAAAGATGAAAAGAAAGAGGGAAATCATCATCCTCAAAACCCAGATGAAATCCTTTAAAAACGCCTGCTTACGAGCAGGCGTTTTTTCTTGTAATCACTATGTAATAAAACACATGAAATTGTAAATAGTTTTTGAACTTTTTTCTATGTTTCTAAAATTTTTCATGTTAAAATATGCTATAGAATTGAAACATATAAAACGAAGGTGGCTAGGTGCTTTGTCTGGAGGATCTGACCAAGTAAAGAATATGATATATATTAATGGTAATCGTCGAGGTCATTGTTTTATCACATCAGGAATTACGTTTAAAGAGTTTGCAAGTAACATCCCTTCACCGCTTCATCAAGTGTTGCTTTTAAAGCATAATTTTGAATGGACAGATTTTCATTATCATACTTTATTTGAATATGTTGAGGAAGAAAATATACATAAGTTAATTCAAGCAGAGATTGATGAATTTGATGAATTTTGTTGGGTAGATTTTGATGATGCAAGCGATTTAGATGAATTAGAGCCAAAAGAAATTGCAGAGCTTTTATATTTGGCTCACAAAAAAGAACCACTTGCAAGAACATTCTTTCCGTTATTGAAAAATAGATTTGTTTATTTTTCACATGATGACGGATGGTACAACAAAGTGTATTATCGTAGAATTGCAGACTTTGTAGGGATGTTAAGTAAAGTCATTCCTTATAAACTCGGTGCTTTCGGTAAGAAACGTTTTTCTTTCTTCCAAAAATCAAAGATTTTCCCAGCAATTTCAAAAGAAGTAATCATGGGGCTTCTTCCATTAATGGAAGATGGTCTTTATATTGATCTGGCAGGGAAAATTGAGTCAAGAAGGGGTCTTGAAATTCCGGTATATGTAGTTGGTTCGTATGAAAGTACGGATGAGGTGCTAGATAATATCGATGAATTGAAAGAAGAAGCAACAGAGACTGGTTGGCTTATTTTTGATAAGAAAGAACAAGAATGGCAATGGGTTGTGGACTAAGAAAACTTGGCGCATGAAGTCAAGTTTTCTTGTCATTTGAAAGGAGTTCAAATGAAGAAATATTATACAATTGTGGGTATTGTAAGTATTATACTCGTGGCAATTTTACTTATTACTTGTCCGAAAGAATCAGATTTTAAAGTGTATGTAGAGGATAAGTATGCATTGAAATGTGATGAGGGTAGTTTTGAATGCACGCAAAATGTAGACGGCAAAAAAGAAAAATTACAATTTGAAAGTACAGATGCACGAAATGGTGTCTTCTTTATGACTGTAAAGCAAACATTTAAAACTGAAGCTGGTGTTACGAAAGAATATGGCGGGGTAGGAATGTTTGGTACATTTCTTTTTGTTTCAGAGAAGACTTTCTAGTAATAGAAGGTCTTTTTCTTATGCTTATGTTCATATAGATGAAGTAAGACAAGCATAGGAGGGGTATTGATGAAGAAGGAATGTATTGTTTGCGGCGGTGAAGATTTTTTCTCTTCTACATTATATGCACGTACGAAACAAGATTGGGCATATGCACCAAACATGTACCGTTTTGAAAAGGTTTTTATTGAGCATAGGGATGAAGAAAATTATCCAGTGTTTCAAGAAATTACAGCGAAACATTGCTGTGGATGCGGTCATATTATGTTGTATCACGAATGAACACACCAAGTATAACTTGGTGTGTTTTTTTAAAACGCTGACAAAGCAAGCGGATAAAGTAAAGTAAATAAAACAGAAAAACTACCAAAACCAATTGCTGTATATCCAAGTGTTCTTGCTCCAAAATTGACAGCTAATAAGCCAACTAAAATTGCAAGAGAACCAAGTGTAACCGGATAAAATGCAATTGAGAAAAGCGAAAGAAATAAAGCGACATAGCCTACCATTGCACCGGTATTTGTACCTTCTATTTCATTTGCAATTTCTTTACGTTTATGTCTAATTGGTATACCAGCTGGTGATATTTCAGCTGCATACTCTTCGTTTTTTTCACCACTTTTAAAATGATGATTTCTCTTTCTTCGCATGTACATCCCTCTCTTTCAATTGGGTGTACCTATAGTATCTTTCATAAAGGGAAGAACATGAGTATGAGTTAAACCCAAGTAAAGCAAAAATTGGAGAATAAAGATTCTATCGTTAGCATGTACATCTCCTAATGAAGATAAACAGGAATTTTGGAAAATGATGTAGAATGAAATGAGTGATAAACCGTGAAGGTAGGGGAATGTATGACGAAATTCAATTGGCATGAATCAGCAGAGAAGAAATGGGATAGTAGTGCAGAATTTTGGAATCAAAATAGTCAGGAGATGTGGGATAGCGGGAGTAGGAGTACAATTATTCCATTTTTTGAACAATACGTGAAGAAAGAAGCCAAGGTGCTCGATGTTGGTTGTGGAGATGGGTACGGTACATATAAATTAAGTCGCGCAGGCTATAAAGCAGTTGGAGTAGATTTATCAGAAGTGATGATTCAAAAAGGAAAGGAGCGAGGAGAAGGACCGGATTTATCCTTTATAAAAGGAGATCTTTCTTCCTTACCGTTTGAAAATGAACAATTTGAATCAATTATGGCAATTAATTCTTTAGAATGGACCGAGGAGCCATTACAAGCATTAAATGAGATAAAGCGCGTTTTAAAAAGAGATGGATATGCATGTATTGCAATTTTAGGACCGACAGCAAAACCTCGAGAGAACAGTTATCCTCGTTTATACGGCAAAGACGTTGTTTGTAATACGATGATGCCTTGGGAATTTGAACAGTTAGCGAAAGAACAAGGTTTTGAAGTTGTAGATGGGATTGGGGTATATAAGCGCGGAGTAAATGAGAAGATGTTAGGTCAACTCCCTACAGAGTTACAACAATCGTTAACATTCTTATGGGTATTTATGTTGAAAAACGTATAAAGAAATGAAAGAATTTTTAGGAGGTAAATAAGTGCAGAAAATACAAAAAACTGATACAATATCATCAGAACCAATTAAAGGGGGACTAGGGTATATGACAACTACTACAACAGTTAAATCCGACATTGAAATCGCACAAGAAGCGAGTATGAAGAAGATTCAAGAAATTGCAGCTGATTTAAATATTTTAGAAGATGAATTAGAGCCATACGGGCATTATAAAGGTAAGCTATCTCTTGATATTTTTAAGCGCTTACAGAATGAAAAAGACGGTAAAGTTGTTTTAGTAACAGCGATTAACCCAACTCCAGCTGGAGAAGGTAAATCAACAGTAACAGTTGGTTTAGGTCAAGCTTTTAATAAAATTGGTAAGAAAACAGTAATTGCACTTCGCGAACCATCTCTTGGACCAACGATGGGACTAAAAGGCGGGGCAGCAGGTGGTGGTTTTTCACAGGTTGTACCTATGGAAGACATTAATCTTCACTTTACTGGAGATATACATGCGATCACAACTGCCAATAACGCGTTAGCGGCGTTTATTGATAATCATATCCAACAAGGAAACACACTTGGAATTGATACGCGTAAAATCGTTTGGAAACGCTGTGTTGACTTAAATGATCGTGCTCTACGTAACGTAGTAATTGGTCTTGGTGGACCAGTTCAAGGTGTACCACGTGAAGACGGTTTCGATATTACAGTAGCATCTGAAATTATGGCCGTATTCTGCCTTGCGACAGATATTCAAGATTTAAAAGCGCGTCTATCTCGCATCGTAGTTGCTTATAACTTTGCAAATCAACCTGTAACGGTTAAAGATTTAGGTGTAGAAGGTGCATTAACGTTATTATTAAAAGATGCATTAAAACCAAACTTAGTGCAAACGTTAGAAAATACACCAGCTATCATTCACGGCGGACCATTTGCGAATATTGCTCACGGTTGTAACAGTGTTATCGCTACAACAATGGCAGCAAAATTAGGTGATTATGTTATTACAGAAGCTGGATTCGGTGCTGATTTAGGTGCAGAGAAGTTTTTAGATATTAAAGCGCGTGCAGCTGGTATTAAACCAGAAGCTGTTGTTATTGTTGCGACTATTCGTGCGCTTAAAATGCATGGCGGCGTAGCAAAAGATCAATTAAAAGAGGAAAATGTAGATGCATTAGCAAAAGGTATGGAAAACTTACAGAAGCATGTTGAAACAATTCAAAGCTTCGGTGTGCCTTTCGTAATTGCAATTAATAAATTCATTACAGATACAGATGCAGAAGTTGCTTACTTACAAGAGTGGTGTAATGAGCGTGGCTATGCAGTATCCTTAACAGAAGTTTGGGAGAAAGGTGGCCAAGGCGGAGTTGATCTTGCTGAAAAAGTGTTAAAAGAAATTGAAAAAGGTGAAAACAACTACGCGCCACTTTATGAACTAGAATTACCATTAGAAGAAAAAATTCGTACAATTGCTCAAAAAGTGTACGGTGCAAAAGATATTGAATTTGCTCCGAAAGCACGTAAGCAATTAGCTCAATATGAAGGAGAGGGCTGGAGTAACCTACCAATTTGTATGGCGAAAACACAATACTCTCTTTCTGACGATGCAACAAAATTAGGTCGTCCATCTGACTTTATCGTTACAATTCGTGAGCTAAAACCATCTATCGGTGCAGGGTTTATCGTTGCGTTAACAGGAACAATGTTAACAATGCCAGGCCTTCCAAAACAGCCAGCAGCACTGCAAATGGATGTAAATGAAGATGGAAAAGCAGTAGGTTTATTCTAAAAGGTTGTAATTCATCTCGTTTATCTGTAAACTATATATACATCAAGTGGCGCCTTTCCATCGAAAGGCGCCTGTTTTTTGGAGGAAATTATGTTTGATCCAACTGCTTTTGATAATTTAAAAGTAATCGTAGAAGGCGCTGTTTATGATTTTGATTTACATGGAGATATTCTTGTAACAGATCGAAAAGATATGATGGACCTTGCTTCATTAAGTCGTATATATCATATTGCATTTCAATTAACAGAACCATTCGAACCGTTAGTAGAAGCAACATTTTCACTATCTGTAGATGCAAAGAACTTGTCTGGTGAAATATTAGAAGTACCCCAATTTACACCAGGTTGTGAAATGAAGTTAGCATTTTCATTCCCGATAGAAAAGCCAGAGGTAACGTGCGAAGAAATTGAAACTTTCATGCACTCTATATGGGGAAAAGAAAGAATGATTACGCAAAAACTTTCATACGAATATAATAAGCAAGCGATTTCATATCATAATAAGGTAGAGGTTCTATTTCAAAAAGCGATTACAGAAGACCATGTTGATGATTTAATAGCTGTTATTTCACACATGATAGAAACGGTGCGAACAATACAACATTTTCTTCAAAAATAGAGATAAAGGAGAAAAACAAATGATAAAAGATATGCAACCATTTTTACAACAAGCTTGGGAGAAGGCTGGTTTTAAAGAATTAACTGAAATTCAAAAACAAGCGATTCCAACTATTTTAGAAGGACAAGACGTTATAGCTGAATCTCCAACTGGAACAGGAAAAACATTAGCGTACTTATTACCCCTTTTACATAAAATTAATCCTGAAGTAAAACAGCCACAAGTTGTTGTTTTAGCGCCAACACGTGAGCTTGTCATGCAAATTCACGAAGAGGTTCAAAAGTTTACAGCAGGAACTGAAATTTCAGGTGCATCTTTAATTGGTGGGGCAGATATTAAGCGTCAAGTTGAAAAATTAAAGAAACACCCGAGAGTAATTGTTGGTTCACCAGGACGTATTTTAGAATTAATTCGTATGAAAAAGCTAAAGATGCATGAAGTGAAAACAATTGTATTTGATGAGTTTGATCAAATTGTAAAACAAAAGATGATAGGTGCTGTACAAGATGTAATTAAATCTACAATGCGCGATCGTCAATTAGTATTCTTCTCGGCAACAATGACAAAAGCAGCAGAAGATGCGGCACGTGATTTAGCTGTTGAGCCACAATTAGTACGTGTAACTCGTGCTGAGTCAAAAAGCTTAGTTGAGCATACGTACATCATTTGTGAGCGACGCGAAAAAAATGATTACGTAAGAAGAATTATGCATATGGGCGATGTAAAAGCCGTTGCTTTCTTAAACGACCCATTCCGTTTAGATGAAATTACACAGAAATTGAAATTCCGCAAAATGAAAGCAGCAGCTCTTCATGCAGAAGCAAGTAAGCAAGAACGTGAAGCGACGATGCGTGCTTTCCGCGGTGGTAAATTAGAAATATTACTTGCTACTGATATTGCGGCTCGCGGTATTGATATTGATGATTTAACACATGTAATTCACTTAGAATTACCAGACACAGTAGACCAATATATTCACCGCTCTGGACGTACTGGACGTATGGGTAAAGAAGGAACTGTTGTATCTCTTGTAACTCCACAAGAAGAGCGTAAATTACTGCAATTTGCGAAAAAACTAGGCATCGTATTTACGAAGCAAGAAATGTTCAACGGATCATTTGTAGAAACGAAACCGAAAGCACCAAAGAAAAAGAAACCAGCATTTACTGGGAAGAAAAAACCTAGATAAATAATAGGGAAGGCGTAACTATTTGTAGTTACGTCTTTTTTGTTTGTAAATGAATGAAAAAGGGGATTTAAATGTACCTATCGTATAAGAAATATCGATACAGGTAAATCATTTCTCATTTAGTTTGTGCAAGGAAGTAATATAAAGAGAGTCGAATATTAAACTGATGCGAAATAATAAAAAGAAGGTGCATATATGGATAGGAAATTAGGAATGTTTTTAAATACGAAACATATTGAAGTAAACGAAGGAATAAAAAAAGCGAGAGAATATGGGTTAGAATATATTCAATTATATGCTATGAATCCGGCTTTCAACTTAGCTAACATTTCAAAGGTACAATGGACCATTTTAAAAGAAAACTTATCTTTCAATGAAATTAAAGTGCCATCATTAGCAATTAGCTTTGGAGAAAATGGAATTATAGGAACAGAAGCTGACAGTACAATAGAGCGATTTAAATACGTTACTGAAAGAGGGTTAGAGCTTGGAGCAAGGGTAATAACAGCTCATATTGGAAAAATTCCAGATGATGAAAAAGGTAAGATCTATGGTGAAATGGAACGGATTTGTTTTGAGCTAGGGGATTTAGCTTTTAAATTTGGAGGAGTCTTCGCCATTGAGACGGGATCTGAAAAAGCGATAGTGTTAAAACGGTTTTTAGAAACGATAAACTCAAAAGGACTAGCGGTTAACTTTGACCCAGCAAATTTAATAAGTGATGTAAATGAAAATCCAGTAGAAAGTTTATTACTATTAAAAGACTATATAGTACAAACTCATATTAAAGATTGTAAAGAAGTAAAAAGTGATAGATCAAGTAAGTATATAGAGGTAGTAGCAGGAAATGGTGAAGTAGATTTCGATATATTCTTCAAGATATTAGATGAAATTGGATTCGACGGATATAACATGATTGAAAGAAATGATTATTTTGACGAACTGGACGGGATGAATCAGTCGATAAATTTTGCAAGGAAGTACATATAAATTCAAAAGGAATAATAATAGCACCTGTAGAAACCTACATAGAATATAAAAAACATTAGGGGGAAATGAAATGATCCATAAAGTTGGACAAATTATGTTATATGTAAATAATCAAGATGATGCAGTAAATTTTTGGACGGAAAAGGTAGGGTTTCATGTAGTAGCAGAGGAAGATAATAAGCAAGGAATGAGATGGATTGAAATTGCTCCGATTAGCGGTGCAGAAACAAGCATTATATTACATAATAAAGAAGTTATTTCGAAAATGAGCCCAGAATTAAATCTTGGTACACCGTCCTTAATGTTCTTCTCAGAAAATCTTGATCAATTATATACAGATTTAAAAAATAAAATTGTTACTGTTGGCGAAATGGTAACTATGCCTTCTGGCAAAGTGTTTAACTTTGCTGATAGTGAAGGGAATTATTTTGCGGTTATGGAAAAGAACAAATAATAATATTGCTATGTGAAAAATCCCCCTCAAATATATTGAAGGGGATTACATGTTTGAAGTGGATTTTTCATTAGAGAGTTGATTAATATAAAATACGCCTTTTTCAATAGCTGTTTCAATGTAACCAACGATTTGATTAAACGTAAATACTTGTAAGTCTTCATGCAAATGTTGCTCAGGATACAACATATCTTCAAAAAGGTACTTTCGAAAAGCTAAAACGTTCCCTTTAGAAACCTCTTCAATATCCACAATGTGAGCCTCTTGATTGAGAAGAGAGAAAAGCTGTTGTTCTTTATCATAATGATGAAGCAACTTTGCATTTAACAATTTAAAATCGTTATAGTACATAGGTGCGATAGTTTCGTCATTTTCTATTCTATTTTTTAGCCAAGGTAGAAAAAAGCCACTTAACCAATTATCATCGGCAATGAGGTGGGTGTAATAGCCTAAGAGAAAAGGGGAATCCATTTGAGCTTTATATTTTTGAAAAAAAGAATTGAAATCTATCCTTCTCGTATAGTTTTTTGTTGTGCCGGCGTAAAAGTGTGACGTTCCTTTTTCTTCTGTGGAATGAACCGCATCAGGGGCTACCCCTCCAAGTATGAAAGAAGTTTTATCTTGGATATATAGATTTTCGGCAATCTTGTTGGCGATAATAGCATGCATAATTCGTGATCCCATGAATGACACCTCGGTTTCAAGTATTCATTTCAGGATGATGACTGGACAGTTAGTATTACTTTCCCTGTACTTTTTCTACTTTCGACCCATTCATGTGCTTTCCCTGCATCTTGCAAAGGAAAAGATTTCGTAGCCTTAAGTTGCAAACTTCCGTCACGTAAATAACGGAAAACTTCATTTGCAGTTTCTTGGAGTAGTTCAGGGCGTTTTTTTCGTGTAGTGCCGAAGCTAAAACCGAGTATAGAGCGGCAACTTGCGTGTAAATCTTTCGTTTGAAAGTTACCAATTTCACCGCTAGCATTACCGAAATGAACGAGGCGACCGTAATAAGCAAGACATTTTAAACTTCTTTCCGAAACCGTTCCAGAAATAGAATCTAAAATTACATCGACCCCTTCGCCATTTGTCAGCTCATTGACCTTCGCTACAAAATCTTCATTTTGATGACAAATAACATAATCAGCTCCAGCGTCTAAAGCGATTTTACTTTTCGATTCATTTCCGACAGTACCGATAACAGTTCTGGCCCCTAATAGTTTTGCAACTTGAATTGCTGTCGTACCAATTCCACCAGCGGCTGCATGAATGAGTACAGACTCACCTTGTTGAAGCTTTGCTACATTTGCGAGTAAATTATAGCTTGTGAAAGATACGATAGGGCATGCGGCTGCAGTTTGAAAATCTACTTCATCAGGTAAAACGAAAGTAAGGTTTTTGTTTGCGACAACGTATTCTGCATAAGATCCATTTTGAGGAAAAGCGATGACACGTTGTCCAGGATAAATATTTTTCACATGAGAACCGACTCGTTCTACAATACCAGTAGCATCTATCCCTGGTATAAAAGGTAGTTTTTTATTTCCTTTTTTGCCATAACGCGATTTAATATCAGCGAAATTTACACTAGTAGCAACAACGCGAATTAAAACTTGATCTTCTGAAATCGTCGGCATATCCACATCTGTATATTTCATCACTTCAGGACCACCGAATGACGTTACAACGATAGCTTTCATCATATATCCTCCTAAATTTGGCTATATAAATTATTTTAAATCTTCATTAGAAATTGGAAAATTATATAATAGTTATGCGACTTTATAAGTGAAGCTTATGAACTCATTGAATCATTATATTAATTTATGTAAAAAAATCGAACGAAATATCAATTACTTTCCAATATATAGTGTAAGACAAAGGAGGGATGGTAAATGAAGGATGAAACAGTGTATACAGATTTAATTCAATTGACTTTATCTGGAAATAAAGGAGCGTATAGCGAATTGTATGATAAAACAATTCAAGAAGTATATAAAACAGCACATTTTTTGATTGAAGATAAAACGGATGTAGATGATGTCGTTCAAGAAATATACATACAGCTATATGAATCGCTTCGTAAGTATGATAGCGAGAAGCCATTTCATCCTTGGCTAATTGGACTTGCGATTAAACAAATTCACTCTTATAGAAGAAAGAGGTGGATGCGACTACGAATTATAAAAAAAGCAGAAGAGCAAAGAAAACCAGTACAAATTGATTTTTCTAACGATCTTATAAGTAAAATATCAAACCAAAAACTAATCGAACTTATTTATAAATTACCGTATAAATTGAAACAAGTTATTATCTTAAGATACTTACACGATTACTCTCAAGAAGAAGTAGCACAAATATTACATATTCCAATTGGTACTGTGAAATCTAGAATTCACGCAGCATTAAAAAAACTACGTCAAAAAGAGCAAATAGAAGAAATCTTTTTAGGAGAGGTAGGGAATGTGAAATGAGTTTAGATTGTAGAGTTAGAGAATCTATACAAGAAGAAGCGAAGGGGATTGTTGCCCCGCCGGAGTTGAAAGAAAAAGTAATCGTTCAAATAAAAATGAATCGTGGTGGAAGTAAGAGGAAGAAACGCCTTATCGCAGGAGTACTTGCAGCGGCTTTTTTTATCCCGACGACTGGTTTTGCGTATCAATCTATTATGGCGGATGGTATATACGGATCTTTTGAGAATTTAAAAAAACATGCTGGAACAATGACATTAGAGGCGTACATGCGTTTTAGTGCAAAGTTATTAGAAGCGAAAGATGAAATGGGTACGAAAGGATATGAAGTGTTTACAAAAGAACTAAAGAAATTAACAAATGCAAAGCTTGCGTACGGAGATTCGAACGGTAATATTGATTATGATCAATTATCACCAGCAAAAAGAGAAGAAATGAAAAAGGTAAGTATGGGCCTTCAACCATACTTTGATAAATTAAATGGTCATAAATCAAGTAGAGAAGTATTAACAGAAGAAGAGTTTGATCACTATATGGAAGCTTTAATGACACATGAAATAGTACGAGTGAAGACAAAATCAACTGGTGCAATAAAAGTAGAAGAAATACCTGAGGCGTACAAAGAAAGGTTTATTCAAGCGGAGCAGTTTATGGAGTATGTAGATGAAAAGGTGAGATAAGTAAAAAAGCTCAAATTTTTAGCTTCGAGCTTTTCTTATTGAAACGTAAATATATTAACCACCTATTCCTTTTGCTAGCGATAAGAAATATACAAATACTAGTATTACTCCATTTAATGCCGTACCAACTATTCCGAATAACCAATTCTTTGAGGCGATTGCAAAAATAATACCGAGTAATGAAAGTATAACTAGAATCGAAATAACTAAAGTTAAATTTGCATGAGGTCCTCTTAAAATAAAGAAAGAACATACGCTCGCGATAAACGTTAGAAACGAGAAAGTCCCTAATTTCAAAATAAGTTTCCCTTGTTTGAAATTTATTTTGATTTAGTGCACGACTGGCTTTAGTTTAACATAAATTTCCTATTGTCAATTAAATATATGAACAATAAAAACCGAGTATAAAATCTATGCGATTTCATACTCGGTTTGTTATTACGTAAATTTCCTTACTGCATGTATAGCAAATCTTACAAGGAGTATGGCACTTATAAATAAACCATCATAACCAACGACACTTAAAAATTGAACATTAGGTTCTTTTGCATACAAGTCAGGGTAGAATTATGTTGATTTGCTTAATAAGTGAAAGTGGGAAATCACTTAGTTATATTCCTTACTATTCTCCTTGTCTTTTTGTATAAAACAATCTAACAGTGAATAACCAGCTATTAAACTAATTATCGTAACAAAAGTTGTATTGATAAGAATAATATTTGCTAAATAAGGTAGGTACGCACCAACTGGTGAAAAGAGTAGAGCTGGAGAAAAGGAAATGAATAGCGTAGGCACTGTAATAGCAATAAATTTATCCGGTTGAAAGCGCCAGTTTTGTTTACTCGTTTCGCGATTAATAGATTGAAGGGATCGTAATAAGATGCCAACTATAAGAGGGAAGAGTGTAAAGTAGAATAATCTTGGATAAACGTTAAAGTTTGCCTGTGCATCTGTATCTAAATAAAATTGAATTTTCACTCCGACAAATAATAATAACACGATAAATAATGTAAAGCAGAGGTATAGCATCACTTTTTGCATTGTATTCCACCATCCTTTACTCAAAATATATTCAAAGAAAAAAGAGATATACAATAACTACTGTTGTATATCTCTTCTTTTACGGTTAGTTAATAGTGGAGTTTGCTTTTTCTTGCTTTGTGAAATAATCTATAATGCCCATCGCGCTAATTTCTATATCTAGATGTAAAATGTTATAAACGGAATGATCTGATGGAACGTTTAACTTTGTAAGGTGGGAAGAGATCTTATCCATTAATACAGTTTGTAAAGTGTTAGTCGCTTCATCGAAATCATTATGCTGTTCAAAGACCTCTTTACCAGTCTGAACGAAAATAGGTAACCAATGTTCAAGCTGGTTATATACTTCTGTAACATTGGATGATGCGCCGTAATGGCCGAAATAAATACTATCTACATTCATACTTTGAATGTGATTTTTAGAAGCAATCATCGCATCGGGTTGGAATTGTGAAGGGGATGTTGATGGTAAATATAGTTCTACACCAAGGTCTGCGAGTTCTCTATAATAAATGCCAATTGTATCGCCAGTAAAAATGCCATTTGTTAATGAATCGTGAATGCTAATATGGTGCTTTGCATGTCCCGGTGTATCATAAAATGTGAGGATGCGGTCTTCTGCAATTTGTAACGTATCACCATTTTGTACAATATGAACACGTTCCTCTTCTATAGGAAGAATTGGATCAAATAGTTTATAAAAATCTTCTTTGTATACAGCTTTTGCGCCTAAAATGAGCTTTGTTGGATCAATCATATGACGAGCACCGCGGGAATGTACATATAAAGTAGCATTTGGGCATTTTTCCATCATTAAACCAGCTGCCCCGGCGTGATCTAAATGAACGTGTGTAACGATAATGTTTTTAACATCGTTTAAATCAATATGTAATTGTTGTAAGCCGTCTAAAATATACGGAAGAGAAGGGGCTGCACAAGTTTCAATTAAAGTAATATCGTCACCTAATAAAACATACGTACCAGTTCGCTCATTATGTTGTAAATCAAAATCATCAATTAGATATAGGTGAGAAGATAATTGCTCTACTTTTTTCATATTTACCACTCCTTATTTACTATATGTTTCTATTATACGCTAAAATAGAAAAAAGGCAGAAAACGAAAACTCGTCTTCTGCCTTTTGTATTATTCTTATCTCGTTTGTTCTTTATTGATAGACATAACGAACAATCCAACTATGCCACCAACGATTGGAAGCATAATTTCTCCTGCTAAATTAAAGTAGGAGCTTAAGAATAAACCATTTACATCGATTACCCAACCAATCACATACAATAACATCATATATAGTACGAAATAAAACTCGCGATTTGAAATCGTTTCATGTTGTGCAGTTTTCATAATGAACACCATCCTTTTCTTTTATAATGGAATATAAACTGTCACATTTTGTTCACAATTCAATTGTAAAACTTTCCAACATAAAAGTCTAGTAGTTTGTGTCGAATTTTCGAACAGAAATAAAGCGCTATCATTTTATCGTGTAAGTACGTAATAAAAGCTGTATATTCACGAATGTAGTATAGTATAAACATAGAATGATAGTGAAGAGAGGGGCAAGGAAAATGACAGTTTATGATTTTTCAGCTAAAACGATAACAGGAGAAGCTAAATCGTTAAAAGATTACGAAGGAAAAGCGCTTCTTATTGTAAATGTAGCTAGCAAGTGTGGTTTTACACCGCAATATAAAGGGTTACAAGAAATATATGATAAATATAAAGACCAAGGACTAGAAGTACTCGGTTTCCCATGTAACCAATTCGGAGGACAGGAACCAGGTACAGAAGCAGATATTACTAGTTTTTGTGAATTAAACTACGGTGTAAATTTCCCGATGTTTGCAAAGATTGATGTGAAAGGTGATAAGGCTCATCCTCTGTATACATACATGACAGAACAAGCACCAGGTTTGCTAGGTATGAAAGCAGTGAAATGGAACTTTACTAAGTTTTTAATTGGAAAAGACGGGAAAGTAGTAGGGCGTTTTGCGCCACAAACGAAGCCGGTGGATTTAGAGGTTGAGATTGAGAAGGTGCTTGGAGAATAACTAGAAGTTTCACTTTATTAAAAAAAGCCTCAAAGAACTGAAGTGACCCAATGAAATAAGACAAGGAAAAAACACCTCTTATACCGTATTTAATTTAAATACGAATATACGGAGGTGTTTCTTTTATGGGAA
>NZ_JBTREW010000015.1:0-121500 GCF_054823925.1 Bacillus sp. F9_6S_D1_P_5 | reverse complement strand
AATCTCTCCTTTTCCTCTTTTTTATCAGTGTTGACACATAAAAAGAGGTTCAGACACAAAAATAGGCTGTGGAGAAGACTTTCTCCACAGCCTGACGATGAGAATTCATCGTCTTTTTTATTTTCGGCAAGAGAATAAGAGGAAGAGAGGAATTCGTAAACGTCGTTCATATTCTTCTTCGCTCTGAAAATAAGTTTGATTTGGTGTAGCTTCTTTTATATTTGTAATCGTAAATCCAGCTTGTTGTAACAATGTGAAATATTCTTCCGTTGTACGATGATATTTAATAACTTCTTGATCAATCCAAGGCTCAACGCGTTTTCCTGTTTTAAAATAATCATCGACGAGCCAGCTCGTTCTTTTTCCGCTCGTTTGCAAGCTTTCAAATGAAGACGTAATAATAGGGTGTTGAATACTAAAAGTAAAGGTTCCATTTGTTTTTAAAGTTTGGTACACATTTTGAAAAATGATAGGAAGATGTTCGATATAATGTAAGGCGAGTCTAGATGTTACTAAATCAAAAGTAGCAGGAGGGTATGTGTAGTCTTTGAGGTTTAAAAAATGGACGGTCCCATTTTTATTTTCTAGTTGTTTTTGAGCTTTTTCATACATAAGTTCGGAGCCTTCAATACCAGTGTAAGAGTGGCAGCCATTCTCTAATAATTCTTTGCCAAATTTAGCGTCGCCACAGCCTAAATCGAGGATTTGCTTTCCTTTAACATCACCAATGAGTTGAAAGAAGGCTGGTTTTTCAAGTGATTCATTTGGGCTATTTTCTCGGTATCTTCGTTTCATATATTGTTCAAAAAATGCTTCGTTATTATATACATCAGATTCAGTAAATGCCATGATTGAAGCCCCCTTAAATATTTTTTTTATTCTACCAAATATGAAAAGTAAATGATAGATTTCTTGTAATGAATCATATATAATCTAGAATTGTAAGCGGTTACTTTAAACTATTTTTCTATAATAAATTCTGAAAACGTGTTAAGCTAGTAGAGGGATTATTGGAACTATTAAGACAATAATTCGCTTACATGAACGATGGGAGGCTTCACAATGTCTAGTAAAACACTTGCGAAATTTTTAGAAGAAAATTTAGAGGATTTAAAATCAAAGGGGCTTTATAACGTAATTGATCCGCTTGAGAGTTCAAATGGACCGATCATTACAATTGGCGGAAAAGAATATATTAACTTATCTTCAAACAACTATCTTGGATTAGCAACAGATAGCCGTTTGCAAGAAGCAGCAATTGGTGCTATTCATAAGTACGGTGTTGGAGCAGGAGCTGTTCGTACAATTAACGGTACTTTAGATTTGCATATTAAATTAGAAGAGACAATTGCAAAGTTTAAACATACAGAAGCAGCAATTGCTTACCAATCAGGATTTAACTGTAATATGGCAGCGATTTCAGCCGTTATGGATAAAAACGATGCGATTCTTTCAGACGAATTAAACCATGCTTCTATTATTGATGGTAGTCGTCTATCAAAAGCAAAAATTATTGTTTATAAACATTCGGATATGGGAGATTTACGCCAAAAAGCAATCGCGGCGAAAGAATCAGGTCTTTACAATAAATTAATGGTAATTACAGACGGTGTCTTCTCAATGGATGGAGATGTTGCGAAATTACCAGAAATTGTTGAGATTGCAGAAGAATTAGATTTAATGACATATGTAGACGATGCACACGGTTCAGGTGTACTTGGAAAAGGTGCAGGAACTGTAAAGCATTTCGGTCTATCTGATAAAGTTGATTTCCAAATTGGTACATTATCAAAAGCAATTGGGGTAATTGGTGGATATGTAGCAGGGAAACAAAACTTAATTGACTGGTTAAAAGTTCGTTCACGTCCATTCTTATTCTCTACAGCATTAACACCAGCTGATGCAGCTGCATGTATGCGATCAATTGAAATTTTAATGGAAAGCACAGAATTACATGATCGTTTATGGGAAAATGGTCGCTATTTAAAACAAGGGTTAAAAGAACTTGGCTTTAACATCGGAGAAAGTGAAACGCCAATTACACCTTGTATTATTGGCGACGAAGTGTTAACACAAGAATTTAGTAAACGTCTAAATGAAGAAGGCGTATACGCAAAATCTATCGTGTTCCCAACTGTAGCTAAAGGAACAGGCCGCGTTCGTAACATGCCTACAGCAGCTCATACGAAAGAAATGTTAGATGAAGCAATTCGTAAGTATGAAAAAGTAGGGAAAGAAATGGGCATCATTTAAGTAAGGGCATCTTTTGAATAGCTTGCAAATGAGGAGTGGGGAAAATGAAAAAAATTCTAGTAACCGGTTCTTTAGGGCAAATTGGTTCTGAACTAGTAATGAAACTTCGTGATGTATACGGTGCATCAAATGTTATTGCAACAGATATTCGTGAAACAGATAGTGAAGTAGTAACGTCTGGTCCATTTGAAACGTTAGATGTAACAGATGGACAAAAACTACATGGTATCGCAAAGTGTAATGAAGTAGATACAATTATTCATTTAGCAGCTTTACTTTCAGCAACAGCAGAAAAAAATCCGTTATTTGCATGGAATTTAAATATGGGCGGACTTGTAAATGCATTAGAAGCAGCTCGTGAATTAAACTGTAAGTTTTTCACGCCAAGTTCTATCGGTGCATTCGGTCCATCAACGCCGAAAGATAATACGCCACAAGATACAATTCAGCGTCCTACTACGATGTATGGGGTAAACAAAGTAGCAGGAGAATTATTATGTGATTATTATCATCAAAAATTTGGCGTTGATACGCGCGGTGTACGTTTCCCAGGTTTAATTTCTTACGTAGCTCCTCCAGGAGGCGGAACAACTGACTATGCAGTTGAAATTTATTATGAGGCAATTAAAAAAGGCACATACACCTCATACATTGCAGAAGGAACATACATGGATATGATGTATATGCCAGATGCTTTACAAGCGATCATTTCATTAATGGAAGCTGATCCAAGTAAACTTGTGCATAGAAACGCGTTCAATATTACAGCAATGAGCTTTGAGCCAGAGCAAATCGCAGCATCCATTCGTAAACACATTCCGACGTTTACAATGGATTACGCTGTAGATCCTGCTCGTCAAACAATCGCTGATAGCTGGCCAAACTCTATTGATGCAACAGCAGCAATGAAAGAGTGGGGCTTTAAAGCAGAATATGATTTAGACAAAATGACAACGGACATGTTGGCTAAGTTAAAAAAAAAGCTCACAGCTGAGTTAGTGATGAATTAATAGGAAGGGTCGATTCTTAGGAATCGGCCCTTTTATTTGTATTTTAGGGATATACAAATAATTACAAGTGTGATAGAATGAGATAATTTGTGCATAAAGGGGAGAGATACAATGGAGAAATGGGAGTTAGCAAAGGAAATTTACAATACGTCACGTTTAACGGGAACATTTAAACTTCGATCGGGACAAGTATCAAATCAATACTTTGATAAGTACTTATTTGAATCTAATCCAGTACTGTTATTAGAAATTGCTAAACAATTGAAAGAGCTCATTCCTCCTGATACAGAAGTACTCGCAGGTTTAGAAATGGGAGGAATTCCAGTAGCAACAGCATTATCTTTACAAACAGGTATACCAGTTGTATTTGTAAGAAAAGAAGCGAAGAAGTACGGTACATGTAAGTTAGCAGAAGGCGTTAATATTGCTGGTAAAAATGTTTGTGTTGTTGAGGATGTTATTACGACAGGTGGTCAAATATTATTAAGCAAGAAAGATTTAAGAGAACTGGGTGCGAAAGTACATCATGTTCTAGGCGTGATTGAACGAACGAAAGAGGGAAGAGAAAACTTATTAGAAGATGGCTTACAACTAAATTCCTTATTTACAATGGATGAGTTAATTGAAGGAGAAAAGGAACATGCAAAGAGTTGACGTCGTATATGCACTAATACATGATGAAGAAACGGATAAAGTATTAATGGTACATAACGCAGAACAAAACGTTTGGTCATTGCCAGGCGGGGCTGTTGAAAAGGGTGAAACGTTAGAGGAAGCTCTAGTAAGGGAAGTAAAAGAAGAGACAGGTTTAACGGCTGTGGCAAATGGACTTGTTGCGATCAATGAAAAATTCTTTGAAGAATCAGGGAATCATGCGCTATTGTTTACATTCCGAGCAAATGTAGTAAAAGGTGAACTTATTGCGAAAGATGAAGAAGAAATTTCTGCAATAGAGTGGGTGGATCGAACGATCGCAAATGAACGATTCCCATTCTACGATGGAGGATTCGAGGCATTATTAGAAGTAGCCATTCCATATAAGTTTCAACCAGAAACAAAGTGATTGAAAGAAAAAAACAGGAGCGACAACGCTCCTGTTTTTCTATTCAATCGTCTTCAGTAATAACTTTTTCAATAATGGTTTAATCTTTAAACGTAAATCTTCAGCGTGATTTGCAACTAAGAAGTGGTGGTTATAAATGTTCTTCATTAATTGATAAGTTGCTTCTTTCGCTTCGCCTTCTTCGATGAAGATTCCGATTACTTCCATACCACTTTTACGAGCAAGTTTGACAGCTTCATGCGTATCTAAAATACCATCTTGTTGATAGTCTAGCGCAGAAGGTTCACCGTCTGTAAAGACAAGTAAGAATTTATGCTTTTCTGGTCTTTTCGCAAGCTTTTCAGAAACGATACGAATAATATATCCGTCGCGGTTATCTTCTTCTTCACGAAGCTGCATAATTTCGGGACCAACGTTTGGTAACGTTGAGTTTTTATACGTTACAACTTCATGGATAACGTTCGGCTTATCTTCAGGCTTGGCACTAGAAGCATCTTCCCAAAATCCGCTAATAGCGTGCGGGATTTTTAAAGATTTCAATGCTTCATGGAATAGGACCACACTCTTTTTCGTTTCTTCCATTTTGTTATACATAGAACCAGAGCAGTCCACTAGTAATTGGAATGCAACGTCGAGTTCTTGTGATTCTTGCCCTTTTTTATAAAACATGCGCGGCTGCTTTTCAGTATAAATACGAAGGAATTTTTTACGAAGTCTTCCGTAATATTTATCACTATTTGCATTCGTTTTATTTTCAATCGTTTTTTCGATAATTTTCTTTAATTCTTTTACATCTTTATTAACGACTGATTTGATAGCTTGGTAATCTTTTTTCTCATCGGTATTTGCTTTGCGAGCTTCTTTAAATGTATGAGAAGCACCAACGTTATACTTACCGTATGCACCTTCGTTTTGGCTAGAAGCATGTGAAGCTCTTGCTTCTTCTGTATCGGCGCCATCAAAGTTGGATTGTGTACTCTTTTGAGAAGTACCTTGTACAGAACCAAGTGCTTGGTCGCCATCTTCTGATTCACGAGCAGTATCGCCCATCATGTTTGTTTTTGTTCCGCTTTCTAATTCAAAGCGTAAAAAGTTCTCGTTTTCGTTATTTTTATTTTCACGATGCCATGTAGAGAAACTTTCATCCATTTTGTTTTTATTTTCATCGTCATCTATAAGTTGTGTATCATCATTTGCTAAATCTTCGACGCGACAGTTCTTTTCGTCTGCAATAACAGATAAGTAGAGCGGAGCATGTCCGAAATAATTGTTCAGCATATCACTTTCAAGGAGCTCTTCTAAGCGATAGCGAATTTTCTCGACGATATACATAATATCTTCCGTATTACGAGCTTGGAATGTTTCATGCAAAATTGCTTCAATTTGCTCGAAATATTCATTATTAAACATTTCATATTTATCGCTCGTTAATGAAAGATAGCAGAGACAAAATAGACGATCACCGTGATAGTTACGAACACGATTGATTTCATTTTGTGAACCAAAGTAATTGCGATACATTTCTTTTCTTCTTTTAAAAACATGCTTTGTGCCAGGGCGTAAGTTTTTTACGATTTCCTCAACACGTAAATCTTCTAGTAGAACAAATAATTGTGTTAAAAACTTTTTTAAGGGTGATTCTTGTAATTCAATCGCATAAGAACGAATTAAAGTCATGTCCGAGTAATGTTTATTACCAAGTGCTTTTAAAAACACTTCGCTTTTTAATCCGATTACTGTATCCTCTTCTTTTCGATCATCCCAAAAGTGACTAATGACAACCTTTTTTTCAATTTCGTCGTAGTATGCTTTATAGCCATACTCAAGGTAGGCATCGTCTTCTTTTAGAAGAGCATACATTAAGTTTTCCATTTGTAGAAACAGCGACGCATCAATTTTTTTGTCACTAAAAATTTGTCTCATGAATTATCCCTCAAAGAAATAACTTTCTGCTAATTCACGGACAGTCATTTGTTCTGTTTCATCGTTTAATTTTGCGATAATACTACGTTCAATTGCACGCATAACAGGAATATATACACCTAAATCACATGCGTCGATAATGCCACGAATACTTGCTGCTTCTTCACTTACACGTCCATCACGAGCTAAAGGCATAAGGTCGCTTGCAAACGCAACGAATTTTTCAATTGTTGCAGTATCTTTTAATTTTGATTCTGCTAATAATAGTTCTTTTAATGTATCACCTTGAATGTAAGGAACTTCAATAATAACGAAACGGTTTTTTAACGCTTCGTTTAGTTCACTTGTACCAACGTAACCTTCGTTAATTGCTGCGATTACACGATACTCGTCATCACCGTATACAACTTCTTGTGTAAATGGATTAGTAATCATTTTACGGTAATCTAATGCACCGTGAAGAAGTGGTAACGTTTCAGGTTTTGCCATATTGATTTCATCAATATATAGGAAATGACCGCTCTTCATTGCTTTCATAAGAGGACCGTTAACGAATGTAACTTCAGATGCGCCATCTTTCGTTTGTAGTGTGTTGTATCCTAAAATACCTTCTACATCTAGGTCAACAGAACAGTTAATGCTATGCATTGGTTTTTGGAATAAAGAAGAAAGAGTTTCAGCTAGTACCGTTTTACCACTACCAGTCGGCCCTTTTAATAGAATGTTTTTGCCAAGAAGAAGTGCTGTAATGGCATCTTCAATAATGCTGTTATCAGATGCTTTATATATTTTCTTTCCAATTAAATGTGCATTTTCACCGGCTTCTTGCTTATTCTTTTCGTGAATTGTAGAAAGCTGTTGTTTTAAATCAGCATGTATATGAAATTGTTCTAACATGTATTTCCCACCTAACATTATTTTCATAAAGTAATACATCTTATGATAACTTGTTTTAATATGGTATGCAAAGAAAAGGAAAGGGGAGAAATGCAAAAGAAAAAGCAATCAATATTATATTGATTGCTTACAGTAAAGGAGAAATGAGTCGCATGAAAGACTCTAATATTCGTTTTTTGATACTTCTTTTTTGGAATGCGTTCCATTTAATTTCAGTGGAATGATTAAAGTCATTTTCAAAATCACGTTTTATATCATGAACGGTTTCTGATTCATATAGTACGCTAATAAGTTCATAATTTAATTCAAAGCTTCGTACGTCCATATTTGCTGTTCCGATTGTAGCGATTTGATCATCAACAAGTACAATTTTTGCATGCATAAAACCATCTTTATAACTGTAAATGGAGGCACCGGCTTTTAAAAGTGGAGTGAAGTAGGACTGGGATGCTTGGTCACTAATAATACTATCACTTTTACCAGGATATAAAATGCGTACATCTATGCCAGATATTGCACTTAAACGTAATAATGTTAAAGTTTCTTGATCTGGAATAAAGTATGGTGTAGCGATCCAAATCGATTTTTTTGCAGATCCCATAACAGCTAATAATGTATTGCGAATGCTTTTATCATCTG
Source organism: Bacillus sp. F9_6S_D1_P_5 (assembly GCF_054823925.1). Lineage (NCBI taxonomy): Bacteria > Bacillati > Bacillota > Bacilli > Caryophanales > Bacillaceae > Bacillus > Bacillus sp. F9_6S_D1_P_5. The sequence goes on along the minus strand of NZ_JBTREW010000015.1, from coordinate 113,715 downwards.
AGCTTGGTCCGCTCGCTACAATTTGCACAGCGCCTTCTGCATTTGAAATTTCTTTACCTGGGAAGTATTGTCTATTCATAAATTGATCCCAGGAATAAGTATTCAAACCACTAGATGCATAGAGCCAGTCCTCTAGAAAGATTGCTTGTAATTTATATAACGCTTTTCCTTCTATTTTTAAATGACTATCACGCCAAACGGGAAACTTCTTTGAACGGCCAAGGTATTCATCACCGACATTGAGACCTCCAGTAAAACCAATTTCTCCATCTACAATGACAATTTTACGATGGTTACGATAATTGACAGTTTCAAGTAACCAAGCTGAAAAAATGGGATCAAATTCTACAATTTCAATACCAGCTTCTTTCATAGGTTGTAAAAATCGTCTTCTTAAAGTGTTACTTCCGAGGCCATCATAAAGGAAGCGTACAATAACACCGTCTTTTGCTTTTTTGATTAAAGCATCTCGAACCTTTGTACCAATTTCATCAGATTTATAAATATAGTATTGAATATGTATATGATCTTTTGCTCGCTCGATAGCTTGCAAAATTTCTGAGAATGTTTGATCACCATTGGTTAAAAGCTTTGTAGTTGTTTTATCTGCGACAGGTCCGCCTCCAAATTTTTGCACGACTTTTGTTAAATGTGTAGAACGTTCATGTAAGGGGACTGTGAGTGATAATTCTACTCGTCTTCCTTCTAATATTTCACGGAATAATTTTCTTTGCTCTTCTGAACGATGGAGATGTTTTTTTCTTCTCCAACGGCTACGACCGAAAATAGAGTATAAAAGCACCCCTATAACGGGAAGAAGTGCTAATACTAAAAACCAAGCTAAGGTGCTTTGAGGAGACCTATTTTCGATAAAAATAACGAATGAAATTCCTACGATTGTAATAGACCATAGGGCACCGACAAATGTATATAAAGAAATAAACGATGTATTTAATAGGAAAAGAACGATAGATATAATTACAAATATTAACAATAATTGAACGATAGGCTTCTTCATTTCTATAAAATTCCTCTAATCTTTCTTAAATATAAACTTTTTATATAAAAAGGTATAATCCGACATTCTTATTATAAAGTGTTTTATTTTTTTTACAAAATATAGACATTTTCCCCATTCTTTCCGCATTTGTCCTACATATAGTATATTGTTACGTTATTATCTCGCTACTTGCTGGCTAATAAACAGTGTAAGAGGGACAAAACCGTTGCCTGTTATATATAGGAAGGGGGATAACCATATTCTAGAATTGTAGCAGGTGCATGATGAAGCCAAAGATATGGTTATTCGTATTATTCAGATTCTTCTTAATATAGGTTACCAACTAGGTCCGTACTATTCATACAATACCTAGTAAGATGAGAATATGGAAAAGGAGAGGGGAAACATGAGTTATATAGAAAATAACGGATTGTATTATCGTCATAATCATGGAGGTCACCATCATAATGGCGGACATCACCACCATGGAGGACACAATCACCATGGAGGACACAATCACCATGATCATCACCACCATCATGGAGGCGGATGGGGCTGGGGTGGCGGCTCATGGGGCGGTGGTTTTTTCCCAGGAAGTTTTGCTGGAGGTGTGTTAGGTGGGCTTACAGCTGGCGCGTTAACGGGTGCAGCAGGTGGAGGCTACTATCCAGCACCGTACCCAGTAACCTATCCAGCGCCATACCCAGTACCATATCCAACGCCATATCCGGGTTATCAACAAATAACATATCCGTATTAAACTAAAAAGGAGGCTTTCCTCTTTTTTAGTTTAATAAAGTATTTATTTATAAAATATTTCCAAAATAAAGGTGAAAATATGTTAATATTTTGTTATTGTAATTTTAAAACATATATACTAATTTTAATTTTTATATTATTATTCGTGAATAGTTGTATAGTGTGCTCAAATGTCTATTTCGCTAGTAAAGTAAAGAGGTTAGATGTAAGTAGAATTAGTAGGAAACTAGTGTTGTATAGAGCTAGTTATAAAGGTATGTAAGAGAATGAAGAAGCTATAATAAGGTAAGCTAATTATAGCGATAAGAAACAACTATTTATAATTGAAACGGTATTATATTGCTTTTTATTACAAATAATATTATGTTATTTTAATCGGCATATTTCAAAATGTGATTTATGTAAAGGACGATTATTAGGAAATGAAATGTCTCTATTTCTATGAAAAGAAACAAGTTGTGTTTTAGTCAGATAGGAAGCAAGGAGAGATGCGCATGCTAGAACAAAGAGGTCATGCATTATATGGCTCTTCATTGCGAGATTTAAAGTTAGCATTAGATGAGTCTTCAATTGTTGCGATTACAGACCGAAATGGTCTTATTACATATGTAAATGATAAGTTTTGTGAAATATCTAAATATCCACGAGAAGAGTTAATAGGGAAAGATCATCGTATTTTAAATTCAGGACATCACCCGAAAACATTTTTTCAAGTTCTTTGGAAGCGTATTTTGAGCGGAAAAGTATGGAGAGGTGAAATTCGAAATCGAGCAAAAGATGGGACATATTATTGGGTTAAAACAACAATTGTTCCATTTTTAAATGAAAAAGGAGAGCCATATCAATTTATTGCGATCCGAAATGATATTAGTAGTAGGAAAGAAGCAGAACAGAGGTTGCGTTTAAGCGAAAGCCGTTATAGGGAGCTTGCGTATCATGATGCTTTAACGAGTTTGCCGAACCGACTACAGTTAATAACGACTGTCAACGAGATGATTGCAGGCAAAAAAGAATTTGGTATGATTTACTTTGATTTAGATCGTTTTAAATTTGTAAATGATACGTTAGGTCATATGATAGGGGATTTACTTTTAAGCGAAGTTGCTTCACGGTTGCATTATGTGCTAGGAGAGAAAGATGTTCTGGCTAGGCTGGGGGGCGACGAATTTGTGCTGTTAACAAAAAATCATACGCAAGATGAAATGAGGCAGCTAGCGACATCTGTATTGTCGTGTTTTCAGGCACCATTCATGCTTGAAGGGCATGAAGTATACATTTCAGCTAGTCTAGGACTTTGCTCATATCCGCAAGATGGACAAGATGTGGAAACGCTATTGAAAAATTCGGATTTAGCTATGTACAGTGCGAAAGAACAAGGTAGAAATGCCGCGTGTTTCTTTACAGATGAGTTACGTGCGAAAATAAATCGTAGAATGAAAATTGAATTTGCTTTGCAAAAGGCAATTCGTGATGAAGAGTTAGATGTGGCGCTGCAGCCTATTATTGATTTGAAAACGAAAAAATATACTGGTATTGAGGCTTTAGCACGTTGTTCGACAGAAGAGGGGCCGATTTCGCCAGGCGAATTTATTCCAGTAGCTGAAGAATCTGGACTTATTATAAAATTAGGGGACTGGGTATTAGAAAAGTCATGTCGCTTGTTTAAAACATTGCCAGAGTATCAAGACGGACTAAAGTTATCTGTGAATTTATCCATACAACAATTAATGCAAAAGCGTTTTATTTTATCTGTACGTAGCATTTTGAGGAGAACTGGCTTTCCGCCAAATCGTTTAATTTTAGAAATAACGGAAAGCATTGCTGTTCGACATTTTGATTATATTATTGCTACATTACAAGAATTAAGAAATATGGGTATATTAATTGCCTTAGATGACTTCGGAACGGGCTATTCTTCCTTATATTATTTAAAACAATTACCACTGGACATAGTAAAAATTGATCGTAATTTTATTCGTGAATTTCATTATGATCATGCACAGCCAGAGCGAACGATTGTAAAATCTGTTATTGAAATTGCCCATAGCTTACATTTAGCAGTAGTTGCTGAAGGGGTAGAGACAGTAGAGCAAGAAAGTTTATTACAATCTATGGGCTGTGATTACGTACAAGGGTTTTATTATTCGAAACCTTTATCTGTAGGAGAGTTAAAAGAAAAATTGATTACAGATTTTTAATAAAAAAGAGAAGCCGGTAGCTTCTCTTTTTTAATTTATTTTTTGTGAGTCCTTCATTAATACTGGATAAAGAATAAGGCCTAATACGAACAATCCGATTCCTAAGAAGAACGTTTTTAAATCAGCAGTTCCGGTTTTGATAACCCAAATAGAGTATACAAATGCTAATGTAGTAATAATCCCATCCTTTAATCGAGAGCCAGGCATTATATCGTACGTTTCTCCTGTAATAACCAGTTTGAATTGGTACAGCGTAGAAACAAGGTATGGAATTAAATAAGCTAATGTTGCTACAACGATAGCGAAATTATAAGCTTCTGACACGGTACCAGAAATCGTTGAGAACAAGAAAATCTGCGTCATCACATTTGTAATAAATAATGATTTTGAAGGACTACCTTTTTTGTTTGTTTTCGCGAAAAACTTAGGGAAAAGTCCATTCTTTGCAGCCTGATAAGGTACTTCTGAACTAACAACGATCCAGCCAACTGTAGATCCAAATAAAGATACAAGTGCAAGTAAAGCCATTATATATGCGCCTTTATTGCCAATTGCTAAATTTAACGCGTCTACTAATGGTTTTTGAGACTCTTTTAAAGCATCTTGCGGGAGAGCGCCCATTGTAAGTAGAGTAATTGACATGTAAATAAGAAGAGCGATAATTAATCCGAAAATGGTAGCTTTTTTTACATCGCGCTGAGATTTTGCACGATTAGAAAGCATAACTGCTGATTCAATACCGATAAACGCCCAAAGTGTTGCAATAGCAGCTGAATTAATTTGGCCACCTAAAGAAATGGATTGTCCTGCTTCATTCATAAATGTTTGACCGTCTCCGAAATTAGATGCATTGAAAATGAATAACGTAATTACAATAAACATTGTAAATCCAATAATCTTTGCAATGGTAGCAAGAAGATTCATATTTCCAGCTCGGTCAATATTTTGAGAAAGAATATATTGAATTCCCCATAACATAAGGCTACATACGAGGAAAGTTAATCCTTTTCCGATTTCTAGTGAAAATCCGTTGATTGAAAAGAGAATTTGCTTACTTTGTAAAACTGGAAAGAATGTTGATAAATATCCAGCAAAGGAAATAATAACAGATGCTGTTGCAGCCCAGTTCGCAGCCCAATAGCCCCATGCCATACTATATCCTGCAACTTTACCCGCTTTTTTTGAAGGGAACATTGCTCGAGCGTAACTTTGTGGTCCTGCCTTTAATTCTGGTTTGCGAACTGCTAAATTTCCAAATACGAGTGCAATCATAAATACGCCAAGACCTGTAATACTCCATGCAAGTGTAGAACCCATTGGACCTGATACTTGTGCTAAATTTGCTGGGAGCATAAATACGCCACCGCCAACCATATTTCCGATTACAAAAGCTGTTAAAATCCATAATCCCCATTTTTTCGTTTCCATTTTTGTTAACTCCTTTGTAGTAAGTTTTGCTTAAACATCATTTTTTACTAGCTTTTTGGCAATAAAAAAAGAGCCATGTAGATAAAAAATACCTACATGGCTCTTCGCCAAAGCGTAGGTACAACGGGAATAACCCTTGTACCTACGCGTAATTTTTCCGCTAGGTTTCAAGGGTTACGTATGATGATGATGTTTTTGTGCAAATGTAACTACAATTGTTGTATAAGTAAGCATAGTTCTTTGCTCCCTTTCTCCTCTGATTTTGAAGCTAGTATACTACATGTTTTTTTGAATGAAAAGAAAAATATAAAAATTTTTATAAAAATACGTTTTAGAGATTAAATATTTACCTGTATTTTTCCTATACTGGAAAATAAGTGAGAGATTGGCAGAAGAGTGTAGCGTGGTATAATACATATAGAATTAGAAGGTGACAAGGGGCTATTGTAGATGATGAGTAAGTATGAACAAATTTATACAGCAATCAGCAAGTCTATTGATAATAAACAATTAAAAGAGGGATGCAAAATCCCATCAGAAACTGAATTAATGAAGCAGTATGAAGCGAGCCGCGGTACGGTAAGAAAAGCTGTAGATTTATTACAAGAGCGTGGATATGTTCAAAAAATACATGGAAAAGGTGTCTTTGTTTTAAAGCGAAAAAACATTGAATTTAACTTTGGTGGTATTGTAAGCTTCCAAGAAGAAAATGAACGTTTAGGACGCCATTGTATTACAGAAGTCGTGGAAATGGAGAAAGTAAACGCGACAAAAGAGGTTGCAAAGCTATTAAATGTGAAAGAGAAAACAGAAATAGATCATATTAAACGCGTACGAAATATTGATGGAGAAAAAGTAATTTTGGATATTAATCATTTTGTATCGGAATATATTCCTGGATTAACGAGTGAAATTGCAGCGGAGTCCATTTATAAATACATTGAGAAAGAACTAGGTCTTCATATTAGTTACTCACAGAGGGTAATTGAAGTGCAGCCATGTACAGAGGACGATAGAAAGTATTTAGATTTAAATGGAACAGATTATGTTGTCGTTGTGAAAAACTTTACGCATTTTTATGATGGAAGTCAGTTTGAATATACAGAATCCCGCCATCGATTAGATATTTTTCATTTTTCAGATGTGGCGCGGAGAAAATAAGGAGATGGAACGTAGTAACGTTTCATCTCTTTTTTTATAAAAAAATACAAACTCGTATATACGAGTGTTGACTAACTTATATATACGAGTTAATATGTAATTGTAAACGGTATCAAAAAAAGAAAAGAGGGACGGGAATATGGGGAAAGACTATCGTAAAACAGCAGAGGAAGTGTTGCAGTATATTGGTGGGAAAGACAATATTGAACAAGCTGCACACTGTGTAACGAGACTCCGTATCGCTTTAAAAGATGAAAGTAAAATAGATAACGATAAATTACAATCTGTTTCATTAGTGAAGGGAGCGTTTCATAACGCTGGGGTATTCCAAATTGTAATCGGTCCAGGAGATGTTGATCGAGTATATGCTGAATTGATAACGCTTGCAGGTATGAAGGAAGCGACAGTAGCTGACGTAAAGGATTCTGGAAATCAAAAGTTAAATCCAGCTCAAAAGTTTGTAAAAGTATTTTCAGATGTATTTATGCCAATATTACCAGCAATCGTAACAGCTGGTTTACTAATGGGAATTAACAACCTATTAGGGGCGAAGGACTTATTTTTTGAAGGTAAAAATTTATTAGATGTGTATCCAAACTTAAGTGGGCTTTGGGATTTAATTAATATGATGGCTAATACAGCATTCGTATTCTTACCAGCACTTGTCGGTTGGTCAGCAACAAAACGTTTTGGTGGTAGTCCGATATTAGGGATTGTTATGGGATTAATGCTTGTGCATCCAGCCTTATTAAACGCGTGGGATTACGGAAAAGCAGCGACTGGTTTAGACGGACAAAAGATTGAGTACTTCGATATTTTAGGATTATTTCAAATTGAGAAGGTAGGGTATCAAGGTCAAATCTTGCCGGTTTTAGTAGCTGCATTTGTATTAAGTAAAGTGGAAATTTTCTTGAAGAAACATGTACCAAATGCAATTCAACTATTAGTTGTACCAATTACAACGATTGTCGTAACAGGTGTATTAGCACTAGGAATTATTGGTCCAGTTACACGTCATATTGGAGATTTATTAACAGCTGGATTAGTAGGTGTATATGAAACAGTACCAGTAGTTGGTGCAGTATTGTTTGGAGCATTATATGCACCGCTCGTAATTACAGGTATGCATCATATGTTTATTGCTATCGACTTACAATTAATTGCACAGCACGGTGGTACATTCATTTGGCCAATGATTGCCCTTTCTAACATTGCGCAAGGTAGTGCGGCACTTGCGATGTTCTGGATTTCTAAAAATCAAAATGATAAAAGCATGGCATCTACATCAGCAATCTCAGCATATTTCGGTATTACAGAACCAGCTATGTTTGGTGTGAACTTACGAAATAAATTCCCGTTCTATGCAGCGATTATAGGATCGGCTATTGCAGCTATATTTATTACGTTAAATGGTGTATTAGCACCTGCTATCGGAATTGGCGGATTACCAGCATTTATTTCTATCATTCCGAAATCGATTCCGATGTTTATTGTCGGAATGGTTATCGCAGTTGTAATCCCATTTACTTTAACGTGGTTATTTGCAAAACGAGTAAAACAGAAGTAGGAGGAAGTTGAACATGAAGGATTGGCATAAAAGTGTAGTTTATCAAATTTATCCGAAGAGCTTTAATAGCTATTACAATAAAGAAACCGGTGATATAAAAGGGGTTACAGAGAAACTAGATTATTTAAAAGAACTCGGAGTAGATTATATTTGGTTAACACCGATATACCAATCACCACAAAATGATAATGGATACGATGTAAGTGATTACTACAGCATTGATCCATCTTACGGGACGATGGAAGAGTTTGAAGAGCTTTTAGAAGAAGCAAAGGCACGTAACATTGAAATTATGCTGGATATCGTTGTAAATCATAGTTCGACGGGGCATAAGTGGTTTAAGGAAGCGAAGGAAGATAAAAATAGTCCATATCGTAATTATTACATTTGGCGTGATGAAAAAAATAATTGGCAATCTAAGTTTGGCGGGTCTGCTTGGAAATATGATGAGAAGACAGAGCAATATTTTTTACATCTATTTGATGAGACGCAAGCTGATTTAAATTGGGAAAATGAAAAACTTCGTGAAGAAGTGTATGAAATGATGAGCTTTTGGCTTGATAAAGGGGTAACTGGATTCCGATTAGATGTTATTAATTTAATTTCAAAAGATCAACAGTTTTTAAATGATGACGGAAGTACGGCAACAAGCGATGGACGTAAATATTATACAGATGGTCCGCGTGTTCATGAATATTTACAAGAGATGAACCGAAATGTTTTTGAAGGGAAAGATGTAATTACAGTTGGGGAAATGTCATCTACAACAATTGATAATTGTATTAAATATTCAAACCCTGAGCGCAATGAATTAAGTATGACGTTTAGTTTTCATCATTTAAAAGTAGATTATCCGAATGGAGATAAGTGGACGAAAGCGGATTTTGATTTCATTAAATTAAAAGAGATTATGTCTAATTGGCAAATTGAAATGCAAAAGGGCGGGGGATGGAATGCGTTATTTTGGTGTAATCATGACCAGCCTCGTATTGTGTCACGCTTCGGTGATGATAGAACGTACCGAAATGAATCTGCGAAAATGTTAGCGACAGCTATGCATATGTTGCAGGGCACACCTTACATTTATCAAGGCGAAGAAATCGGTATGACAAATCCTAAATTCGAATCCATCGAGCAATATCGCGATGTGGAATCGTTAAATATATACGATATCAAGCGAGAAGAAGGACTATCAAAAGAAGAGATTATCGGGATTTTAAAACAAAAATCTCGTGACAACTCCCGTACTCCGATGCAGTGGAATGAAGAGGTGAACAGTGGTTTTACAACAAGCACACCTTGGATTTCAGTGGCTGAAAACTTTACAGAAATAAATGTAGAGAAGGCATTAGAAGATAAAGATTCTGTATTTTATCATTATAAAAAACTAATCGAGCTAAGAAAAACATATGATGTTATTACAGAAGGAGAATATGCTATTTTAGATGAAAATCATGCTAAGGTTTGGGCATATACTCGTACTACAGAGAATGAAGTACTACTCGTTATAAATAACTTCTACGGAGAAGGAATAACGTATTCTGTACCATCTCATGTTCAATTAGATGAAATGAAGCAAGAAGTATTATTGTCAAACTATAAAGATTCAAGCAAGGATATTACAAATCTCAACTTAAGACCATATGAATCAATTGTCTATCGATATACGAAATAAAAGGTTGTATGCCCACGCGGCATACAACCTTTTTATTTTAAGACACCGCTATATAAAATATTTACGTCTACTTCTGATTTGAATTTTACTTTTGCATAATCTTTATTCCAATTTTTTTTCTTCCATAAGTCAGGATGATATGCAATAAGGTGTCTACCAATTCCGAAAGCATCACAATTTGCCTTTTGTAAATTTTTCGTTATTTTTTTAGCTTCTTTCGTAAGCTGTTTAGACAGTTCTTTATTTAGTTTTTTTCTTTCATCCATTTTGTAAAGATTATCTCTCGGAGCTTCAAGTGCTATAACTTTTAATTGAAGCTTAATGTGAGCATAAACATTTCCTTTTTTATCTGTTGTTATTTTTAAGTCTCGTTTTAACTTTCGATTGCTAATTTCCATTGTTAAATAATCAGATGTCTTCTCTGATTCATCGCTAGTAAGTTTTTGGGTTATACGGGCACTTGTTCCCATTTTTCCGGTTAATAACACGAATAAAACAGATTGTTTCAAAGGTAAATGCCCAGTTAATTTATCATTGTTAAATAAAGCTAACCCGTTTGTAACTACTTCTTTTCCTTTTATTTTTATAGAAGGGAGGGTAAAGTCTTTACCGGGATCTAACATTTTTGTAGCAGCTGTTTCTAAAGTTTCTTTTGGAAATACACTCATATCTTCTAAGCTTTTCACTTTTTTCTTTAAAAAATCTCCAATTAATAAATTTCCTACTTTCTTTTTTTCGAGTACCTCGGACGTTTCACCATCTACTGCAATAAGCTTTACTAAAGCAGTTGGATTTGTTGGGTCCCGAAAACTGACATCTAAATAGGGTAGTATACCTTTTTTTAGAATTTTGGTTCCTAGTAATTGAACACCATATTTAAAATAGCGAATATTCCCAGTCACATTTTTTTTTAGGGCATCGCTTGTATCCCTTATGTTATGCCCGGTTGCTGAATGTATTTCATTCTCGAATGAAGATTGTTCTCCGTTTGAACTTTTTACGAGCTCGATTGTTTGCTGGAGTTTATTCTCTTCTGTAATATCTGATCCAATACTATAAGCTAATCTCGCTTCTCTTAATGGTTCTTGATCCCAACAGCCAGAAAGGAGGGAACTAGTACATAATATAAAAAGTAATTTAACTCTTTTTTGGAACATATTGTTCTCCTTTCTTCTTTCTTATTACTGAATAAAGTAGAAATAAAAGAGGGAGGACAACGATGAAAGTATAGGTGAACTTATCAGTGAAAGTTGCAATTACTTTTAATTCTTCAGGTGTATCTATAAATAAGGCTACACTAAAAGCAATAATACCAACGATTGGAACAGCTTTTTTATGATTAGCAAGATTGAATATATGTCTAATTCCGATTGAAGCAGCGTAATAATAACTCGCAATAGAAGCTACAACAGTTATCATCCAAATTGGTATGAATAGTAAATCAGTTCGATCTATAATCCCGATATGTAAGGAACGTAATAAGTAAGCAACTGGTTCTGGGATAAGTTCAATTTGTTTTGGACTAAATACGATAAAGCAAATCCAAACAGTAAAAGCATAAAAGAGAGTCACAAATCCATTAGCGATAGAAATTGCCTTCAGTTTTGCCACAGAACTCCCATTTACTTTAGGAAATGCGATGAGAAAGATTTCAAAACCATACATAGCTGTAATTGTTTCTTTCGATGCTTGAATAATATTCCACCATCCAGCCTCTGTAATGGGAAAAATATAAGAAAAATCAGCTCGGGAAAGCCCTAGGGCAATTAAAAGCGCCATAGGTAAAATGAGAATAGAGGTCATGACATAAAATCGTACGATGACTTTAAACGTATTATAAGCTACATAACAACAAGCTATTGTAAATAGCATGAGAATGGCATACCACGGAGTTGCTTGTAATATCCAAACTTTAATGACATTACAAACATTTAACATGACCGTCATACCGATAAGGATAAAATAAAAAACATAAGCAAAACCTAATAGTTTTCCAAACTTATTACCAAATAGCATACAAACACTCTCATACATATCTGCATCAGGAAATCGTTTTAAGAAAAGCCACATAAGTAAAATGATAAGTTGAATTGCCAATCCAGCGATGAGTGCAGAAATCCATCCACCACCTTTTGCTATCGGATGAAGCCGGTTAGGTAGAGATAGTATACCGACTCCAATTTGGCATTGAATAACGAAAAAGGTAAATTGAACAAGTGAAATTTTACTTTGCGTGTTTGTCACCGTCCTCATCCTCTCTCGTTACATGTTGGCGTTGCATTTTTTTCGGTTTTGGATCATGTGGTCGTTCCCAAAATGACCAAATTGGTAGTCTTACAAATGAATCTTTCATATCTTTAATCCGCATCGGGGCAACAGGAGAAAGATATGGTGTATGAAATGAATGAAGCTGACATAAGTGAACGAAAGTTATAATGAGACCGAATGATATTCCTACATATCCGAATATGGCAGCAAGGAGCATTAATGGAAAACGAAGAATCCGAACTGCTGAACTCATATCATTTGATGGAACGAGAAAAGATGAGATTGCAGTTAAAGCTACTACGATGATCATCGTATAAGAAACGAGCCCAGCTTTTACAATTGCATCCCCAATTACTAAACCACCTACAATACCGATTGTTTGTCCAACGCGGCTCGGCAAGCGAATACCAGCCTCTCGTAACAATTCAAAGATTAATTCCATTAAGAGAGCTTCAAAAATAGGAGGAAGAGGTACTTTCTCTAATGAAGCTTTAATCGTATATACAAGTTCGAGCGGCAACACATCGGGATGAAAAGCGACAGTTGCAATATATAAAGCTGGCAAGAGAAAGGCAATTAAAAAACTTACTAAGCGAATCATTCGGATGAAAGAACCGACAATCCAACGGTTATTATAATCATCTGGTGATTGATAAAAAGCGAATAACGTAACAGGTACGATGAGCGTTGTTGGATCTCCGTCAGATAAAATGGCAACACGTCCTTCCATTAAATTAGCAACAGTTCTATCTGGACGCTCTGTATTTAATTGCTGCGGAAATGGCGAGAAAGACGTATCCTCTATAAATTCTTGTATGTATCCTGGTGACATAAGTGCATCCGTTTTAATCGTTTCTAATCTTCTTTTCACTTCTGTAACTAAATCGTCATTCGCTATATTTTGCATATAAGCAATTGCCACTTTCGTGTGCATTTCTTCACCGATTGTAAAATACTTAACAACTAAATTTGGACTCTTAATGAGTTTACGAATAGAGCTTAAATTAGTTGCTAGATCCTCTACAAAACCAGTATGTGGACCGCGCACAATCCCTTCATTATCAGGCTCCGCTATATCTCTCTTTAAAGATAAAGCTGTTTCGAAAATACAAAAACTATCGACATGTTCATGAAAATATAAGGATTTACCTTGTAATAAGAGTTGTACTCCATAATTTAAATTCGTTTCTTTTTTCATATTTAACGTAGAAAAAGCTTTATCTAAAGACAAATCCGACCGCGTTAATAATGGTTCAAGAGCTAATTGATGAATTAAATTTGGATCTGCTAAAGATTCAATATATATAATCGTTCCTTTTCCGTTTTGAAAAGGGACATCTAATTTTTTTATATCATCTGAGTGACAGAGTTTATTTTTAATGTAATTCATATTTTCCGGAAGTGATGGAAACATATGCTTTTGGTTTTTACTTTCTTGCTGTTCTTTTTGCTCTGTCATAATTTCCACCTCTTTTAGAATAAAGTTACTTCTGTTAATTTTTGCTTTTTGTGAGAATTTTATGCTTGGATTATTTGGGAAAGTAGCTTGAAAGTTCTGTTGCGTTATCTTCTATACTTAAAGAAAATGAAAATTAGGAGAATGGGAAGAAAGTGTATATTAGATTAGCGATATTAATATATATCTTTTGTACTATAGGAGGGTAAATCTAGCGGCACATATAATTACATCATTCGATGAATAGGAAATTTAAGAAAAGAGATTTATAATAGTATTGTGTCTTGCCTTTTAGGTGCAGTACACAGCCGGTGATTGGCTAGTGGAGGTTCTTCCATTTTGCCAGTGCCGGTTTTTTATTGGATAATAGAGAAAATGAAGTTTTATAAAGAAAGAAGGGGTTGTTTTGAAGGATGTAAATTCTATCTTTATGAGAGAAAAGATTGCTAGTTCTTATCTTTATTTTATTTCTTTTCTTGGTTTCATTACTATAACTATATCTTTACTTGAAATTAAAATCCCTTCTCATTCAACAATACTAATATTGTTATTAATATTTATGGGGATTACAGAGTATTTTCCTGTACGATTTTGGAGAGGAACGAGCTCGCTTACCTTTCCTATAATTTACGCTATGAGTTGGCAGTTTGGAATCCATATAACTATTATTGCTATTGTACTCGTAACGTTAATTATTCACCTGCATCGTCGTTCACCAATACAAAGAATGTTATTTAATAGTACTCAGCATGCGCTTAGTTTGATCTTGGCCGAATGGTTTTCAAATAAATGTATGCTCTTATTAATTAACAAGATAGATATGTCAGTTCTGTATGAAAATTTAATATCTTTATTATTATTTTGCGTGTTTTTTTGTTTTTTTAACAACCGCTTTTACGATTTGTTAATGATACTCCTTCCACAGCCATATTCAATCTATCAGTGGTATAAAAAAACTGTAACGGTATTTCTTTGCGAAACTTTTGGTTTCTCTTATACGGCCTTGATGCATGTATTAATTAGTACATATAGTGTGGAAGTAAACGAGATTACAGTACTGTTTTTCTTTTTTCCACTTGTAGCAACTTCAGTTATTAGTTCTTTTTCTGTAAGGATAAGGATGGAGAAGGAGCGGTTATATGAGCTATTTCTTATTACGACCGAAATTAGTCGAGGACTAACAGGAGGAAACTTGAAGCATATTAAACAAGCACTTAAAGGTTTTTTCGGCATACAAGCATATGTAATATGGACAAAAGATGATGAGAACTGGAATATTCTATTAAAAGATGGGAAAGTCCGCTCTCATATTTCTGATCATTCAGAAAAAAACAAGGCGTTTGAGGAACTCTCTAAAAATCTAGTATTTAATGATTGGAAAATTGGTACGGCTCCTGAAGATGAAATATTTGATAGTGTCATACGCTCACTTGTGTATTTTCCTCTTATTGTAAATGGTGAACTAGTTGGGATGTTTGTTGCAGGGAAAAGTAGAACTGCAGGTTTTTTTCCGGAAGATGTACAGTCGTTAGCTACATTTTCTAACCAATTAGCTAACGTAGTTAAAACAAGGATACTGATTTCTGAACAAGAAAAAAGAATGATTTTAGAAGAAAGAAATAGAATAGCACGCGAAATTCATGATGGTATTGCGCAAACATTGGCCGGGGTGATATATCAATTAGAATCCGCACAAAAAAAATATCGCGATAAACCAATAGATATGCAGCAAATAGTAGAGAAAAGCATAAAAGATTTAAGGGGAAGCTTAGGGGAAGTTCGCTATTCTATTTATGCTTTAAAACCATATCCGACACAACAATTAGGGCTAAAACAGGCGATAGCAAGTAAAATAAAATCTTTAAAACAAGAATATGAACTAGATATTACATATCATGAAAGAGGTCATGCACGTGCGCTTAGCTTTTCAAAAGAAAGAGTTATTTTTGATACATTACAAGAGAGTTTGCAAAACATTGTAAAACATGCACAAGCAGACAAGACTGATGTTTTACTTAGCTATCAAAGTGAGCACGTGCTTTTAAGGGTTAAGGATAATGGGGTTGGTTTTTCGCTATTTGAGTCTATGGTTAAAACGAAGAATGAGCCACATTATGGTATATTACATATGAATGAACAAGCTGAACAATTAGGGGCTACTTTACAGATTGATAGTTCTGTAGGGAAAGGGACAGAAATTACACTATTAATTCCAGATTTACAAACAAGGGGTGCGTAAAATGATTAAAATATTAGTAGTGGATGATCATGCTTTTTTACGAGACGCAATTCGGAGCATACTAGAGGATGAATCTGATATGAACGTGGTTGGAGAAGCTAGCTCTGGGGACGGAGTATTGGAAAAAGTAGAAGCATGCAGACCAGATTGTATTTTGATGGATATTAATCTTCCGGGGAAAAATGGTATTGAAGCTACAGAGTTGGTGAAAAAAAACTATCCGAATTGCCGAGTACTTGTGTTTACAATGTATGAGCATGATGAGTATTTAATGGATGCACTTCAGGCTGGTGCTGATGGGTATTTATTGAAAGATTCATCATCGGAGCAGGTAGTAGCAGCAATTCGGATGTTATATCGAGGTGATTCCGTTATTCATCCGCGTATGACTAAAAAATTAATTACATATCATCAGCAAAAAATGAAAGTAGAATCAAATGAAAATGAACTGACGGAACGTGAAAAGGAAATTCTCTTTGAATTAGTAAAAGGACTTAGTAATAAAGAAATTGCTGAAGCTCTGTATATTAGTGATAAAACAGTTAAAATTCACATCAATAAAATTTTTAAAAAACTAAATGTGAAAAGTCGGTCGCAAGCGGTGATCTATGCTGTTCGAAATCAATTGGTTCCGTTGGATTAAATAAGAGATGTTTAAAAGAACTATCGTGTTTCTTTATTCTATATTACAAAGAATAAAGAGCAAGATAGTTCTTTTGTACTATGTAGACATAGAATCATTAGAAAAAAGATACGCCTTTTGTTCAATTTTCAGAAAAATCAGAACGTGTAATAATAAATATAGAATTACATTTTAATCCTATTAATAATTCATTTTATGAAAATCTTTTAGTGAAAATAAATTATGGGGGGCTTCTATAGAAAGGTTAAAGTGAATGATTAGCTATATGGGGATGGTAGTAGTGTTGGAAATTCTTAATGTTACAAAATAAAAGTTTAAGATTAATAGAATTTTCAATACTAAATGGGAATTTAAGAATCAATTTGTTTAGAAAAATAATTTTAGTAATGGGGAGATGCAATATGAAACGAGGGAAATTTGGGAAAATTCTTATTGGAACGCTAACAGTTGGAATGTTATTGTCTCAAGGAATTCCATATAACGTATTGGCGGAAGAGGTAAATACATCTACTTTAACTGGAATTGATGATGCAAGTTCTATATTGAAAGGACTTACAAAGGAACAACGTAATGCTTTAAAAACATTAGATACAAAACCTGGTTTTGTTATTTCACCAGGCATTAATACAGCAAGTCCTAATAATGTGAATGTGATTATAGAATTTAAGCAAGCACCTAGCAAAATTGAGGTATTGAAACAAGCGGCTAAAGGGAAAAAAATAGCTCTTTCAACTGCAGAACAAAAGGTAGAAGCATCGCATAAAGGATTTAAAACTGAGTTTGAACAGCTTCAAAAAAAGAAAGATAAGGGACCGGATTTTAAATCTGCCAAAATAACAAGAGAATATAAGAATGCTTTTAATGGTGTAGCGATTTCATTACCTGCGAATATGATTGAAGACTTAGTTCGTACTGGTATTGTTAAGCGTGTATGGGAAGATAGTGAGGTCAAAATTGATTTACCGAAAGAAACAGCTAAAGAGGCTGTTGAACCAAAAATGACAGATAGCGTACCACAAATTGGTGTGGACAAGCTACATGCTGAAAAAATAACAGGTAAAGGAATTAAGGTGGGGGTACTGGACACGGGTATTGATTATAACCATCCTGATTTGAAGGATGCATATAAAGGGTATCGTGCAAATCAAGGTGAAGATCCAAGCAAAATAGATCCGAACTCAATAAAAGGATGGGATTTTGTTAATAATGATGCGGATCCAATGGAGACAACGTATAAGGATTGGCAAAATTCTGGAGGATACCCTGAAATTTATGATGGAAGTGCATACTATACATCCCACGGTACTCATGTAGCTGGGACAATTGCTGCAGACAAAAAGAATAGTGTGGATTATGCAGTTACGGGAGTCGCTCCGGATGTAGATTTATATTCATATCGTGTATTAGGTCCATATGGAAGTGGACAAACAAGCGGTATTCTTGCTGCGATTGATAAAGCAGTGAAAGACGATATGGACGTTATCAATTTATCATTAGGTGCGTCTATTAATGATCCTTTATATCCTACTTCTGTGGCGGTGAACAATGCGATGTTAGCTGGTGTTGTTACAGTAGTAGCAGCAGGTAATAGTGGTCCGGGAGAAGGTACCCTTGGATCACCTAGTGCAGCGGCACTTCCAATTACAGTTGGAGCAAGTGACGCTGCGATGACTATACCAACGTTTTCCGCCGATGCAGGTGATTTACATGTGGATAAAATGATGCTACTTGGAAAAAGCTTTACTGATAAGATTGAAGATTTGAAAGGTCAATCCTTATCGGTTGTATATGTAGGGCTTGGGAAATCAGGTGATTTTACAGGAAAAGATGTAAAAGGGAAGTTAGCTCTTATCCAACGCGGTGAGATTACATTTGATGAAAAAATTAATAATGCTAAGGAAGCAGGCGCAAAGGCGGTAATTGTATACAACAATGTAGATGGGGAAATTACAAGTTATCTTGGGGAAAGTACTTCATCTATTCCATCGTTCCGCTTAACAAAAGTAGATGGTGAGAACTTGCAAGCAAAAGCAGTACAAGGAGATGTGTCGTTAGCGTTTGGGGAACTTAGTAATATAAAAACAGAGGGAGATCACTTAGCTGATTTCAGCTCCCGTGGTCCTGCAACGAAAACAGATGATATTAAGCCAGATATTGTAGCACCAGGTGTGTCTATTTTCTCTACGGTTCCTGAATATATCAATGATCCAAAGGATGGAGAAAATTATCCGGTAGCGTATGGACGTATGTCAGGTACATCTATGGCAACTCCTCATACAGCGGGGGTGGCAGCACTTATTTTGCAAGAACATCCAAACTATAGCCCGTTTGAAGTAAAAGAAGCGCTTATGAATACTGCAGTTGACTTAAAAGAAGCACGCTCTGTATTTGAGGTGGGATCGGGCCGAATTGATGCGTATCGTGCAGTTCATGCAGATACAGCTATTGAGGTTATCGATAAAACATCAAACGTTGTAAATGATGAAGAAGTAGATATTGAAGAAAAAACAGGTTCTATTGCATTCGGATATAAAAATCAATTAGGAAATGGACCAATTAAAGATAGTCGAAAAGTCTTAATTAAGAACAGCAATAAAACAGAAGGGAAAGAGTTTAAATTAGAAGTAGAGTTTTCATCTACAAGTGTAGGTGTGCAAGATGCAGCGAAGAATGGTGTGAAGCTAAACGTACAAGATTCTATTAAAGTGGCTCCTGGTACAGCAGGGGAAATTAGCCCTGAAATTATCATTCCAGAAAACGCTGAATTTGGTAGATATGAGGGATATATTCATATCTTAAATAAAAACAATGAAAAAGAAGTATATCAAGTGCCGTTTGCAGTGAAGTTCACAGAAAAAGGGATTGAATCTGTAGATTTGCTGAGAGATGCAATGGCAACAGATACATCTAACTTCCATCCATTTATGGAAAGGCCGAGTTCACCGCTGACATTTAAATTGAACAGTCCACTTGAAACTATCGATGCAGTGGTGAAGGATCGAAAAACAGGAAAGGCATTAGGAATTGTGGGGACAATTAATGCTAGCAGTCTAACACCAAATATTGAATATATCATGTTCGATGGTATGGGTGGCTATGTATTCCCGTTTACAGGAGATCCAAATCATCCAATTGGGGACAAGCGAGTTACGTTGCCTGATGGAGATTACCAACTGGATTTCATTGGATATGACAAAGAAGGGAAAACTTATACAAAAGGAGATAGCGTAATTATTGATAATATCAAACCTGAAATGAAATTTACCGATGTAAAACCTGGCGTTCATGAGGTAAATGAATCTATGTTCAAAGAAGAAGATGGTCAGCGTGCATTATGGGTACATGGTAACATTTATGATTCTACGATAGATGTATTAAAGGCAAAAGGCCTTCAGTATGACCAAAAAACTAATGAAATTGTATATTATCAAAACTCCGCCTTTCCGTCAGGTTGGTTGAATACAATTCAAGCCAATGGTGATTTTAAATTTGGTGTACTTCCAGAGGAAATCAATGAACCGCTTAATTTAAGGTTATTTGGATATGATCTTGCAACTGCATCAAATATGGCAAATGGATTTAAAGATTATGTCTTTGTTAAAGAGGGAACGGAATACGCTGTCCCAAGCTATGACAAGGATAAAGTTAAACTAGGAGAAAAAATTACATTAACTTTAAATCTTAATAATGTGAAACAACTTATGTCAGGTACATTTGAGATTCCTTATAGTAAACAGTTGTTTAAATTTGTAGATGTTAAACCAAATCCAGCACTTGCAGAATATGCAAAACAACATGGATTAAATATTAAATTAGAAGATCCAGTGATAAATGAAGAAGGAAACTGGGAAAACAAGGTGAAAGTTGGTGCATCTTTAGAAGGAACAGAATTTAAAGGTCTAGATGGAGACACACCATTTGTAGATGTTACATTCGAGATGACGAGTGACGAGTATTTTAATAATTTAACAGCATTTGGAGTAGATAAATTCTCTTATACAAAAACAGGTGCATCAGAAGGCGTTGAGATTCCTGTGTTTAAAGATACATCCTTTTCTATTATTTCGAAACATGCAATGGTTACAGGATATATTGGACCAGAAGCTTTCTTAACTGAAGAGGGGTATTTAGGTAAGAATGACTACACAAAACTAGGAGCAAAAGTGTATGCAGTTGGTAAGGATGGAAAGAAATATACAGGAACGGTTGATGATAATGGACAATTTGAAATTCATAATGTTCCGGTAAGCGATACAGAATATAATATTTTCGTAGAAATGCCAGGTCATTTAAATAGTAAATTAACTACAAAAATAGGAAAAATGCAGGATGGAGAATTAGTGGGACAAAACTTTAGAGCAGATATGGATGACAGCCTTGCAGGTGATGTAAACGGCGATAAAATGGTAGATATTCAAGATGCTAGAATAGCAGCTCTTTCATATGAAAAAGGAAAAGGAGCTGTAAAAGATGGAGATGTCAATCAAGATGGTGTTGTAAATGAAACAGATATTCGTTTTATTGAGAAAAACTTCTTAAAAAAAGGTCCAGATGCTAAAGAAAATCAGAAACCGAAAGAAAATGTAGGGCCAGTGACGTTAGATAAAATCTTACGCTCTATTGGTTTAGAACCAAAAAGATAAAGGGACACACTTCTAGGGAAAACTAAGCGACAAAGCAATGAACACATAAGTAAATGGGTATTGCTAACAACGAACCGGTAATGATTCACTGTAACATTACCGGTTCTTCTTAAAATGATAGCTATTTGGAGGTATGAAGTAACTAGTTTAAAGTTAGTTCGCTTTCGTTATGGGATAATAAGATATTTGCTTAATTAGTATTGTTTGTGGGATGGAAATAAGAGGTGTAGTTTGAACTTTAAAAATAGGGGGACTTGTGAAATGGGTATGAAGAAAAGACTTGGTATGGGTGTTGTAACTGCAGCACTTGGTTTATCTTTAATTGGAGGGGGGACATATGCGTATTTTAGTGATAAGGAAGTATCACAAAACATGTTTGCAGCGGGTACTTTAGATTTGAGTGTTAATCCTGAAGTTGTTGTTAATGTCGACAATATTAAACCAGGTGATGAAATGGAACGCGGTTTTCAATTAGTTAACAAAGGAACTTTAGCGATAGGAGACGTGAAACTTCTTACAGATTATAGTGTAATTGATGCTAAAGGAGATAATGGAAGTGCTGATTTTGGTGATCATATCCGTGTCGATTTCTTATGGAATTTGGATAAAAATGAGGTTCCAATTTGGTCTACTACATTATCTGAATTAAAGGTAGCTACGCAAAACGGAAGTATTCCTGATCTTGTACAAAAAGGTGTTGTAGACCGAGAAGGAAATGGACTTGCTCCTGGTGATGATGATACTTTCTATGTAATGTTCACATTTGTAGATAGCAATGAAGAGCAAAATGTATTTCAAGGAGATTCATTAAAATTAAATTGGACTTTCAATTCAATGCAGACAAAAGGTGAAGAGAAATAAAAATAAATGTTATATATAAGAATGAATTGATGAAGAATTGAGAAATAGAATTTTTAATAGTGTAAGGGTTGATTTAGTGAATCAACCTTTTTTTGTTTTTAGATTATTCATAGCAGTACTTCTCACATTTATGTCGAATTAAGAAGATATATAGGAGGGATATATATGGAAATAGCTGTAGAACGTGTTTTTACAAAAGAGATTTTAGAAAGAGCAGCGAATTTGTTTCATGTAACAGTGGAAGAAAAGCCGCTTGGAGATTTTGAGAATTATATTTTTAAGGCGAAGGGCGATCGTGGTGAAGATTACGTATTGCGTTTAACCCATTCTTCTCATCGTTCAAAAAAAGAAGTCGAAGCTGAATTAGATTTTTTACGATATGTTGCGGAGAACGGGGCAAAGGTAGCGGGACCTCTTTACTCAACGTTTCAAAATCTTGTAGAAGAAATTGGAGCAGAGGATGGGACTTTCTTTTTTGCTTCCTTATTTACATATGCAAAAGGGGAGCAAGTAAAAGGAGAAGAATCGCCTTATTGGAGCGATATTTATTTTGAAGCATGGGGAAAAGCGATTGGTCAACTGCATCGTCTAACAATGAACTATCCTAAAACGAATCATCGTGATACATGGGAAGAAGATGAGAGTGGGATTGTGAATGAATTAGACGATGATCAAGTGAAAAAGATTGCTACTGTATTAATGGATGAGATAAAGGCTCTTCCAGTTGAAAGAGAAACGTTCGGCCTTATGCACGGTGATATTCATCCAGGTAATTTTCATTACGATGGAAAAGAGCTAACTATCTTTGATTTTGATGATGCGGCCTATAATTACTTTATACACGATTTAGCGATGGTTCTCTATTACTCTGTTCTATTTACACCGTGGACAGCGGAAGAGAAGACAGACTTTGCTCGTAAACAGCTACAAGTGTTACGGAAAGGCTATGAGTATGAGCACAGACTGGCGGATAGTTGGTATGAATCATTACCACTATTTTTACGTTTGCGTGACATAGGTCTATACGGCACACTCCAAAAGAAGTTTAAGGGGAAAGATATGCCAGATAACTTCCAAAAATTATCTGAAGAGTTATATGAAAGAATTATAAGCGAAGAAGCAATTGTGAATATATAATACATTTTATTCAAAACAAAGTATACAAAATAAGTGTATACTTTGTTTTTTTATACAAAAATATGTTTGTTTTATTAAAATAATATTGTCATAGATTCGGTATACATTTATAATTTTTATATATTCTGAATATTCTTGATAAAAAGGAGGGGGAATATTGGAAGCTTTCGTAAATTGGTTAAATAATATTGTTTGGAGTCCAGCACTTGTTTATTTATGTTTAGGAGTAGGTTTATATTTTTCTATTCGAACGAGGTTTTTACAAGTAAGGCATGTAGGAGAAATGGTGAAGCTGACATTTAAAGGAGAAAAATCAGAGGCTGGTGTTTCTTCATTCCAAGCGTTAGCACTTTCGTTATCAGGGCGCGTTGGGACAGGGAATATCGCTGGGGTAGCTACAGCGGTTGCCTTCGGTGGACCAGGGGCTGTATTTTGGATGTGGGCAGTAGCCTTTTTAGGAGCAGGATCAGCTTATGTAGAATCAACACTCGCGCAAATATATAAGACGAAACATCAAGGACAGTTTCGCGGTGGACCTGCTTATTACATTGAAAAAGGTTTAGGTGTGAAATGGTATGCATTGGTATTCGTTGCAGCGACGATTCTTGCAACGGGGCTTTTACTACCAGGTGTGCAAGCAAATAGTATTGCCGTAAGTTTAGAAACGGCTTTTGGAATTAACACTACCATATCAGGGGCATTATTAGTTGTTGTATTAGCTCTTATCATCTTTGGTGGCGTAAAGCGAATCGTTAACGTGGCACAAGTTGTCGTACCGTTTATGGCAGTTGGTTATATTTTAGTAGCTTGTGTTATTGTTGCTATGAATATTGAAAAATTGCCAGAAGCATTTATGTTAATTATAAGAAGTGCATTTGCATTAGAGGCAGCATTTGGTGGTATTATCGGTTTAGCAATTTCTTGGGGAGTAAAACGTGGTATTTATTCCAATGAAGCAGGGCAAGGAACTGGACCACATGCAGCAGCTGCTGCGGAAGTATCACATCCAGCTAAGCAAGGCTTAGTGCAAGCATTTTCCGTTTACATTGATACATTATTTGTTTGTTCAGCAACAGCATTTATGATGATTATTACAGGCATGTATAACGTATTTGATGCAAGCGGAAAAAACTTTATCGTAAATAAATTAAATGGTGCACAGCCAGGACCGGGATATACACAGGCAGCAGTAGAATCTGTTTTCCCTGGATTTGGAAACGGTTTCGTTGCCATTTCGTTACTATTCTTTGCCTTTACAACAATTATGGCGTATTACTACATTGCAGAAACGAATATCGCGTACTTAAACCGTGAGAAAGATCGTCCTTGGCTGTCTCTGGTACTAAAATTTGTCTTTTTAGGTGCTGTATTCTACGGCTGTATAAAAACAGCAGCAACGGCTTGGGCTTTAGGTGATATCGGTGTAGGTATTATGGCTTGGGTTAATATTATCGCGATTTTATTGTTACAAAAGCCAGCATTAGTTGCATTAAAGGATTATGAAAAACAGAAAAAAGAAGGAAAGGATCCAGTATTTGATCCAGGGCCATTAGGAATTAAAAACGCTGACTTTTGGGAGCATGAATACGGAAAAGATAAGAAGGAAGAAGTCTCTTAATAGAAGAGAAATAAAAAAGCAAAGGGAAAATCCCTTTGCTTTTTTTATGGGCAAAATGAAGCAGGCAGTTATTTTTTTGCCTATTTTTGAATATAAAAAGAATGTACATGCTTTGTTAGGGGAAGGGGTGAGTATGTTGATAGAGTTTCGTAACGTAAATAAATATTATGGTAATTTTCAAGTTTTAAAAGATATTAATGTGCAAGTGAAAAAAGGTGAAGTGGTAGTAGTTGTTGGGCCTTCAGGATCAGGAAAAAGTACATTACTTCGGTGTATAAACCAGTTAGAGTCAATTACAGATGGAGAGTTAATTGTACAAAATACGGAGGTACACAATGCGAAAACAGATATGAATGAATTACGCCGAAATATCGGAATGGTCTTTCAACATTTTTATTTATATCCACATAAAACGGTTCTTCAAAATATTACACTAGCACCTATTAAAGTAAATAAAATTTTAAAAGAGGAAGCAGAAAAAACAGCGATGTTTTATTTAGAGAAAGTAGGAATTCCAGAGAAGGCTAACGTATATCCACATCAATTATCCGGAGGACAACAGCAACGGGTGGCGATTGCTAGAGGACTTGCAATGCAGCCGGAAATTATGTTATTTGATGAGCCTACGTCTGCTCTGGATCCAGAGATGATCGGGGAAGTACTTGATGTTATGAAAACGCTAGCTAAAGAAGGGATGACGATGGTCGTTGTCACGCATGAAATGGGATTTGCGCGAGAAGTAGCTGATCGGATTTTATTTATGGATGATGGCAAGATCATTGAGGATACAACACCGGCGCAATTTTTTGCGAGCCCTGAACAAGAAAGAGCACGTTTATTTTTAAGTCGAGTGTTAAATCATTAAAGGAGGAATTTCATGTTTAAAATGAAAAAGTTGTTTACCTTAATCGTATTTTCATGCTTATTCGTACTTGTCGTTGCCGGGTGTGGAAGTAAAAAAGATGAGGCGAAGGAAACGAATACGAAGCAAGGCGGGGCTGTTGAGCAAATTAAGAAGCGAGGGAAACTAGTAGTTGGGGTGAAGAATGATACGAACTTATTTGGATTGAAAAATCCTTCAACAGGGCAGGTAGAAGGATTTGATGTTGATGTTGCAAAGGCGCTTGCGAAAAAAATTCTCGGAGATGAAAAGAAACTAGAATTAAAAGAAGTAACGTCTAAAACGCGTATTCCACTACTGAAAAACGGTGACATTGATGCAATTATCGCAACAATGACAATTACGGAAGAACGTAAAAAAGAGGTCGATTTTTCAGATGTATATTTTAAAGCAGGGCAATCGTTACTCGTGAAAAAAGGAAGCGATATTAAAAGTATTGATGATGTGAAAAAGGGCGTAAAAGTGTTAGCAGTAAAAGGTTCAACATCGACAAATAACATTCGTCAAAAGTCACCGGAAGCGACTGTATTAGAATTTGAAAATTACAGTGAGGCATTTACGGCGTTAAAAGCAGGAAAAGGTGATGTTTTAACGACAGATAATGCAATTCTTTACGGCATGGCAAAACAAGATTCAAATTATGAAGTTGTAGGGAAAATTTTTACGGATGAACCATACGGAATTGCAGTGCAAAAAGGTGCAGATGATTTGACGAAAGAGATTAATAGCTTACTAAAAGATATGAAAGCGAATGGAGAATACGATAAATTGTATGAGAAATGGATTGGTCAAAAACAAGAGAAGTAAAGTGAAACTTTAATTAGTGGGGCTTTATTCTTATTGAAGAGTAAGAGGATGAGGGATGCTCATCCTCTTCTTGTAAAGAAAGAGGGGAGAATATGTGCCTGATTTTTCTATATTAACGAATAACATTGATATGTATTTAGAAGGATTTAAATATACAGTTATGTCTAGTGTAATTGCATTAATTGGAAGCTTTATTTTAGGGGTAGTATTGGCTGTAATGCGCATTGCACCGATTCGTATTTTAAATTGGTTGGGGGCTACTATTGTAGAATTTGTAAGAAATATTCCGCTCGTATTAATTGCATTTATATTCTATTTCGCTTTACCTGTAGTAGGAATTACTTTAAATGGTTTTGTAGCAGGAACAGCTACGCTTACCGTATATACTGCAGCGTTTATTGCTGAAGTCATTCGCGCTGGTATTTTATCAGTTGCGAAAGGCCAAATGGAGGCAGCACGTTCCTCAGGATTGACTTATACGCAAGCAATGTACCATGTCGTTTTACCCCAAGCGATGAAAATTGTAATCCCTCCTCTAGGAAACCAATTTTTAAATTTAGTAAAAAACTCTTCCATACTTGGAATTATTGCTGGTGCTGATTTAATGTATCAAGGAGATTTAATTTCAACGAAGACGTTTGTTACGTTCGATGTTTATATATTTGTCGGGATGTTTTATTTAATATTAACAATTCCGCTCAGTATGCTAGTGCGTTATTTAGAAAAACGCTTGGCAAAGGAGGCGGTGTAAATGGATTTTAAGGGAGCTATAACGGGTGATCATATTCTCTTTTTATTAAAAGGATTACTCATCACATTAGAGGTAGCACTCGTAGCGATTGTACTTAGCTTTATTATTGGTAGTGTAATAGGAATATTGCGCTACATGAAAATACCTGTCGTCTCACAAATATTGGGGATTATCGTTGAAGTCATTCGAAACTTACCACTACTTTTAATTATATTTTTCACATATTTTGCACTTCCAGAAGCAGGCTTGAAATTAGAAATTATAACAGCTGCAATTGTTGCGTTAACAATATTTGAAGCAGCAATGATATCTGAAATTGTTCGAAGTGGCCTATTATCTATTGAGAAAGGACAGATTGAGGCTGCAAGGTCTTCAGGGTTAACGTATGTACAAGCGCTTTGGCACATTATTTTACCGCAAGCATTAAGAAGAATGGTTCCGCCGCTTGTTAGTCAGTTTATTTCATTGTTAAAGGATACATCATTAGCAGTCGTTATATCACTACCGGAGCTTATGCATAATGCTCAAATTATTAGCGGACAAAATGTAAATTATATGATTCCAACGTTTATAGTAGTAGCTTGTATGTACTTTATTGTAAACTATAGTTTATCAATTTTATCGAGAAGGTTAGAACTTCGTTAACTCTTACAATATATGTAAGGGTTTTTCCTTGTTTATCCTTATTTTCCTCTAAATAGAATCTAAAACTTGCAATAATTCGATTTTTTATATTATTTTATCAGAAAAGTTTTAATTTTATATAGAAATTGTAATCGCTTTCGTGTATATTTTTATTATCAGAAAATTTTAACAAGATATAGGGGTATTGGTAGGGGGAGGATTTAGATGCAGCAACCAACGAATGAGAAATTACATCGTACGATGAAGAGTAGACATTTATTTATGATCGCACTAGGTGGTGTAATCGGAACTGGTTTTTTCTTAGGTTCAGGTTACACCATTAATCAGGCTGGACCAGGGGGAGCCATCCTTTCCTATTTAGTAGGCGGATTTATTATGTATTTAACAATGCTTTGTCTTGGAGAGTTAACGGTAGCAATGCCAGTTTCAGGTTCTTTCCAAAAGTATGCGACGAAGTTTATTGGACCAGGAACGGGCTTTATGATCGGCTGGCTATATTGGCTTGGCTGGGCAGTAACAGTAGGATTAGAATTAACGTCAATCGGTTTAATGATGAAAAGATGGTTTCCGAATGTTGATGTTTGGGTGTGGTGTCTCGTATTCGGTGTTATTTTATATGCTTCAAACGCAATTTCAGCGAAAAGTTATGCTGAATTAGAATTTTGGTTCTCTAGTATTAAAGTAGTTACCATTCTTGCCTTTGTTGTTCTTGGTGGTAGTGCATTATTAGGGTTTATATCATATGACGGAAAAGAAGCAGCACCTCTTTTCTCTAACTTTGTAAGCGATGGTGGATTATTCCCGAATGGACTAGCTGCCGTATTACTTACGATGATTACAGTTAACTTCTCGTTCCAAGGAACAGAGTTAATCGGGATTGCAGCGGGAGAAAGTGAAAATCCAGAAAAAACAATTCCACGCGCAATTCGTAATACAGTATGGCGCATTATGTTATTCTTCATTTTAACAATGACGATTTTAGTAGGATTAATTTCTTGGAAAGAAGCAGGGGTAATTGAAAGTCCATTCGTAGTCGTATTTGATAAAATCGGTATTCCATACGCAGCTGATATTATGAACTTCGTTATTATTACTGCGTTATTATCTGTAGCGAATTCAGGATTATATGCGGCAACTCGTATACTATGGTCACTTGCAAATGAAGGAATGGCACCGAAGTCTTTCCAGAAAGTAAATAAACGTGGTATTCCAATTACTGCACTAGTTGTAACGATTGCTGTAGCTGGCCTTTCTTTATTCACAAGTTTCCTTGCAGAAGATACAGTATACATGTACTTATTATCTATAGCTGGTTTATCAGCTGTTTCAAGTTGGATCATTATTGCTCTATCGCAACTTCGCTTTAGAAGTCAGTATATAAAAGGCGGAGGAAAGTTAGAGGACTTAAAATATAGAACACCGTTATATCCAATTGTTCCTATTTTAGCTTTAATTACAAATAGTATCGTTGTTATTAGTTTAGCGTTTATTCCAGAACAAAGAATGGCGTTATATTGTGGTATTCCATTTATCATTTTCTGCTACATATATTATTATATAAATAAGAAACGGCAGAAACCGATGAAAGTGGAGATGGAAAAAGCAAATGAAACTAACAATCAAACACGATGATATTGAGGCAGATTTATCGTATGGTCCATTAGCGATTGGAAAAGAAAACGGGTACTCACCGTTACAATTACTCGTTTCTTCTATCGCAGGATGTAGTGCAATTGTCTTTCGAACAATTTTAGAAAAGAAACGTATTACATACGATACGTTTACAATTGAAACGGAAATTGGTAGAAGCGAAGCTTTATCAAAACCAGTTGAAAGTGTTCATTTGCACTATAAAATTAAAGCACAAAACATTACAGAAGAGCAGTTGGACAAGGCGCTGCAACTTGCAGTGAAAAATTGTACGGTTGTTCAATCGGTAAAAGATAGTATACAAGTTACGGAAACAATTGAGCTAATAAAGTGAAACATAAAAACGTGAGAATACGGCTCTCACGTTTTTGTGTTTTAGAGAGAGGGAAAGTATGATGGAATGTTTAGGATGTAAATTAGCAAACGAAGAGGAAAAAATATATAAAGTATATGAAGATGACTATGTAACATGTTTTTTAGATCATGAACCTTTCTATCCAGGTCATACCTTAATTGTGCCAAAGCAGCATATTGTAGAAGTAGATGAATTAAATGATATTGTAGCAAAGTCAATTATGGATGCTTCTAAGCTTATTGCAAAAGCGATTAAGATAGTATATAAACCTGACGGAGTTACAGTTTGTCAAAATGGTGGAGTATTTAACGAGTTAACACATTATCATATGCATGTCGTACCAAGATATAAAGAGCGCTCATTTGCTGAGTTTTATATGGTACAACCGGGAGAAAAGCAGAATCATAACTTGGAAGAGACACAGAATTTGTTAAACGAAGCGATAGAGCAAATGCTGTTTACTGAAAAGGCGTAAGAGGGATATTCCTAGGGAAACAGTCAAGAGAATTCTAATATTAAAAAGCCCAATTTCTCAGTTAAAATAGAGAAATTGGGCTTTTGTTTATTTTATTATTAAATTTTATTTATAAATAGATTTTGTAGTGTCACAAAGTATATGGCTCATTCGTTATATAGAGTGAGAGGAGGAATTATATGAAAGTTACAAACAACGATTATGAAAAGATGGAAGAGCTATACGAGTTGTACGAACAAAAAATTTATTACGTAGCTTATTCTATTTTAAATAATATTCAGCAGGCAGAAGATGCAGTTCAAGAGACGTTTATTACTCTTTATAAGAACTTGGAAAAGCTCCATAACTTGAGCACTGAAGAGCTTAAACGTTACATTTTGAGGGTCGCGAAAAACAAGGCAATTGATAGTTACCGGAAAAATAAACGACATGAAACATTTTTAGAAGAATATGAAAGAGAATCAGTAGAGGCAGTAGATGAAAATATTGAAGAGTGGGAAAAACGTAAAATGTCTGAGCTTCAAATTGATGCATTGCTAAAAGAGTTAAATGAATCTAACAGACAGGTGTTTAAGTACAAAGTCTTTTATAACTTAACGTATCAAGAAATTTCAAGTGTTATGGGGATAACCGAGGCAAATGTCCGCAAGCAGTTTGAACGCGCTCGAAAACGAGTCCAAAATATGATAGGAGGTATACAACATGACGAATTCAAAGAACTCCAAAGAAATATATGAACTTGCTGAAAAAATTGCTTTAGATGATTTTGATAAACTTGAAGAACAACATGAATTTTCACATACATATACGCGCAAAAAGAAATTGTTTTTGGAGGAAATGAAGCTGAAAGATGGACAACCGCAGAAAAAGCGTAAAAGACATCGTATGTTAATCGCTGCTGCTTGCTTATTGATCGGCATGCCGACAACCGTTTTTGGAGCAGTGAAAGTCTATAATATGATCGTTCAAAAACAAAATTATGAAGTAAATGTTTCCTTAACAAATAAGGATTCGAAAAAGAGTGATCAGTGGTATAAGTTGAAGGTTGGTAAATTGCCAGAAAATATGGAAGCAATTGATGACTCTGCTATGAAATATTCATTTAAAGATAACTATGCAAAGGGTGGATTTTCTTTCATTCTTTGGAGAGTAGGAAAAGATTCGAATTTTAAAACGCTGTACTCAAAAAGCTACGAAGAGAAAGAGATAAATGGTAAGAAAGCAGTGATTGTTAATAAAGAAAATGGAAACAACAATTTAGCGTTTAACAGAGAGGTCTTTCTCTTTTTTGAGAAAGAGGGGATCATGTTACAAAGTTATATTGGAAACGATGTAAACGAAGAACAAATGGTGGATGTGTTAGGGAACATTTCACTTGAGCCTACGTCAAAAGAAAAGGCATCATATATAACAGATTATGATAAAAAGTATTTTAGCGAAGAAAGTAAGTCTAAAAAAACTAAGGTGATTCCTTTGAAAAAAGATAGTAAACGACTATTTCATATAGGACAAAAGGTTCCAGTGACGATTATCATGGATAACAGCAAAATTGAATATATGATAGAAAAAGTTGAAGTTTTTGATTCAATTAAAGATTTTAAACAAGAAAACTTTAGTGAACTTGGTTTAGGAATACTAAGCGAGAATCAGGCTTTGGATCAAACTGGACAATTGATACCATATAGACGGGATGAATATAAATTTGGAAATGGTAAAGATTCAATTGATCAATTAGTAGAGTCAAAATTAATTCATCCTAAATTTGTCTACTTGAAAACAACAGTGAAAAATATAGGCAAAAAGGTGACAAAAGAAATCTATATGCATCCATCCATACAAGTGCTTAAAAATAAGGGTAATGTATGGAATTATGCTGGGAAAGATGGAATTACAGAAAGAAATATTATGACGGGTGAAGTGGATTATTTAGAACCTCACGGAGACGGGAAAAGCTTTTACAATATTGGCAGTATCCGACCGGGAGAAACGGTAAAAGTTAACTTAGGTTATTTTGTAGATGAGGATAAACTAGAGTCAATCTTCCTGGATGCTTTCCGTTACAGTGGGTCTAGTGGCACTGAGAATATGAATGAGAAAAATCGTTGGTGGTTCGATATTCGTCAACAGTCAAAATAATAGAAACAAATCGACGAAAAAAGCTGCTTATATTTAGCAGCTTTTTTCGTCTTCATACATATGTAAAATTTCTTTCGCACGTATACGTAAACCATCTATCAATTCTTTCGGTTCTAACACTTTTGCATCTTTTCCAAGCCTATAAAATAAAGGCGTAATAAAATTAATTTCACCTTTATCAATTGTTGAATGTATATATCCTGTCCCGTCTTCGTTTAGTACAACGAATTCTTCAAGGTAAGGAACGCTTTTACATTGGCGCACGCCTTCTGCTGTTAATGAAACATGTAACTGGGTAGGAATGTGCACTACGTTAGAGCTAGAGTCGAACCATTCTTCTAAATTCATGAACGTATTTTCATTTTCTTCTGTTGATAATATAGAAAGAATACGATCAACGCGATACAGTAATACTTTTTTTCTACTGAAGTCATAAGATGGTAAGTACCATAGCCCGTCATGAGCATATACACCGATAGGATGAACATGTTTTGTTTTTATCCCCGATTTAGATTCGTATTGAAAGTGTAAATTTTTATTTTCAATAGCCGCAGTTAGTACTTCGTTTAAAAGAGGTGTATTAATTGTTCTCTTCGGATTCCAAAAAGCGATATAAGAACGTATTTTATTAACTTTCGCTTTCGCATCATGCTGTAGAGAGCTATACAGTTTATGTGTAACGGAATTGATTTCTGTGTTAAAAGGTAAGTCTCGATAGTAATTTAAAGATTGAAAAGCAAAAAAAATGGAGACTGCTTCTTCTTCCGTAAATAAAATAGGGGGAATGACTCTATTTGTTAATACTTTATAGCCTCCATTACGACCTTGTTCAGCATAAATAGGTAATCCCATATCACTTAAATCTACAATATATCTATGGACAGTACGAACGGAGATATTAAATTCGTCAGCTATTTCTTGAGCTGTAAATGTCTTTTTGGCAGAAGCAAATATAAGGATGTCTAATAAGCGTTTAGCTTTTGACAAATGTATCACCTTTTTCTTTTTAACATGACATAAAGTGTCATGTTTTATTGTTAGTATATTGTTTACATCATAATGTTATCAAGATGAAACACAAGGAGGAAAAGAGATGTCACGTGAAATTGTTTTATTTATTGCGGCGAGCTTAGATGGATATATTGCGAAAGAAAATGATGATTTAGAGTGGTTAATGGAAACGGAAGGAGAGGGAGATAACGGTTATACAGAAATGTATGAAACAATTGATACAATAATCATGGGAAAAAAAACGTACGATTATGTAGTAGAGCATATAGAACCATTCTCGTATTTAGATAAAAAATGTTATGTTTTTTCTAACTCACAAAAAGGTTCAAACGAACACGTGGAGTTTGTAAATGAAGATGTAGTGGAGTTTACAAAAAGGTTAAAAGCACAAGAAGGATCTAAAATATGGATGGTCGGTGGAGGAAGTCTACTAAGAGGGTTCTTTAAGAATAATCTAATTGATGAATATGTTGTTACGATTACACCACATATATTAGGTTCTGGAGTTCCGTTATTTCAAGACAAGAATCCAGAAATTAATTTAACTCTAACGGATACGAAACGTTTTGGGCAATTTGTAAATTTATATTATAAAGTAAAATGATAAAGCAACACGACTACCATCAGTAGTCGTGTTTTTATATAGATGGTAATGAAATGATAAAGCAAGACCCGTGATCAACTTCGCTCGTTACAGTAATATTCCCGCCGTGTAGTTCTACAATTTCTTTTACGATAGATAGTCCTAAACCGGTTCCGCCTGTAGCTCGTGATCTTGCTTTATCAACTCGATAAAAGCGGTCGAAAATGTGAGGGAGGTCTTCAGGCGGAATACCTTCGCCTTCATCTTCAATTGTAATGGAAATATGTTTATGTTTTTCTGTAACAGAAATATTTATATGAGAATGTTCTTTTGAATGTCTATAAGCGTTATTTAAAATGTTTATTATCACTTGTTCAAATCGCTGTTCATCTAAATTTACTAGCAGAGTAGATAGACAAGAGAAAGAAATTTTAATGTATCTTTCTTTATACATAGCGTTAACTTTGTCGACTATGCGAGTAAGGAAGGTGTGTAAATGTACTTCCTTTACTTGAATAGAAAAGTTATGTTGTTCCATTTGTGCAAGTGAAAATAAATCTTGAACTAAGTTTGTAATGTAATCAGACTCATCTTTTATAATAGATAAATATCGCAAACGTTGCTCTGGGGGTGTGCTTTCTTTTAAAGCAATGTCAGCGTAACCTCTTACGTATGTTAATGGTGTTCGTAATTCGTGAGCAACACTTGCTAGAAATTCACTTCGCTCTGTTTTCATATAATGTAAATCATTAGCAAGCGTTTGAATAGATGATGCTAGTTCACCAATTTCATCATTTCGAGTAGTCGTTAACGAAACTGATAAATCGCCTTTACTCATTTTTTCAGTGGCATGTTTCATGTGTAACAATGGTTTTGTTAACAACCGTGATAAGAGAAAGATAGTGATGGCTGTTAATAGAAACGTAATGACGCCGGCAATAATGAATTGTCTTGTTAGCCCATTCACCATCTTTTCAATGGATTCTGTCCCAAGAAACATGTACACATAGCCTTCATGTTTTCCATCTACTACAATGGGACTAACTGTACATATATAATTAGATGTTTTCCAATGATTCTCTATAATTGCGCCTTCATGATCTGTCCGTGTTTGCATCTTTTTAATATGCTTTTTTATAGTAGTATTTATTTCGTTGGATTTAGCTAGTACATCCTTATTTGCATTTGTAATAACAACAGTCGTTTCGGCTTCGGATTCCATTAGTGCAACATGGGAGATTGTTTGCTTATCAAAATACTTTTCAAGCACATCTCTGTGACTATTTCCGCGCTTTAATAAAGCTGTCATTTCTTCATTTACTCTATTGTTGACAAGGCTATAATAAAGCAAGACAAATAGAACACTTTCGATTAAAAGTGTAACAATTAAAAAATAAAATCCGAGTTGAATAGATATTCGCTTCATCGTTTTGCTCCTTAATCTAAAGTATCAATCCACCGATACCCGACTCCATAAACTGTTTTTAAATGGTGATCAATAGGGAAATTTACTTTTCGTAATTTATCACGCAAATTACGAATATGTGAATCGACTGTTCTATCTTCTGTATTTGTATTTAATCCCCAAATTCGTTCAATGAGCTGATCGCGGCTTAATACGTAGTTCACATGACGTAAAAATAATCCGAGTAAAGAGAATTCGATGGGAGTGAGAAGAAGTTCTTCATTATCGACAGAGACGAAATGCTTTGCCTCATCCCATAAAATGCCGTGATATTGGATTTGCGTACGTTGATTCGTACGCCTTAAAACAGCTTCAATTCTTGCGAAAAGCTCTTCTTCATGGAAAGGTTTCGTCACGTAATCATCCGCTCCAAGTTTTAACCCTTGAATGACATCTACCGTTTGATCACGAGCGGTTACCATAATGATAGGAACGTTACTAAATGATCGAATTCTTTTGCACGTTTCCCACCCATCCATCTTTGGCATCATAATATCGAGTAAAACAAATTTGAAGTTTCGATTTTCTATATGTGAAATAGCTTCTTCCCCTGATACTGCACATACGCAGTTATATCCGATTGGAGTAAGATAAAGTGTTAATAATTCAAGCATTCTCGGCTCATCATCTACGAGTAGTATATCGACCATAGAGTACCTCCGCATTTGTAGTTATTACTTAAATTGTAAGTCAAAATCATGAAGAAATGGTGCAGATTATCATTCATCTGCATAATTTCTTCAGAATTGCTTGTTATTGTAAAGTTGAAATTCCATTTTAGGTAATCATATTGGCTCAAAAACGATTCATACGGAGGCGGTATAGTGAAAAAGATGACCCGAATCTTTGGGATAACAATAATTACAGCAGTTGGTCTTGCTGCATGTGGACAAACGAACACGGATCATAAAAATCATGAAACTAAAGAAGAGAAAAAAACAGAGCAAAAGGAAATGAAAATGAATCAGGAGGTAACTGCACCGAAAGAAATGAACGAAAGTGCATCGAATGATTTATTAACGACAAGTTTAAAAAATGTAACGAGATTAAACACAAATGATCCTTTGCAAATGGCAGTATTAACTTCACAAACGATATGGCCAGCAACGCATAAAGGGAATCAGCCAGGCGCTATTATTTTAGTACCAGTAAACGAGTGGCAATTAGGTACTGCGAGTGCGGATCTTATTCATCATCCGAATAACGGGCCAATTTTATTTATAGAAAAAGAAAAGGTACCCGAAATGACGTTAAAAGAAATAAAACGATTAAATCCGCTCGGAACGAAAGATGGAACACAAATTATGGTGATGGGGGATGTAGGTGCATCTATCCTTGAGCAATTAAAAGAATATAAAGTAAAGCAAATAAAAGAAACAGATCCAGCTACATTTGCAAAAGATGTGGATAAAGAATATGCCGATATAACAGGAAGCTACCCAAATAGTGTTATTATCGGTTCGTCTGAAGAAGAAGGACGTTTATACACAACACCAGCTGTAAATTGGATCTCTCATATGCCAGAACCGCTTTTATATACAGAGAAAGATAAGGTGCCAGAAGCGACGATAGAGGCATTAAAAATGAGAAAAGATAAAGCGAATATATATGTATTAGGACCAGAAAAAATCATTTCAAAAGCAGTAGAAAAAGAGTTAAGTAAATACGGGAAAGTAACGCGTATTAGTGGTGAGACTCCAACAGAAAATTCGGTTGCATTTGCGAAGTTTAAAGATGAGAAAACGAAATTTGGCTGGGGGTTCACAAAGCCAGGCCACGGTTTATCATTTGTTTCAAGCAAAACACCAGACTTAGCAGTTGCAGGAGCACCTTTTTCGCATATGGGTAAACACGCACCTGTCGTATTGTTAGAAGAAGGTAAAGCTTCACAACCAGTGTATGATTTCCTTGCTACTATTCAGCCGAAGTTTAAAGATGACCCAACACTTGGACCATATAATCACGGCTTCTTATTAGGAAGTACGAGTGATATTTCATTTGAAACGCAAGGTGTACTGGATGAGAGGTTAGAGATTGTGCAAGAAAGTGGTCAAGGTCACGGTGGACATTAATAAAAGGAGCAAAGGCGCTACTGAGGTAGCGTCTTTTTCTTTAGGAAACTTTTACATAGCAAAAATATCTTCACTCGTTATATAATAGCCTTCGTGCAGTCGGCTTAGATTTTCTTATGGAGAAAATCAAATGAGAAAAGAGTAGAGGAGTGGTATTTTGTTTCAAACGATAAAAAATGATTGGTTCTCCAACGTGAAAGGGGACGTGCTATCGGGAATTGTCGTTGCTTTAGCGTTAATTCCTGAAGCGATTGCTTTCTCTGTTATTGCAGGCGTGGATCCGACCGTTGGGTTATACGCTGCCTTTTGTATTGCAGTTACCATTTCATTTGTTGGCGGACGAACTGGAATGATTTCAGCTGCAACAGGTGCAATGGCATTATTAATGGTAACACTCGTTAAGGATCATGGTCTGCAATACTTATTTGCTACAACGATATTAACGGGTATTGTCCAAATTATTTTTGGTGTGTTCAAACTGAGCTCATTTATGAAGTTTGTTCCTAAATCTGTTATGAGTGGTTTTTTAAATTCACTTGGAATTTTAGTTTTTACAGCGCAACTGCCACATTTTAAAAATGCTACTTGGCAAATGTATGCACTTGTCGCATTAGGACTTGTAATTATATATGTATTTCCACGTATTACGACTGCTGTACCGTCTACACTGATTTCCATTATTATTGTGACAAGTATTGCACTTATGAGCGGATTACAGTTAAAAACAGTAGGGGATATGGGAAGCCTGCCGAAAGAATTACCGTTTTTTAGCATGCCTGACGTGCCTTTTACACTTGAGACATTAGGGATTATTTTACCGTACGCAGTTATGCTTGCAATTATCGGTTTACTAGAGTCATTATTAACAGCTTCAGTTTTAGATGATATAACGCATACGGAAAGTAATAAACATAAGGAAGCACGAGGGCAAGGTATTGCAAACATTGTCGCTGGTTTCTTCGGAGGAATGGCAGGATGTGCAATGATTGGACAATCTGTTATTAATATTAAATCAGGTGGACGAGGTCGTTTATCAACATTTGTAGCGGGTGGATTCCTAATCGTATTACTATTTGTTTTAGGTGACTATGTCGTTCATATTCCAATGGCAGCTTTAGTTGCAGTTATGATTATGGTTTCAATTGGAACATTTGATTGGAACTCTGTAACAACGATTCATAAAGTACCGAAAGGAAACGCATTTGTTATGATCGTAACAGTTGTGATTGTCTTAATTACACATAATTTAGCATTAGGTGTAATTATCGGAACAGTAATTAGTGCGGTTTTATTTGCATTCAATATGGCAAAGATTCACGTGAAACATTTATATATTGAAAATAAGAAAATATACGAAATTCATGGTCAACTTTTCTTCGCATCTACAGCAGACTTTATAAATAATTTTGCATTCAATGAAGATGTAAAAGAAATTGAGTTGAACTTTACTTATGCGCATATATGGGATGATTCAGCAGTAGCCGCAATTGATAAAGTTATCATGAAGTATGAACAAAGTGACGTGAAAGTAAGTATAACGGGATTAAATGAACGAAGCTCGAAAATTATTTCAAATTTAGCTACTTATAATAAAAGAATTGCAAGTTAGAAGCCTCCTTTTTAGGGGGCTTTATCCTTTTTGGCAAGAAGACTGAACTCTTTTGTTTCGTTCATAACAATTTTTTGAGGGCGAATGTTTGTTTCTTTTTGTCTTACGATATAATCTGTTGTAGATAAGGAGGGAA
The DNA here is from genome assembly GCF_054823925.1 of Bacillus sp. F9_6S_D1_P_5. Lineage (NCBI taxonomy): Bacteria > Bacillati > Bacillota > Bacilli > Caryophanales > Bacillaceae > Bacillus > Bacillus sp. F9_6S_D1_P_5. The sequence continues at coordinate 74,466 of NZ_JBTREW010000015.1, read as the reverse complement.
TATATCGTAAAACAACGAAATTGGATAATAAGCATCATTAGGCTACTTGAGCCAAAAGAAATTACGATGAAGACTATGTTCACATTTTGTTCCGTTCAGTTCCAAATATTGATTTGTCAAAAGTAATGAATAATTTTAGTAAACTCTCTAAGAAAGGTGGTGAAAACAATGGTTAGAAAGAAAGCAATGAAAGTATTACGTAAACAAAAGAAAAGAGAAATCATACAACGATTCACTCAGAAACAGAATATCGGACGAGCTTGCCTTACCGCAAAAGAATTACGCTTACTGCAACGCATGTCACATAGTTCAAAAGCGTTGCGAAATGTTGGATTGTACACCATTAAACAAAGTTATTTGAACCATAATAAAATGGCTACGGTAAAAGAAGTGGACACTGCTATGCAAGCCGATATAAATTATTGGGGCATTCAATCAAACTCTGTTCAAGCGATTCGTAGAGCCTTATTTACAGAAGTGAAGAGCTTTTTTAAAGCATGGGAACAGTGGAAGAAAAAATCTGAAGCGTTCACAGGTCGTCCTAAGTTTCCGAATTATTCTGGTTCAACTGACAAACGAATCATTGAAATCTATCAAGTGCCAAAAGTGGATGATAACGGGTATTGGATGATTCCAATGAATGTTGCATTTAGAAAAAAATTTGGTTCCATTAAAATACGTATGCCTAAAAACTTAAGAAATAAAAAAATCTCCTACATTGAGATTGTACCGAAGCAAAAAGGTCGGTTCTTTGAGGTGCATTATACATATGAGATGCACGTTTCTCAAATGAAGAAACAATCCACGACTACTAGTAACGCTTTGGGTTGCGATTTAGGTGTAGATAGATTAGTAAGTTGCGTAACAAATAAAGGTGATGCATTCTTAATTGATGGAAAAAAATTAAAATCTATTAACCAGTACTTCAACAAAATAATCAGTAATCTACAACAGAAAAATGTGGAAAATGGAATTTCTAAACGAGTTGTAACGAATAAAATGGCTACACTTTGGCATAAACGAGAACGACAAATAAATGGTTACATTTCACAGACTGTAGGCCTGTTGTTTAAAAAAGTGAAAGCATGTAACATAGATACGGTTGTCGTAGGGTATAACGCTGGTTGGAAACAAAAATCGGATATGGGAAAAAAGAATAATCAAAAGTTTGTTCAAATCCCATTTCATAAACTGATTACAGCAATTGAGAATAAATGTGTAAAAGAAGGCATCCGATTTTTAAAGCAAGAAGAAAGCTATACTTCAAAAGCTAGTTTTCTGGATAAAGATTCGATTCCAGTTTGGTCTAAGGATGATGGGACTCATTATCGCTTTAGTGGCAAACGAATCACTCGCGGAATGTATCAAAGTAAATCAGGAAAATGTATTCATGCTGATATTAATGGTGCGTTGAATACATTGCAAAAATCAAGAGTTGTAGAATTAGATGAGAATCTTAAAGTGAAAACGCCGATTCTATTAGAAGTACAAAAACGTAAGGCTGTTGCTTCATGCATAGCTTAGTGGGTGCGTCAACCATCCATGTGTACTCGACTTGTCGGGGCTTGTAGCACACGCCGGATTTATCTGAGTGGTGGCTTCTTCCATAAGGAAGAATTGCTCTTTTTCGAAAGGGTGGTGCAAGTGGAAAAACAATCGTTCGTTGCCAGTACCAACCAAAAACATACTTGGGGTGTTACCGTAAGGTGGCATGAATGCTAGAGCGTCAAACTGTCTAGATATAGACGAAAAGACCTAGTGTTCTAACTCAAGCCCCCACTGAAACGATTCATCTCAGTGGGGGAAGTTGACTATATAATACGGGTAGGATAACGAAAAGGGGATTCAGCATATGTACAAACAAATTATATTAGCATGTGACGGTTCTGAACATGCACTTCGAGCAGCGGAGCATGCAACATATATTGCGAAATGTATCGAAGAAACAAATGTTGAAGTTGTGTACGTAGTAGATAATAGAACAGCAAAATCAGATATTATACAAGGCCAAACAGATTTAGAAACAATATCGGCTAGCCGAAAAGATAAATTAAAAGAGATTGAAGGTTTATTAAAGAAAGAGAACATTCCTTATACAATTACGATATTACATGGTGATCCTGGAGATACAATCGTTCAATATGTAAATACAGGGGATATAGATCTTGTTATAGCTGGAAGTAGAGGATTAAATACATTACAAGAAATGGTACTTGGTAGTGTCAGTCATAAAATAGCAAAGCGTGTGAAATGTCCGGTGATGATTATTAAATAAATTGAGTGAAATATTCTGTAGTGTAAGCAAGACCTTGATATAATTCGAGGTCTTTTTTTCGTATAAAGTGAGAGAGTGTGGACATACTAGATATATAAGTTTAAAGAGAAATTGTTAACTTACAAATTTGTAAGTTTGTTGTCAGAAAAATCGATGTTATGAAAATTATTCCATTGATAAAATAAAAATAACGAAGGGAAGATAGGGAGGATGAAAAAGATGAAAGCATTTCAAAATTTATCATATAGCCAAGGTGTCGGTCTTATTTGTTTAGGGGGATTTGCTGCATCTGTTACGTTAGCTGTTGTAATAAAGATGATTCATCAAATCTTTTAATAGTAGAGTCGGGAAGGAATTGGTTGCTATCAATAGTAAGAAAAGGATTGTAAATAAAAAATAGCTCCTGGCATGTATCTTAGCGCCAGGAGCTATTTTATTATTTCTCTGTTTCTGCTTTATCGCTTGTTACGCTAACGTTACCCCACTTGTATTGATCTTCTGGTGTGTATTTATAATCTTTTACGCGGTTATTTACACCTTTTAAGTCAAATTTATAATGAAGTGGAATTAATGGCACTTCGTCGTGAATTAATTTTTGCCATTTATCGTATACATCTTTACGGTACTTTTCATCAGCAGCTTCTGGAGAAATACCTTGTTTTAATAATTCTGTGTTTTTGTCAGTAGCCCAACGTGGGTAATTGAACGCTGCATCTTTAGCCCAAATACCAGAAGGATCTGGGTCAGATCCAGTTCCCCAAGCTGCCGCGAAAAGATCAACTTTTGGATCATCTTTTTTAATCATATCGTAGAATGAGTTGAATTCGTGTAAGCGACCATCAAGAAGCTCTACTTTTAGGCCGATGTCTTTCCAAGATTGAATAAAGAATTTTGCAAGTGGTTCACTTACGTCGCTACCACTCATTGATAAGAAATTAGCTTTAAATTCTTTACCATTCGGATCTTCACGGAATCCATCCCCGTTCGTATCTTTATAGCCAGCTTCATCTAATAATTTTTTAGCTTTCTCTACATCTTTATCATAGGCACCAGCTTTATTGTTATGATATTTTGGTAGAGATGGTGGGATTGGTGAGTTAGCCGGATAACGTAGGCCGTGATATAATTTTTCACCAATTTCTTTTCGATCGATAGCATACGCCATTGCTTGACGTACACGAACATCTTTAAATTTCTCCTTATCCATTACTACTTCTTCTTTTTCTTTATCCATATGGCCTAATTTAAAACCGATATAGCTATAGTATAAATCAGTTTTGCCGACTAATTGTGCATTTTTTAATTTACTTACATTTGGATATTGATCTGCACTTACTTCAGCAATGTCAATATCACCATTTTTTAAGGACGCATTAACAACGGAAGGGTTAACAACTTTTAAAACCATGCTTTTCAGTTTTGCTTTTCCACCATAATAATCATCAAAACGTTCAAATTCAACAGCTTCACCTGGCGTGATTTTCTTCACTTTAAAAGGTCCGAAACCAATTGGGTTTTTACGGATTTTATCAGACTCTGCTAATTTATCGATTGGTACATCTCCTAAATATTTCTTGTGAAGAGGGTATGTCCAAAGCCCAGTTTTCACTGAAGGATTCGGCTCTTTAAATGTAATCGAAATTGTTTTTGGATCCGTTACCTTGATACCTGAAATTTTTTCTGCTTTTCCATTGTGGTAATCTTCCATACCTTCAATCATTTGCATTTGAGTGTCATAGCGAGAACCGGCATATTGTTTGTTACCAATCACTAGATAAGAGTATTCTAAATCTTCAGCAGTAACAGGGTTTCCATCATGCCATTTTACATTATCTTTAATTTTTAATGTAATTGTCTTTTTATCTTCAGAAATTTCATATGTAGCAGCGCCATCATTCGTGTATTCCCAGTTTTCGTCATTTGATAATAAAGATTCATCGAAAATTGTAATGACTTGGTTATCAGGATCCCCTTCATATACAGCGAAATTTAAAAGTCCTTCAAATGGTGTATTAGAAACAAGACCATATGTTAATGAACCATCTTTAATTTCCTTTTTATCATTTTTAACAGATGCACTAAATTTATTTGTATCTACTTTTTTTGTGCTGCTCGTTTTTTCACTACCACCACTACCACTGCCCCCACATGCTGAAAGTAGTAATGTTGAAACCGCAAGTGTACTTAATACTTTGAAAAACTTTGGCTTATTTGTCATTTCTTCCACCCCTTATCCTTTTCTTTGTCTTGCGTCGGCCGAACGACGAAGCGCCTGACCAATAAAATTTATACACAGCATCAATGCTAAAATCATGATTGATGCGGGTAACCAAATCCACCATTTCTCTTGTAATACATCTGGATTTCTAGCATAACTAACAAGTGTACCAAGACTTGGTGTACTTTCTGGTAGACCAAATCCTAAGAAAGTTAGACCAGATTCAATACCGATGTTTCCAGCAAGATTTAATGTAACGCTAACAATGATAATTGAACTTAAGTTAGGTAGTACTTGGAAAAGAATGATTTTCCAGTTTGGTGTTCCTAAAGTTTTAGATGCAGAGACATAGTCTAGTTCTTTTTCAGTTAATACTTTTGAGCGAATTAATCTGGCCTTTCCTGTCCATAAGAACACGCTCATAATTAAAATAAAAGTGAAAATATTGAATGTAGGAACAAGTGTAATAAATACAATTACAAGCATTAAAAAGGGTAAAACCATAACAAAGTCGATAATGCGCATAATGATATTATCAATAGCTCCTCCAAAATACCCGGCAATTAATCCAATTGAAAGGCCAATGAAACAAGAAAGAATAGTAATTGCTAATCCAATTGTGAATGAGTTACGTGTACCAATAATAAGTTGACCGAAAATATCGCGTCCTCCGTAATCTGTTCCTAACCAATGTTCAGCAGAGGGAGGAGCATAAATAGCAAATAAATCAACTCGTACAATATCTTCTTGTTTCATAATAAAAGATGTTGCGTAGACTGCTAGTAATAAGATTGCTAGGAAAACAAGTGAAAACATTGCCAATTTATCTTTACGAAGTTCTCGCCACATAATAGAGAAACCAGAAGGGCTTTTTTCGTAATGAACAACTTCAGTTTGTTTTTCAGGGTTTGCTAACATAATGTCATCTCCTTTCTTTAATCAATGCGAATACGTGGATCGACGATGCTTAGAATAATATCTGAAAGGAGAGTTCCAAGTAACGTTGCAAATCCAGTAAACATAACGAGTGCAGTTATTACACTAAAATCACGTTGAGAGATAGATTGTATAAATAGTTGTCCAATTCCTGGATAGCTAAAAATACTTTCTAAAAAGATGGCACCGCCAACTAATCCTGTAATTTCATAGCCTAAGAAAGCTGCAATTGGTAAGAATGAATTTCGTAAAATATGTCTAGAATAGATTTTTGATTCTGGAACACCCTTAGCTCTTACTGTACGAACAAAGTCTTTATGTTTCGTATCAATAATTTCGCTTCGTAAATATTGAACAGTACCAACTGTTGCAATTAATGCCCCAGATAAAGCTGGTAGCAGCATGTGATTCAATTTGCTTAAATAGTAAGCAAATGTACCTGTTGCAACTTGAGGATCTACGCTACCGCCGGTTGGGAATATTGCAAACTTAAATCCGAATAGGAAGAGCATAACTAGTGCAAATATAAATAGTGGTGTAGCGAAACCTAGATAGTTGTAAATGGTAATGAGTCGATCAGCCCATGTATCATTCCAACGCCCACTTATAACGCCCAGTGGTATGGCAATTAAATAAGTAAGAATAAGAATGACAAGTGCTAAAGATACTGTATTTCCAAGTCGTTCTCCAATTAAATCGGTTACTTTCATTTTATGTGCATAGGAAATACCGAAGTCACCTTGGACGGCATTTTTAATCCAGCGAACATATTGTGTTGTAACTGGGTCATTTAATCCAAGCTTTTCACGTTGTTCTTCAATTACTTTTGGATCCGCTTTTGGATTCATTGCTTTGCCAGTTAAGGCATCGCCTGGCATTGCTTTAGCTAGTAGAAAGACAAGTACACTTAACACGAATAATTGCGGGATCATTACTAAAAATCTCCGTAATATAAACTTCCACATGTTTTATCACTCCCTTATGGTAATGCCACCCGGTGCGTTGGCGATATTGCTTTTAAGTCATAAGCCCGACCGTTTTCATTGAAATAATTTTCGTATGATTTCTCGTATTCAGAGCTTACTTGTTGACGGAGCTTACGCTGTCTCTCTCTGTTTTCAGGACGAATATCAGGAATTGCTGATATTAGGCGCTTCGTATAAATATGTTGCGGATTACTGTATATTTCTGCACTAGTTGCTTCTTCGACGATACGTCCGCGATACATAACACCGATACGATCACACATATGACGAATTACACCTAAATCATGACTAATGAATAAGTACGTTAGTCCGAGCTCAGCTTGTAAATCTTGCAAGAAGTTTAATACTTGAGCTTGTACAGAAACATCTAGTGCTGATACAGGTTCATCAGCGATAATAAGCTTCGGTTTTAATGTAAGAGCGCGTGCAATACCAATCCGCTGCCTTTGCCCACCGGAAAATTCATGTGGATATTTATAAATTGACTCTGGATTTAGACCGACTTTATCAAGATATTCTTGAACTGCTCTACGTTCTTCATCAGGTGAGAGCTTCTCAAAATTTCGAAGAGGCTCAGCAATAATGTCGAGAACACGTTTCTTCGGATTTAATGATGAATATGGATCTTGGAAAATCATTTGAATATCTTTTCGTTGTTCACGTAGCTCAGAGCGACTTAACTTTGTTAAATCTCTATTATTAAAATGAATGCTACCCTCTGTTGCTTTCGTTAAATGCATAATTGCTTTACCAGTTGTTGATTTGCCACTTCCTGATTCACCAACGATTCCGTATGTTTCACCCGGTTGTAATTCAAAACTTACACCATCGACAGCACGCACGTAATCTAATGTGCGGCCGAAGAAACCACCTTTAATTGGGAAATGTACTTTTAAATCTTCTACTTTAAGCAGTGCCATGAGTTACGTCATCTCCTTTCTTATCTTGGAAGTTGAAATGCTTGTAGCAAGTACAACGCACCCAATGGTCTGGTTTTACTTCATGTAAAATTGGATTTTCCTCGTGCTGATCAGGTCTAATCCATGGAATTCGAGCTTGGAAACGGCAACCTGTGCGAGGAAGCTTCGCCAATGTAGGAACCACCCCTTGAATTACATGCAATTTTTCTTTTTCAGCGTACGCAGATGGAATGGAGTTTAATAGAGAACGAGTATACGGGTGAAGAGGGTTGTTAAAAATCTCTTCAACTTTTCCTGTTTCTACAACCTGTCCAGCGTACATAACGACGATACGATCGGCTGTTTCTGCGACAACACTTAAATCATGAGTAATTAAAATGATGCCCATTTTCGTTTGTTCTTGAATAGATTTTAGTAAGTCTAAAATTTGTGCTTGGATGGTTACGTCAAGAGCCGTTGTTGGCTCATCCGCAATAATGAGTGCTGGGTTACAAGCAATTGCAATTGCGATAACAATTCTTTGTCTCATGCCGCCAGATAATTCGTGTGGGTATTGTTTATATGTAAGTTCTGGTTTTGGAATACCAACTTGATGAAGTAGTTCTAGGGTGCGTTCTTTCTTTTCAACTTTTGAAAGGCTTGTGTGGTAGTCTAAGTTTTCTTCGATTTGTTTTCCAACTGTCATAAGAGGATCGAGTGCTGTAAGAGGTTCTTGGAAAATCATACCGATGTTTGATCCGCGGACTTTATTCATTTCTGCGGCTGACATAGTAAGTAAATCTTTATCTCTATAGTTAAGCTGCCCTTGTAATTTTGTATTTGCTTCATTATGCAGTCGCATAATTGAAAGGGCAAGTGCACTTTTTCCGCAACCTGATTCACCGACTATCGCGACAATTTCATTTTCATGGACTGTTAACGACACATCATCAACTGCTGCATGATATTGATCTTGTATGCGAAAGGAAGTCTGTAAGTTTTCAATGCGAAGAAGTGGATTCTTCATGGCTATCCCTCCATCTTTTCAGAAAAGACTAAATATTTTGTATGTTGTTGTTATTTTAATATAAAATGACAATGTTTGACAAGAAAAAGTTGAGAAAATATTCAAAAATCTTTTTATACAAAAATTGAATGCAGTTATATTAGTAGTTGAAGTGGTTTGAAAACGCTAACATATATAGGTGAGGGGAATAAATCTTTTGTAAGAAAAAAGTATTATATGTAGAAAAAAGAGAGGTGTTCTGGAAAGAACAGTCTCTCTTTTTTTGATAAGAATAATATTAGTATTTAAGCGTGCTTTTGTTTTGCAGATCCCGTTTTTAAAGTAAGAGCAAGGAAGAACATTGCAAGTACACAAGATGCAAGTAATAAGATGAATCCGCCATCCCATCCGAATGCATCTACGATAAAGCCCATAGCGGCACTAGCGAAAGCAGCTCCGCCTAAGTAACCGAAGAAGCCAGTTAATCCCGCTGCAGTTCCAGCCGCTTTCTTTGGAGCTAAGTCAAGAGCATGTAGACCAATTAACATAACAGGTCCGTAAATTAAAAATCCAATCGCGACAAGTGCGATACTATCAACCATTGGATTACCAGGAGGGTTTAGCCAGTAAACAAGAACGGCGATAAATACACCAACCATGAATAAAATACCAGCAGGTGCGCGGCGTCCTTTAAATAGTTTATCACTCATCCAGCCACAAAGAAGTGTACCCGGAATACCAGCCCATTCATATAGAGCATAAGCTGTACGTGAGCTACTATGAGTAAAGCTTTTTTCTTCTACTAAATAAGTAGGAGCCCAGTCTACAACACCGTAGCGAACGAAATAAACAAAAACGTTCGCGATAGCGATGTACCATAAAAATTTATTGTTTAGTACGTATTTAAATAAAATTTCCTTTGCCGAAAGTTCACGTTCGCGGTCTTGTACTTTTTCATCTGGTGGATATTCTCCAGTATGTTCTTCAATAGAAGGTAATCCGCAAGATTGAGGTGTATCTTTCATCGTAATTAACACATAAATACCAACTAAAATTGAAAGAATACCTGGGAAGTAAAAAATACTATGCCAGTCATTTGCAAAGAAATATAAGCCTAATGTTACAAGAGAAGGCATAAGTGCCCCGCCGACGTTATGAGCGACGTTCCAAATAGACATTTTTGTACCACGTTCACTAATAGAGAACCAGTGAACCATCGTACGGCCACAAGGAGGCCATCCCATACCTTGTACCCACCCATTTAAAAACTGAAGTACAAACATAAGTATAATGCTCGTTGTAATGAAAGAAAATGAGCCAAAAATAATATTAATGATACCTGATAAAAATAGCCCAGCTGCTAAAAAGTAGCGAGGATTACAACGATCGGATACGATACCCATAAGAAATTTACTTAATCCGTAAGCGATAGAAACTGCTGAAAGGATAACCCCAAGTTCCCCTTTACTAAATCCTTGTTCGATCAAGTATGGCATTGCTAGTGAAAAGTTTTTTCGAACAAAGTAATAACCCGCATAACCGATGAAGATACCTAAGAATACTTGTAAACGTAATTTACGGTATTCGCTATCAACGCGATCAGCTGGTAAGCGTTCCGCGTGAGGCGCAGGTTTAAAGAATTGTGTAAAAAACATAAAATGAAAATCCTCCCCTAATTAATTCGAAGTGTTGTAAGGCAGAGAGAATATAAAAAGGCCATGAAATATAAAAAAGTTTCCTTTTTTATGATTCATAGCCGTGTACTCCGATTCTCCGTGACTGTCAATATTAACTTCGTCGAAAATTATACAACTTTGTGACAAAAATGTAAACGTTTTTATAAATAAAAAGTGTTGACGTATTTTGTTCGTGGGATTAATATTTAAATACGTTAAATATTTTATTGTTTAAATAAGAGGTGGATAACATGCCAAATGATATGACGCATATCGATAAAATTCAAGCTCTTGCCTTTTCGATTGGAAAGAAAATGCAGACGGAGTTATTAGAACAAATGCAAGCAACAGGACTTACACCACCGCAGTTTTATATTTTAAAGATTTTAGATCATTATGGAGCTTCAAGGGCAACAAAATTAGCGAAAAAGATGTATGTAAAGCCTAGTGCAATTACAGTGATGATTGATCGCCTAATTGACCAAGAGCTTGTAGAGCGCTATCACGACAAAGATGACCGTCGTGTTGTCGTCATTGAGTTAACAAAAAAGGGGAAATCTAGGGTAGAAGAGGCAATGATCGCTCGTAATGAGCATCTAGCAAAATACTTCTCACATTTAGAATTACAAGAAAGAGAAGATTTGTTACGCCTCTTTGAGAAGTTAGAAACGATTATTTGCGGGACACAAGAGAAAAAAGAGAATAACTAAGAGGAATTGAGGAGATTACATGGAGCAACAAGAAAACATAAATAGAAAGTTGCTGTTAATCGGTTTAATAATCGCGATGCTATTTGCTGCATTAGATGGAACAATTGTTGGTACAGCAATGCCGCGTATCGTCGGTGAACTAGGCGGATTAAGCTTAATGACGTGGTTAACAACAGCTTATATGTTAACATCAACGACAGTTGTACCAATTGCAGGTAAATTAGCGGATTTACTTGGCCGTCGTAACGTATATATAACAGGACTAGTTATCTTTATGGTTGGTTCGGCGTTATGTGGTATGGCAAATGGTATGACAGAATTAATTATTTTCCGTGGTATTCAAGGTCTTGGTGGCGGTATTATGATGCCAATGGCTATGATTATTATCGGAGATATGTTCACGGGAAAAGAACGTGCAAAATGGCAAGGTATTTTTGGTGCGTTATACGGTCTTGCTTCTGTAATTGGACCACAAGTTGGTGGTTGGATTGTAGATGCAGTGAACTGGAGATGGGTATTCTACATTAACTTGCCAGTTGGTATTTTAGCAACAATCTTTATTGCAATGGGATTAAAATCACATAAACAAACAGGACCAATTAAAATTGATATCGCTGGAATCTTCACGATGATTCTCGGTGTTGTAAGTTTATTACTTGCATTAACGTTTGGCGGAAAAGATTACCCATGGGATTCTTGGCAAATTATCGGGTTATTTGCATTAGCTCTAATTGGTATTGTTAGCTTTATTATCGTTGAAACGAAAGCAGAAGAACCGATTTTACCGATGCATTTCTTTAAAAATCGTACATTTACATTACTAAATGCGATTGGATTCTTTATGAGTATCGGAATGTTCGGTGCGATTATGTTCGTACCATTCTTTATGCAAGGAATTGTAGGAGTAAGTGCTGCTGAATCAGGAACAATTATGACGCCAATGATGATTACTATGATTGTGATGAGTATTATCGGTGGGCAACTTGTATTAAAAGTTGGTGTAAAGCCACAAATTATTACAGGAATGCTTATAATGGCCGGAGGATTCTGGTTATTAACAACGATGGATATGCACACAACTAAATTAACTGCAACTTCGTATATGATGGTTATCGGTTTAGGCATGGGTCTTGTAATGCCAACATTAACATTAGCGTTACAAGAAAGCTTCCCGAAAAAAGACCTTGGTGTCGTAACATCATCAAGTCAGTTCTTCCGTCAAATTGGTGGAACATTTGGTATCACAATTTTAGGATCAATTATGAATAACACTTCAGGTACAACATTAACAAAGAATTTAGTACCTGTATTAGATACATTCCCGAAAGAAGCGGGACAAATGGTAACGAAATTTAAAGATATGATTCATACAGACCCACAAGGTTTATATTCGATGTTATTTAGTCCAGAGGCATTAAAACAAATGCCAGAAGCTTTCGCTAACAGCATTGTACCAATTTTGAAAAACTCTTTAGTAGACTCACTTCATACTGTATTCTTAACAGGATTAGTATTTATCGTAGTAGGCGCTATCTTTACGATTTTCTTACAGAAGATTAAATTGTCAGATCGTAAAAAGGATGCTGAAGAGCCAGCTACAGAGGAAAAAGAACAAACTGTATCCTATTCGTAATGAAAAAGCATCGCCTTATGGCGGTGCTTTTTTTGAGTATAACCTTAAAAGCTTTTTCGTAAGAAATGATTGACGTATTTCTAGAAATACGTTATATTATTTTCTGTAAACGGTTACATGAAATGGAGAGGGAAAAGAATGAGTACGATTAAAGACGTTGCAAAATTAGCGGGAGTATCTGTTGCGACCGTTTCCAGAGTGTTAAATAAAAATGGATATGTTCATGAAGATACATTAAAGAAAGTAGAACGAGCAATTGAGATGCTAGATTATAAACCTAGTACAGTAGCACGTTCACTGTATAATAAAAAATCTCGTTTAATTGGCTTAGTTGTTCCAAATATCGTGAATCCATTCTTTCCAGAAGTTGCACGTGCCGTAGAAGATGTAGCTCATAAGCAAGGATACACAGTTGTACTTTGTAACTCTGATGAAAGTTTAGAGAAAGAAAAGCAATATATTGATGTACTTAGGCAAAATAATGTGGACGGATTTATTGTAGCAACAAATCCACAAAATAGTGTTAATTACATGAATTTGTCAGTACCAGTCGTTGCAATTGACCGTATGTTTAATGAGCGTATACCTGCTGTATATGCAGATAACTATGCGGGAAGTCAGGCAGCAACAAAGTTATTAATAGACAAAGGTTGTAAACATATTGCACATATTCGCGGACCGCGTGACGTAAGCACCGCTAATGAACGTTTTGAAGGCTTTGTAGACGTTATTACGCAAAATAATCTTTCTTATATGATTGCAGAGAGTACATTTGATCCAGCTAATAGTGAGCGTATAGCGGTGGAATTATTAGAAGAATACCCACATATCGATGGAATTGTTGCTGGTAATGATTTAATTGCAATAGGTATTGTAAAGGCTGCACTTCAAAAGGGAATTTCCATTCCAGATGATTTACAAATTATCGGATTCGATGGGATTTCGTTAACAGAGATGATGTATCCATCTATTACAACTGTTGCACAGCCAATTTATGAAATGGGGAAAATTGCAACAGAACTGCTGTTAGAGCAGATGGAAGGAAACGTATTAGAAGAGAAACACTATCGTTTACCGATTGAAATTATAGAACGAAATACAACGAAGTAAGGAGATGAAACAGATGCCAAATATTGCAGTAGTAGGTAGTATTTCAATGGACTTAGTGGCCGTTTCAAAAAAACGTCCGAAAGCAGGAGAAACAGTAATTGGTGAAGCATTTCATACAATTCCAGGAGGAAAAGGAGCGAACCAAGCGGTTGCTGCAGCTAGATTAGGTGCAAATGTAGCAATGGTTGGAGCGGTAGGAAACGATAATTATGGAACTGTAGTGAGGAAAAATTTAGAGAACGAACGTGTTTTTATCGACTATGTGGTACCGGTTACAGATGCAGCGACAGGAATTGCTCATATCGTTTTAGCAGAAGAGGATAACAGTATTGTTGTCGTGCAAGGAGCGAATGCTCTTGTAAATGAGTCGATTGTAGATCGTTCAAAAGACCTTCTTATAAAAGCAGATATGGTTGTTCTTCAACTAGAGATTCCACTTGAAACAGTAAAATATGTCTTGGCTATTTGTGAGGAGCACAAAATCCCAGTTATGTTAAATCCAGCGCCAGCACAAGTGTTATCAGAAGATATATTAGAAAAGGCAACTTATATTACGCCAAATGAACATGAGTGCCGCATCGTATTAGATGATTTCACATCACCAATTGAAGAGTTACTGGCTAAATATCCAAATAAACTATTGATGACAGAAGGTTCTAACGGTGTTCGTTTCCATAATGGTACGGAGATTGTTCATGTTCCTAGCATTGCTGTTGATGTAGTAGATACGACTGGAGCTGGTGATACATTCAATGGGGCATTAGCAGTTGCACTTTCTGAAGGAGAAACACTTCAAAAAGCAATTCGTTTTGCGAATATTGCTGGTGGTCTTTCTGTAACAAAGCTTGGGGCGCAAGGTGGTATGCCAACGAGAGATAAAGTACGTGAAGTGCAGGTGATTGTCGGATGAAAAAGCACGGTGTATTAAACAGTGAGATTGCATCTGTCCTTGCTTCACTTGGGCATACAGATACGATTGTAATTGCAGACTGCGGGTTACCAATTCCTGACGGAGTAAAGCGAATTGATTTAGCTGTTGAGCTTGGAAAACCTAGTTTTTTAGATGTATTGCAAGTAGTAGCTGATGATATGGCAATTGAAAAAGTAACGTTAGCAGAAGAAGTCATTAACACTAATGCGGAAGTAAATAAAGAGATTGAGCTGAAATTAATAGAGCCAGCGTTTGAATATGTATCGCATGAACAATTTAAAGAGCATACGAAGAAAGCGAAGGCGATTATTCGTACAGGAGAGGCTACTCCTTATGCCAATGTAATTTTACATGCAGGCGTGATTTTTTAATAAAGGGAAGTGATGAGAATGCGTATTGAAATGAAAAATATTTCAAAAGCGTTCAATGGCAATCCTGTTTTGAAGAGTGCACAGTTTATGATTGAAACAGGAGAAGTTCATGCGTTGATGGGAGAAAATGGAGCGGGTAAATCAACGCTCATGAAAATTTTAACAGGTGTATATAAAAGAGATGGTGGAACGATCACGATTGATGGACAAGAACGAACTTTTAAAAATGCGAAAGAAGCTGAAGAGTACGGTATTGCATTTATACATCAAGAATTGAACATATTATCGAATTTAACAGTAGCTGAAAATATGTTTCTCGGTAAAGAGTTAATATATGGGAAGACAGGTATTTTGCGTACGCGTCAAATGAACGCGATTGCGCAGCAGCAACTAGCGGAGCTAGGATTACACGTAAAAGGCGCTATGTTGGCAGGAGAGTTATCGGTTGGACAACAGCAAATTATCGAAATTGCGAAAGCGTTAATGACAAACGCGAGCGTTATTATTATGGATGAACCGACAGCGGCATTAACAGATCGTGAAATTGAAACGTTGTTTACTGTCATTAATAAATTACGTAAAGAAGGCGTGTCGTTCGTTTATATCTCACACCGAATGGAAGAAATTTTTTCAATATGTGATGCGATTACGATTTTACGTGATGGGGAATACGTAGGAAAGAGATTAATTCCGGAAACATCATTTGATGAAGTAGTGAGTATGATGGTGGGGCGCAGCATAGGTGAACGTTACCCAGAACGAAATAGTCAAATTGGCGATGTTATTTTTGAAATGCGTAATGGAACGAAAAAAGGGAAGTTTGAAAATATTTCGTTTCAAGTGAGAAAAGGTGAAATCCTTGGTGTTGCTGGCTTGATGGGAGCTGGCCGTACAGATATTATGAAAGCGATATTTGGATACGAACCGTTAGATTCTGGCCAAATTTTCATAAATGGACAAGAAGTAAAGATTGATAGTCCGATAGATGCGATTAGACAAAGAATAGCCTTCATTACAGAGGATAGAAAATCTGAAGGGTTAGTGTTAGATTTCTCAATTCGAGAAAATTTAGCTTTACCGAATTTAGAGAGTCTTTCAAAGGGAAGTGTCTTAAGTAACGAACTAGAACAACAGTTTACAGCGGATATGATGAAGCTACTGAATGTGAAAGCATCTAGTGGAGAGCAAGCAGTGAAATCTCTTTCCGGCGGGAATCAGCAAAAGGTTGTTATTGCAAAATGGTTAGGTATCCACCCGCAGTTACTCATTTTAGATGAGCCAACAAGGGGGGTCGATGTTGGAGCAAAAAAAGAAATTTACTCTATTATGAATAAGCTTACTGAGCAAGGCGATGCCGTTATTATGGTGTCATCTGAGCTTCCAGAAGTTTTAGGAATGAGTGATCGCGTTCTTGTCATTCATGAAGGAAAAGTCGGCGGCATTTTAGAGAAAGGTGCGGCATCACAAGAGTCTATTATGGCACTAGCTACAGGGGGAGAGTAAGAATGGCTAAGAAGGGGAATGTATTACAACAACTCGGTTCTTTAATCGGTTTAGCACTAATTATCGTCGTAATTACAGCTTTAAATCCAGCATTTATTGAAATTCCAAATTTATTTAATATACTGCGTCAAGTATCGATTAATGCGCTTATTGCATTCGGAATGACCTTTGTAATTTTAACAGGGGGTATTGACTTATCGGTAGGTTCTATTTTAGCATTAGCAAGTGCACTTGTTGCTGGAATGATGGCAAGTGGCATGGACCCGTTTCTTGCAATGGCAGTTGGATTATTGGCTGGTCTTGTAATGGGAATTGTAAACGGTATCATCATAGCGAAGGGAAAAGTAGCTCCATTTATTGCGACGTTAGCAACAATGACTATTTTTCGTGGGTTGACGCTTGTTTATATGGACGGACGTCCGATCACTGGTCTTGGTGATCATTTAATGTTCCAAATGTTTGGCCGCGGTTATTTTCTCGGTATTCCGGTACCAGCTGTTACAATGATGATCGCTTTCGCAGTACTGTACTTTATTTTGAAGAAAACGACATTTGGCCGCCGTACATTTGCAATTGGTGGAAATGAAGAAGCAGCAGCACTATCAGGTATTAATGTTACGAGAATTAAAGTAATGATTTACGGTCTTTCCGGAATTTTGGCAGCGCTTGCAGGTATTGTCTTAACATCACGACTAGATTCTGCACAGCCAACTGCAGGTACTTCTTACGAATTAGATGCAATTGCAGCAGTTGTATTAGGTGGAACAAGTCTTTCTGGGGGAAGAGGCTGGATCGTTGGTACATTCATCGGTGTACTTATTATCGGTGTACTAAATAACGGTTTAAATTTATTAGGCGTATCTTCTTTCTTCCAACAAGTTGTAAAAGGACTTGTAATCTTACTAGCTGTATTAATTGATCGTCGAAAAGAAGCGTAATGGAGGGAAAGTTCATGAAGAAATGGTTACTTATACTCGTTGCATGTATTATGGTCATTACTGCTGGTTGTTCAATGGAACCACCAGAATGGGCAAAGGATTCTGGCGATAAAGGTCGAAATAAAACTATTAAAGTTGGATTCTCTGTTTCAACTTTAAACAATCCATTTTTTGTGACTTTGAAAAAAGGGGCAGAAAAGAAAGCGAAAGAAAGCGGCATTGAATTGATTGCTGTTGATGCGCAAAATGATGCAGCAAAGCAAACGAACGATGTTGAAGATTTAATTCAAAAAGGTGTCGATGTAGTTGTTATTAATCCAACCGATTCAGATGCGGTTGCTTCAGCGGTAAGTGCGGCAAATGCAGCGAATGTCCCTGTTATTACTGTAGACCGCGTTGCAAATTCGGGTAAAGTTGTTTCTCACATTGCCTCTAATAATATTGAAGGTGGTCAAATGGCTAGTGATTACATTCGTGAATTAGTTGGCGAGGGAGCAAATGTTGCTGAATTAGAAGGAATTCCTGGCTCTTCTGCTGCTCGTGAGCGCGGGAAAGGATTCCATAACGTAGCGGATAAGTCTTTGAAAATAGTTGCAAAACAAGCAGCTGATTTTGATAGAGCAAAAGGATTATCTGTTATGGAAAACATTTTGCAAGCAAATGGTGATATTAAAGCCGTGTTTGCGCATAACGATGAAATGGCATTAGGTGCACTTGAAGCATTGAAGTCTGCTGGGAAAACGGATGTAGTCGTTGTTGGGTTTGATGCAACAGAAGATGCTGTAAAAGCGGTTAAAGATGGGCGTATGACTGCAACAGTTGCTCAAAAACCGGAATTAATCGGGGAGAAGGCGATGCAAACAGCAAAAGAGATAACGCAAGGTAAAAAAGTAGACAAATCTATTCCGATTGAATTAGAGCTTATTAAGAAAAACAAATAAATATAAAATGAAAATTAGGAAGGAAGAATAACAAATGAAATTCTTTATTGATACAGCAAACATTAATGAAATTAAAGAGGCAAATGCATTAGGCGTAGTAGCTGGAGTAACGACAAACCCATCACTTGTAGCAAAAGAAGGCGTAGATTTCCATGAGCGTATTCGTGAAATTTGCAGCTTTATAGAAGGACCTGTAAGCGCAGAAGTAATTAGCTTAGAAGCTGATAAAATGATTGAAGAAGGAAAAGAGTTAGCGAAAATTGCTCCAAACGTTGTTGTAAAAGTTCCGATGACAACAGAAGGTTTAAAAGCAGTAAAAGCATTCTCTGACTTAGGAATTCGTACAAACGTTACATTAGTATTCTCTGCAGTTCAAGCATTACTTGCAGCTCGCGCTGGTGCAACATACGTTTCACCATTCTTAGGTCGCTTAGATGATATCGGTCATAACGGCATGGACTTAATTCGCCAAATTGCAGAGATCTTTGCAATTCACGGCATTGAGACAGAAATCATTGCAGCATCTGTACGTCACAGTGTTCACGTAACTGATGCAGCATTAAACGGTGCACATATTGCAACAATCCCAGCAAACGTAATTGCTTCATTAGTTAAGCATCCATTAACAGATCAAGGAATTGAGAAATTCTTAGCTGATTGGGAAAAAACACAAGAGAAATAATAGAAAATCAAGAATCCTAGTTTAATTGACTAGGATTCTTTTTTATTTAAAAGAATTTTCATGCAATTTTGCATATTGTCTTTTAAATTTGTTATATAAACTATTTAATATATACAAATCACTCTTTATTTTTCATATTTTGATATAAGGAGATAGAGGGTCTGACCAGAAAACTGGAGGGCATGATTCTATAACAGAAAGCTAATGTTTATAGAATTATGCCTTTTTTTCCCGCATTAACGGCCAGTAAGATTCCCACCTCAAAATTCAGCTAGAACAAAGAAGTGAGGTGGGAAATCAACTGCCCGTAAATGCCCGATTGGTTCAACTAATAATCAGTGGGGATGGACAAACTCCCCACTGATTAAAGTTTCACTTTATATAGGGAGGGAAGAAAGTAGAGCATTTGATTTAAATGCAATTATTTATCTGAATTTTAAGTTTTATAAAAGGAGAGAAATAGAATGAGAAGAAAAGCGCCATTTAAAGTGTTATCATCATTAGCAATTGCGGCAATTATCGGATGCACATCTGTAATGAGTACTCCGCTAGCGTACGCAGAAACACCAGCAACAGAGAAAGACAATGTATCTACAACACCAATTGATTACAATTTAATTCAAGAAGATCGCTTAGCGGAAGCGCTGAAGGAAAGAGGAACAATAAATCCAGCCTCTTCTAAAGAAGAGACGAAAAAGGCTGTAGAAAAGTATATTGAAAAGAAACAAGGCGATCAGGCAAATAAAGAAATTCTACCAGCGGATAATGCTAAAGAGGCATCTGATTTTGTAAAAAAAGTAAAAGAGAAGAAAATGGAAGAAAAGGAGAAAGTAAAGAAACCTGAAAAAAATGTGAGTCCTGAGCAAAAGCCAGAACCAAATAAAAAGCAATTGAATGGACAAGTCCCAACTTCTAAAGCAAAGCAAGCGCCTTATAAGGGATCTGTTCGAACTGATAAAGTATTAGTATTACTCGTTGAATTTAGTGATTATAAACATAATAATATTGATCAAACGCCAGGGTATATGTATTCGAATGACTTTAGTAGAGAGCATTATCAAAAAATGTTATTTGGTAATGAACCGTACACGCTATTTGATGGTTCGAAAGTAAAAACGTTTAAACAATATTATGAAGAGCAATCAGGCGGAAGTTATACGACGGATGGATATGTAACGGAGTGGCTAACCGTTCCGGGGAAAGCGGCTGACTACGGTGCTGATGGTAGTAGTGGGCACGATAATAAAGGACCAAAAGGTGCACGTGATTTAGTGAAAGAAGCTTTACATGCAGCCGCTGAGAAAGGATTAGATTTATCTCAGTTTGACCAATTTGATAGATATGATACAAATGGTGATGGGAATCAAAATGAACCTGACGGTGTAATTGATCATTTAATGGTAATCCATGCAGGTGTTGGTCAAGAAGCTGGTGGCGGTAAATTAGGTGATGATGCAATTTGGTCACATCGTTCAAAATTAGCAATAGATCCAGTAGCGATTGAAGGTACAAAATCAAAGGTAGATTACTTTGGTGGAAAAGTAGCAGCGCATGATTACACAATTGAACCAGAAGATGGAGCAGTAGGTGTATTTGCGCATGAATTTGGACATGACCTTGGCTTACCGGATGAATATGACACGAAATATACTGGAATGGGTTCACCTGTTGAAGCGTGGTCATTAATGAGTGGAGGTAGCTGGACAGGGAAAATTGCAGGAACAGAGCCAACTAGTTTCTCACCACAAAATAAAGACTTCTTACAAAAGAATATGGGTGGCAACTGGGCAAAAATTTTAGAAGTAGATTACGATAAAATTAAGCGTGGTGTAGGAGTTCCTACATATATTGATCAAAGTGTTACGAAATCCAGTCGTCCAGGCGTTGTACGTGTTAACTTGCCAGGTAAAAGTGTTGAAACGATTAAACCGGAGTTTGGAAAGCATGCATATTATAGTACAAGAGGCGATGATATGCATACAACATTAGAAACACCATTCATTGATTTAACAAAAGGAACAAATGCAAAATTCGATTATAAAGCAAATTATGAGTTAGAAGCAGAGTGCGATTTTGTCGAAGTGCATGCAGTAACAGAAGATGGAACGAAAACATTAATTGATAGACTTGGAGAAAAAATAGTCCAAGAAGATAAAGATACAACAGGTGGAAAATGGATTGATAAATCATATGATTTAAGTCAATTTAAAGGGAAAAAAGTGAAACTGCAATTCGATTATATTACAGATCCGGCTGTAACATATAAAGGTTTTGCGATGGATAATGTAAATGTAACTGTTGATGGACAAGTTGTATTTTCTGATGATGCAGAAGGACAGTCTAAAATGAATGTAAATGGTTTTGTTGTTTCTGATGGAACAGAGAAGAAAGCTCATTATTATTACTTAGAGTGGAGAAACTATGCGGGATCAGATAATGGATTAAAAGCAGGGAAAGGTCCAGTTTATAATACAGGCCTTGTCGTTTGGTATGCAGATGATAGCTTCAAAGATAACTGGGTTGGGGTGCATCCAGGTGAAGGGTTCCTTGGTGTTGTAGACTCGCATCCAGAGGCATTTGTTGGCAATTTAAACGGAAGACCAACTTACGGTAATACAGGTATGCAAATTGCAGATGCTGCCTTTTCATTTGATCAAACACCAGCATGGAGTGCAAATTCATTAACACGTGGCCAATTTAACTATTCTGGATTACAAGGTGTGACAACTTTTGATGATTCAAAAGTGTATAGCAACAAACAAATTGCAGACGCAGGAAGAAAAGTTCCAAACCTTGGACTTAAATTCCAAGTTGTTGGACAAGCAGAGGATAAATCAGCAGGCGCTGTTTGGATTAAACGTTAATAACATAAAAGCACATTCTTCATATAAAGAATGTGCTTTGCAATTTGTACAGTAAGTTATTATTTTAGCTTATGTAATACAAGTGTCTGTTCATGTGTAGTGTATCAAATTATGTGGGGAAAGGAAATATTTCCGAGGAAATTGTCGAAGTATCGTCGGTATTTATACACTTTTTTTGTAAAAGAAGAAATGTAGTATTGTCTTTATACATAAGTTTATTTACAGTATTACTTGGTTATATGCAAAAGTAATATATATTAGGTGAAAAAAAGACAATGATGGAGTTATCCCATCATTGTCTTTTTTACTTTGCTTTTTGCTTTACTTTTTACTTTGCTTCTTACATAAATCATTCCAGCAAATGTTAATAAGAATGCAGTTCCAATAACGAAGCTGACGCTAGGGGATGCCCCGATTGCTCCAA
This sequence comes from Bacillus sp. F9_6S_D1_P_5, assembly GCF_054823925.1. Classification (NCBI taxonomy): domain Bacteria; kingdom Bacillati; phylum Bacillota; class Bacilli; order Caryophanales; family Bacillaceae; genus Bacillus; species Bacillus sp. F9_6S_D1_P_5. Next base: position 52,363 of record NZ_JBTREW010000015.1, on the reverse strand, counting down.
CTGTAAAGGATCCAGCAACAACTCCTAATGAGAAGAAAGCATAAAACAATCCGAATGCTTTTCCGCGTTTATCATCTGTCGTATTTTCAACAAGTAATGCATTTATTGATGGGAAAAGGATAGCGAATCCAATGCCATAAATCATCATAACGATAAAGAGCATACCTTTTGTTGCGAATAATCCAAGTAAAGATAATGCTAATGCCATTACTGCAATACCAATTAACATTAATTTTGAACGATTAAATCGATCGTAAATACGGTTTGTTGGCAGCAAGAAGAAGAGGATAGCAGTAATGCCGAATACACTTAACATCATACCTGTTGTAGATGCTTTAAGGGCTAATGCCTCAACTTTCACTGGTAACATATAAGTGACAATTCCTTGTGAAAACATTAGTGTGAAAGCACCAATATATGCTTGTAATAACGGTTCTGATTTCAATAGTTCAAACATATCCTCTTTGTTCATCATTTGTGTTCTTGAAGTATCTTTTCTTGATACGTTATTTGGTAAGAAGAAGAGAGATACGATTGTACCAAGAACCATTAAAATAGAAATGGTAATGAACACCCACTCTATACCAGCAGTTGCTTTCATAATCCCGCTGAAAGCAGGTCCTACAATTGCTGCTGTTCCAACAGCAGCACCAGATAGAGCCATTGCCTTACCTTGTCTTGCTGCATTTGTTTGTTTTGATAAAAACGTAAAGGCAGCAGGAATTAAAAATCCGTCACTAAAGCCATGCATAAAGCGCACAACTAATAGTTGTTCACCACTTTGAACAACAGTGTATAACAAGACTATGAAACTCGTAAGTCCCATGCTTATATAAAGTATTTTTTTTGCACCAAATTTATCGACAGCAGCGCCAGCAATAATATTACCAATCATATTAGCGAATGAGTACATGCCGACAACTAGCCCAATAATAAGAGGAGATCCTCCAAGACTTTGAGCGAACGTACTCATAATAGGTAATTGTGAAAATGTATCTAGAAACGCTACGATAACAATAAAGTAAATAAAATATTTCAAGCGATATTCACCTCTCCTATGTTATTATGGCATAATGCTAATTTCAACCGCAATGAAATTGAATTAACAGATGTGGAAAAAAGTACAAAGTGACAAAATATTGAACGTTATTTGTTAAAAATTAGTGGAAATGAGATTGTTTTTTTGAAATATATGGATAGAAGTATTATAATAGATTTGTAAACTTCACCAGGTTAAGTATATACATAGAGAGGGATGTATAAAATGAAAGCATTACTTTGGCATAATCAACGTGATGTACGAGTAGAAGAAGTACCAGAACCAACTGTAAAACCAGGAGCAGTTAAGATTAAAGTGAAATGGTGTGGTATCTGCGGGACAGACTTGCATGAATATTTAGCAGGACCTATTTTTATTCCGACAGAAGAGCATCCATTAACACACGTAAAAGCACCGGTTATTTTAGGTCATGAGTTTAGTGGTGAGGTAGTTGAAATCGGTGAAGGCGTTACTTCTCATAAAGTGGGAGATCGCGTCGTTGTAGAACCAATTTATTCTTGTGGTAAATGTGAAGCTTGTAAACATGGACATTACAATGTTTGTGAACAACTTGTTTTCCACGGTCTTGGCGGAGAAGGCGGCGGTTTCTCTGAATATACAGTAGTACCAGAAGATATGGTTCACCATATTCCTGATGAAATGACGTATGAACAAGGTGCACTTGTAGAACCAGCAGCAGTAGCCGTTCATGCAGTACGTCAAAGTAAATTAAAAGAAGGGGAAGCTGTAGCAGTATTTGGTTGTGGTCCAATTGGACTTCTCGTTATTCAAGCAGCTAAAGCAGCGGGCGCAACTCCTGTTATTGCAGTAGAACTTTCTAAAGAACGTCAAGAGTTAGCAAAATTAGCAGGTGCGGATTACGTATTAAATCCAGCTACTCAAGATGTACTAGCAGAAATTCGTAACTTAACAAATGGTTTAGGTGTAAATGTGAGCTTTGAAGTAACAGGTGTTGAAGTAGTACTTCGTCAAGCGATTGAAAGTACAAGCTTTGAAGGACAAACTGTAATTGTGAGTGTATGGGAAAAAGACGCAACAATTACGCCAAACAACCTTGTACTAAAAGAAAAAGAAGTTATCGGTATTCTTGGATACCGTCATATCTTCCCAGCTGTTATTAAATTAATTAGCTCTGGCCAAATTCAAGCAGAGAAATTAATTACGAAAAAAATCACAGTGGATCAAGTTGTTGAAGAAGGATTTGAAGCACTTGTAAAAGATAAAACACAAGTGAAAATTCTTGTTTCACCTAAATAATAGAGAATAGTAAAAAGTAGCCCTCTTCTAAAAATAGAAGAGGGCTACTTTTTTTCTATACTGAAAGGTGATAGACTTTCCTTTAACTACAGGTATTTTGTTTGGAAGGGGAAGTCTAATGCTTTCATTTATGTTGACATTGAAACGGATGTTAAAAGCTTGTTTACGAGCGTGGAAAGATAAAGAATTTCAAGTATTATTCGTATTAACATTTTTAACATTAACGTCTGGTACGATTTTTTATAGTACAGTTGAAGGATTACGTCCTCTTGACGCTTTATATTTTAGTGTGGTCACGTTGACGACTGTCGGTGATGGGAATTTTAGTCCGCAAACTGATTTCGGAAAGATATTTACAATCTTATACATATTTATTGGGATTGGATTAGTGTTTGGATTTATTCATAAGTTGGCAGTGAATGTACAACTGCCAAGTATATTATCGAGTAGAAAAAAAGAGTAAAGCATGTGGATGCTTTACTCTTTTAAAAATATACAACTAATTTTATTAATAAAACTTTCAATTATTAATAGTTATCATAGCTCTAAGATTTTATTTACTATCTGTTGGAGCACTTTGTCTGCTGTATTTCGAAAAAGCTCTGTTGAAAATTCTTTACATCTTTTTCTAATAGTTGATTCAAAAAGATCTCTATCTTCCGCCTTGCTAGCATGAAGAGCTTCAATACTGGCTTCTTTTACATCAGAATCAATTTTAATAGCTTCTATTACTTTATCCAACTCTGAACCAAGTTCTTTCCAGTCATAGTTATCTACTTTATTAGTTTTAAGGTTATTATTATTACCAAAATTCGCCCCATTTATTGAAGAATCTTTAATATCTCGAATTTTTATGGAATTATCTTCATTTCTCTTATTAAAACTATCTTTATTATGAGAGTTCACATTGGCTCCCTCTTGAATAGTAGTATTAATAACATTGTTTTCTCCATTTACCTTGTAATCATTTCCATAAACTATTTTCTGCTCTTCTATCTTCACTATATATTCCATATTTTTATTATTAAAAGAATTTTCTACAATAGATTTAGCCTTTTCTAGAAAGGACTTATCTGAAAAGTAAATTCGATAGTACTGACCTGAATTCATTTGAAAATTCAAATACAAATTATTACTTAAATACGATTTATAAACTGACCAAATATATAGCCCCGATCCAATCCCTCCAATGAACCCAGCCAATGGAATTTGGAACATAAAGAAGCAAGATATTAAAAAGATAACTATCGCAAGATAAGGGATTCTTAATTTCTTTTTACCCGTGTATACAACTGCTATATTACTTAAATGTAAAGTAATATCATTAAACTTCAAAATATTATTCTTAATCATAATCGTCTCAGTGACTATTTCTTTATCGTCTGAAGCAATTAAATTTGAAAAACTCTTCTCCATATTAATTCACTCTCTCCTAAAATAGTACTTCTGTCTCTAATAGTAAAAAACTACTAAAATAAAACTGTGTATATTAATATTAAAATATAAATGGTTTTATTTCAATATCCTAATATACCTTTTTGAATTCTGTATATCTATGCTAAAAATGAAGCAATACTTACTTTTTGATGAAAAATGAATCTTAGGAAAAGTGAACATTCTTCAATATAGAAAAGTGATAGACTTTCCTTTAACTACAGGTATTTTGTTTGGAAGGGGAAGTCGAATGCTTTCATTTATGTTGACATTGAAATGGATGTTAAAAGCTTGTTTACGAGCGTGGAAAGATAAAGAATTTCAAGTATTATTCGTATTAACATTTTTAACATTAACATCCGGTACGATTTTTTATAGTACAGTTGAAGGATTACGTCCTCTTGACGCTTTATATTTTAGTGTGGTCACGTTGACGACTGTCGGTGATGGGAATTTTAGTCCGCAAACTGATTTCGGAAAGATATTTACAATCTTATACATATTTGTTGGGATTGGATTAGTGTTTGGATTTATTCATATGTTGGCAGTTAATGTACAACTGCCAAGTATATTATCGTATAGAAAAAAAGAGTAAAGCATGTGTATGCTTTACTCTTTTTTACATTAGTTTAGACAAGTATTTGCAGTAGCTTAACAATACTTTATTACAATATAATTGCATTCATTCATTATATTCACTATGTATAAAGTTATAATGATATGAACATTTGCATATTTTAATTTAGTGATAGAAATTTCATGAAAGGTGGGATATTCTAGTCATAGGTTAACCGGACGACATCATAGGATCCTAACAAAAAAGTTTACAATAATTCAATTATAAAATGGAGGATTTCAGATGAAAAAGAAAGTACTTGCTTTAGCAGCAGCTATTACATTAGTAGCTCCGTTACAAAGTGTTGCATTTGCTCATGAAAATGATGGGGGAAGTAAAATAAAAATAGTTCATCGCTGGTCTGCTGAAGATAAACATAAAGAAGGCGTAAACTCTCATTTATGGATTGTAAACCGTGCGATTGATATTATGTCTCGCAATACAACACTTGTAAAACAAGATCGAGTTGCACAATTAAATGAATGGCGTACGGAGTTAGAGAACGGTATTTATGCTGCTGACTATGAAAATCCTTATTATGATAATAGCACATTTGCTTCACATTTCTATGATCCAGACAATGGAAAAACATATATTCCATTTGCAAAGCAGGCAAAAGAAACTGGAGCTAAATATTTTAAATTAGCTGGTGAGTCATACAAAAACAAAGATATGAAACAAGCATTCTTCTATTTAGGATTATCCCTTCATTATTTAGGAGATGTAAACCAACCAATGCATGCGGCAAACTTTACAAATCTTTCGTACCCACAAGGATTCCATTCTAAATATGAAAACTTTGTAGATACGATAAAAGATAATTATAAAGTAACGGATGGAAATGGATATTGGAACTGGAAAGGTACAAATCCAGAAGAGTGGATTCATGGGGCTGCAGTAGCAGCGAAACAAGATTACTCTGGAATTGTAAATGATAATACGAAAGATTGGTTCGTAAAAGCGGCTGTATCACAAGAATATGCAGATAAATGGCGCGCTGAAGTTACACCAATGACAGGTAAGCGATTAATGGATGCACAACGTGTCACTGCTGGATACATTCAGCTTTGGTTTGATACGTACGGAGATCGTTAAGTATTTAAAAAAGGTCAAATCTCACAATAGAGTATTTGGCCTTTTTTATCACTATACAATACATGGAGGTATGAATCGTGAAAAGTAAATTGCTAAAAAGTATACTTAGCGTTGGAATTGGTCTAGCGGCTTTATATAGTGGATCCTCGGCTCAAGCGGAAGTGTCTACAAATAAAAACGATACATTAAAAGTGATGACACATAATGTGTACATGCTATCAACAAACTTATATCCGAACTGGGGACAAAGCGAGCGTGCTGATTTAATTGGGGCAGCGGATTATATTAAGAATCAGGATGTAGTTATATTAAATGAAGTGTTTGATAATAGCGCATCAGATCGTTTGTTAGGGAATTTGAAGCAAGAATACCCAAATCAAACAGCGGTATTAGGTCGTAGTAACGGCAATGAATGGGATAAAACGTTAGGTAGCTATTCATCTTCAACTCCTGAAGATGGGGGCGTTGCAATCGTAAGTAAATGGCCGATCGTTGAAAAGATTCAATATGTATTTTCAAAAGGATGCGGACCAGATAATTTATCAAATAAAGGGTTTGTATACACGAAAATTAAGAAAAATGATCGTTTCGTTCATGTGATTGGGACACACTTGCAGGCTGAAGATAGTATGTGCGGAAAAACTTCACCTGCATCTGTACGAACAAATCAGTTAAAAGAAATTCAAGATTTTATAAAAAATAAGAATATACCAAATGATGAGTACGTCTTATTTGGTGGCGATATGAACGTGAATAAAATAAATGCAGAGAACAATAGTGATTCAGAGTACGCATCCATGTTCAAAACATTGCACGCTTCTATTCCATCTTATACGGGACATACAGCGACTTGGGATGCGACGACAAACAGTATTGCGAAATATAATTTCCCTGATAGTCCTGCCGAGTATTTAGATTATATTATTGTAAGTAACGACCATGCGAATCCGTCATTTATAGAGAATAAAGTATTACAACCGAAATCTCCACAGTGGACTGTTACATCATGGCTCACAAAATATACGTATGATGATTATTCTGATCATTATCCAGTAGCCGCAACTATTTCTATGAAGTAGTCCTAAAAAAGTTTCTTCTTAAATAGGAAGAAACTTTTTTATTTTGTAGAGGAAATTTCAACTTTCTTTCCAATATGTATAAGACATATAGAGAAGAGGAGAGAAAAATGTGGATCGAGGAATTTTTAAAGAAGTTCCATTACCGTGTGCATTTTTGGATGAAGTGGCTTTAGATAGAAATATTCAATCGATTATAGAATTAAGTGGAAATAAGAAGATTCGTATAGCGAGTAAATCGTTACGTTCTGTTCCGGTTATGCAAAAGATTTTATCTGCAAATGATCGATTTCAAGGTATTATGTGTTTTTCACCTAGGGAAGTTTTGTTTTTAATTGAACAAGGATTCAATGATTTATTGCTCGGATATCCTGCTTATGATGAAAGAGCGTTACATGAAATAAGTTTACTAACAAAGCAAGGGCTCATTATAACTTGTATGGTGGATTGTGAAGACCACATTGTTTATTTAGAAAAAATTGCAGAGAAGTCTAAAGGGTGTTTTCGTGTTTGTTTGGATATTGATATGAGTAGTCGTTTTGCAAAATTTCATTTTGGGGTCAAAAGATCACCGGTAAAAGATGTGCAGGGTGCTTTGAAAATAGTAAAAAGATTGAAGGAATCATCATTTTTAATACTAGATGGCGTAATGGGATATGAAGCTCAAATTGCTGGGGTAGGAGATCACATACCGAATCAACGAGTGAAAAGTAAAGTGATCTCATATTTAAAGAAAAAATCGGTGTTAAAAATTAAAGAAAGAAGAGGACATATCGTAAAAGAAATACAAAACTTAGGTATTGAACTAAGGTTTGTAAACGGGGGAGGCACAGGAAGTATAAAAACAACTGAGCAAGATAATTCAGTTTCAGAGATTACAATAGGCTCTGCTTTTTATGCCCCGAAGCTGTTTGATTATTATAAAGAGGTGCAATTTCATCCAGCTGCTGGATTTGCTTTATCGGTTGTGCGTAAACCCGCCCCGTTTATTTACACTTGTCTTGGTGGGGGATATATTGCCTCAGGTGCAATTGGGAAAGATAAAGAACCTGAGGTTTGGAGGCCAAATGGTGCCAAACTATTAGCTTTAGAAGGTGCTGGCGAAGTGCAAACACCGATTTTTTATAACGGTGAGGAACGAGTAGAGATAGGAGATTCTATCTTGTTTCGCCATAGTAAAGCTGGAGAGTTATGTGAGCGGTTTCCGTTTTTATATCGTGTGAAAGAGGGAGAAATTGTTGGGGAGTATGCAACATATCGGGGGGATGGCCAATGCTTTCTATAAAGGGACAGAAATGGAGAAATTGGACAGGGAATGTAGAAGGAACGCCGCACTATACGATGTATCCAGAAAGTATACAAGATGTAGTAGAAGTTGTAGAACTTGCACGGAAAGAAGGGAAGAAAATTCGTGTTGTCGGTTCTGGACACTCGTTTACACCTCTTGTGCAAACGGAAGAAATTTTAATTTCTTTAGACGAATTGAAAGGTATTGTGAATATTGATGCAGAGAAGATGGTTGCCGAAGTATGGGCAGGAACAAAGTTACATGATTTAGGGAAGTTACTTGCAGAAAAAGGTTATGCGCAAGAAAATTTAGGGGATATTGATTCACAATCTATTGCAGGAGCGATTAGTACAGGGACTCATGGGACGGGTATTACCTTTGGGAGTTTATCAACACAAGTTATAGAGATTACGGCAGTTTTATCTACAGGTGAGAGTATAGTTTGTTCGGAAACTGAGAATATGGAATATTGGAGAGCCTTTCAGTTATCACTTGGAATGTTAGGTATCATTGTAAAAATAAAATTGAAGGTTATTCCAGCCTATTCACTCGTTTATAAAAGTGAAAAACAGTCATTATCTACTGTAATGAACAAGCTAGAAGAATATAAAAAAAATCGGCATTTTGAATTTTTCGTTTTTCCTTATTCAGATGAAGTACAAGTGAAATTTACAAATGAAACAACGGATAAAAAAAGTGATTTGAAATGGCATAAACTAAAGGTAGAGTTGCTTGAAAATAAGATGTTCTCTTTGTTATCTAAAGGATGTAAATGGTTTCCTTCTATAAGTAAAGGAGTAAGTCGATTATCAGCTAAAGCTGTACCGAATACAAAAATAATTGGTCCGAGTTATGAAGTATTTGCTACATCTCGCGCGGTTCCATTTTATGAAATGGAGTATAGTGTTCCTTCAAAATATATGCGGATCGTTGTAGAAGAAATATCAAATCTTATTGAAAAGAAAAAGTATAAAGTGCACTTCCCAATTGAATGCCGTTATGTGAAAAGTGATGATATATGGCTCAGTCCAGCGTACGGAAGAGATTCAGCGTACATTGCTGTTCATATGTATAAAGGTATGAAGTATGCAGCTTATTTTGGTGAGGTGGAGAAAATTTTTCTAAAGTATGAAGGACGCCCGCATTGGGGAAAAATGCATACGTTAACGTACGAAAAATTACAAAATATATATCCGGAAATGCATTCGTTTCTAAAGGTGAGAAAGTTACTAGATGAAGCAGAAGTGTTTTCAAATCCTTATACAGAAAAATTATTTACGATTATGAAAAAAAGCTGACAAAGTATTACTTGTCAGCCTTTTTTAGTATGATCGCATTTCTTGTTTGACTAATGCGCTCGTAAAATAGTAACTTATCACGACTAAATACATGTAATAAAACATGAATAATAAATAGACCGTTAATGCCAATTTGGAATAATAGTATAACTAGTAATACTAAAGGCTCTGTATGATTTAAGATAGAGCTACTAGAAAGAATATAATTGATTCCGCCTAAAATGAAATAGAATATACCGTAACGAATGAATAATTCTTTTAGTGTAATACGCTCTGCTTGGCCTTTAATGTAAATTCGAAGCAATGCTTTTCCTATTGTTCTTCCATTTGTAAAGTATGGAATGATAATAAAGTAAATGAAGACTGAACATGTAATGAAAAGGAGTTCGTATACATTTGTATAAGATTGGATGTTAGCAATCAATAGTGAATTTCCTTTGTTTTTAATGAAAGGTACAACGATAGATAGGAAAATCCAATCAATTTGCATAGCGATGAGACGACGAATAAATCCAACTGGTTTCGTTTCTAAATCAATATGAATATCTAATTCGCTTGTTTTTGGAAGGAAGTACGTAAATATTGGTGCAATGATAAAACCAATTACGCCGCCTAGTGTGTTTAAAAACAAATCGTCAATATCAAATAAGCGATAGGCACAATTATAAATACCATATAATCCAGTTACTTGTGTTAATTCAAAGAACAGTGAAAGGCAAAAAGAAATGCACACTGTTTGTAAGAAGCTACGTCGGAAATAATAACGTAAGTACATACCAAATGGAACGGTTAGTAGAACGTTAAAAGCAACTTGTAAAAACGCAGATTCCTTTAATAAATAGAAGTACGTAGCTGGCTGCGTTAAAATTGCCGATGTATGATTACGAATCTCCTGTATGAAATAAAATGGCGAGAGTTGCATATGTTGTGTGTTAGCCGGTTGTAGGCTACATGTATCATATGTTTGTGGCAAAGGTAAGATAACAAGAAAATAGGCATTTAATACATAGAGTAATAGTGAATATAAAATAAATGAACGCCACTTATTCAAATAACCGTATTTGCGATAATTAAATATTAAAAAAGGGATTAATAGAAACATCGCTAAAATAGGGAATAAAATAAATGCTGTTTTTATTGGAAATAAATATGCAGTCAAAATGAAGCTCCTTTCAATGAAAATTCGTTTATCATTATAACGTTAAAAGAACCGTAAAACAAAATTAAAATATTTCGAAATAGAAAAAATTACAAATTTCTACGAAATTAAGTTATACTAAATTTAATATAAGGATATTATGATTATTATAAGTTGAGAGAGGGTACAAGATATGCGATATGAGCTTTTTTCAGTAAGTGGAGATCATATTATAACTTTTGAAAGTGCATGGCGTTTTCAGGAGGGAGAACAGATTTTTGTTCATGATGATCAAACAAAACGAAATTTTATTATTATCCGCCTAACGCATGATGTATTTCAACAAAATAAACATGTTATTCGTTTGTATTGTCAAGAAAAGAAAGTATACGCATAAAAGGGCCCCTCTTACTGCACAAAAAAGTAAGAGGGGTTTTATCATTATAAAGGTATAAAAAAAGCGAGTCTTCCTAGTTTAATAGAATGACGCGCTTTTCGCTTTGTAAGTTTCATTTTATAAGAAAATAAGAGTAAGTACACCTACGATAATACAATAGAAAGAGAAATATTTTAAATTTCCTTTTGCCATAATGTTCATAAACCATTTTAACGAAATATACGTCATGATAAATGTCGCGATAAATGCAACGATATATGGTACGAATAATGTGTCTAGATTTGGATCTTTTGCAATGTCTGTAATACTTAGTAATAAACCACCTAAGCTAACAGGGATGTATAGTAAGAATGAGAAACGAAGAGCTGTTTCTTGCTTCATACCAAGTAACATAGCTGCTACGATTGTTGCACCTGATCGGCTTATTCCAGGAATTAATGCGCAAGCTTGTGCTAATCCGACAATGATTGCATCTTTCATAGAAAGATCACCATCATTTTTACGTCCACGCAAGTTTCTAATAATCCAAAGGCCAACAGCGGTAATAAGAAGGGAAATCCCAACCATTTTCACACCTTTTAAGTACTGGTCGATGTAATCTTTAAATAAAACACCAATAACACCTGCTGGAATGGTCGCAATAACAAGGTAAATAATAAAGAAGAAATCTGATTTTGCGTCTTCTGCTCTTGTAAATATATAAGATAGACCATTCTTAGTTAGACGAATTAAATCATTTCTATAAATAAGTAATACAGCTAATAATGAAGCTGAATTAACAAGTAGTTCGAAGCTAAACCCTTCTATTTTTAGTCCTAGCAAGTGCTGTGCTAAAACGAGGTGACCACTTGAAGAAATTGGAATGGGTTCTGTTAGCCCTTGGAACAGACCAAGAATTAAATATTTTAAAATGTAGTGAAATTGTTCCATAATAACCTCCTTGTTTAATAGTCGAAAGAAACAACTTGTCCATTATAACAAAGATACAGATGAATATTGAGAAGAAATAAATATTCAAAATATAATAAAAATCCCTTATAACGGTATAAGGGATTTTTATTATTAATGAGAAACTACTGTTTCTTCAAGGCTGTTCGTTAATTGAACATCGACTTTCTCTGCATCATGAATGTGATTCATAATAGTAGTATTTAACTTTTGGAACATTTGTTGTGTATTAGCAAATTCTCGTAATATATCATCATTACAAGATTTTTGGTTTTCGATAGCTTTAATAACATTTGTAGCACCGCTTTGTAGCGTTTGAATCATAATTAAAATGTTTTCAATTCTAGCGTTTGTATCGGCACTCATTTCTACACCTTCATCGACTAAATGCAAATTATCTTTTGTGTTATCGTATGCTTTTTCAATTTCTTCTTGAATTTTTTTCGTTAAGTTACCGATGTTTTTTGTACTTTCGGCTGTACTTTCCGCTAGTTTTCTTACTTCATTGGCAACGACAGCGAATCCTTTACCGTGCTCTCCAGCACGCGCAGCTTCAATACTCGCATTTAAAGCAAGTAAATTTGTTTGTGCTGCAATGTTTTGAATGACTTCTACAATTTGCTCGATTTCTTTTGAGCGTTCACTTAAGTGATTCATACTATTAGACGTGCGCTGAGATTGTTCACCTAATTTGTTAATTACAATAAGTAAACGATGAACAGATTCTTTTCCTTCATTAGAACAGTCAATAATTTCTTCAATTGATTGAATTAAGCTTTGTTCCTTTTGTAACATTTCATTATTCAATTCATTGGAATGTGTTGTACGCGTTGAAACATTTTCGAAACATGAGCTTAATTGTTGAACTAAATTTTGGAGTGTATTGTGCTGGTTATTTACAAGTTTATGTTCTTGAACAACGCTTTGTACACGATCGTGGATAGAAGAAATAGTCTCTTGTTGTTCGATATCCTTTTGTTTTAATTCTGCTTCTAGTTCTTGTATACGACTTTCTAATTGATCAATTTTATGTTGGAGTGATTTCTTTTGAGTAAACATATATTTATTTCAACCGCCTTTAGAAGTTATATTTTCTCTATATTTGGATTTTAGCATCTTTTATAATTTTTAAATATAGGAATTGTTAAATATTTAAGAATCTATTACATTTTATGCATAATTCCCTTTTTTTCGTCATGAAAAATAAACTGTATTTAATGGTATTGTAAACAAACTGTAAAATAAATCATGTATAACTGTATAAGAAGGGAGTCGGATTATGAACTATTTTAAGCGAATCAGTAGTCTAGTATTAGCAGGAATTATAGGTCTTTCTAGTACAGTCGCTGTTAAAGCAGAGTCAAACGACGAGAAACTTAACAACATGCAACAGCAATTGCAGCAAAACGATGCAGAAATGCAAAAGAAAGAGCAAGAGAAGCAAGCTGTTAGTAAAGAAATTCAAGGTATCGAAAACGAACTACATAATTTAAATAATACAATTGCAAAAAATAAAGAGGATCAAGCTGCTATTCAACGTAAAATCGATGAAACACATAAGCAGATTGAGCAAAAAAAGAACGAAATTGTCGTTTTAGAGGATAAAGTCCTTGCTCGTAAGGATATTATGAGAAAACGTATGGTTTCTGTTCAAAACAGTTCAAATACGAGTTTAGTAGTAGAAGTTGTAGTAGAGTCAAAGAACTTTGCAGACTTCTTACAACGTATGAATGCAGTTTCTACTATTTTAGAAGCTGATAAAGAAATTTTACGTCTACAAGAACAAGATCTTCGTCAAATTGAAGAGGATAAGAAAACAATTGATGAAAAAGAAGCATCTTTAGTAGTAGACAAACAAAAATTAGCAAAAGCACAAGCTGAGTTGCAAGATAACTTGAAAAAACGTCAAGCTAACTTACAAACAGTTCAAGCTAAATATAATCAGGTTGCAAGCCAACTTAATTTAGCAGCAGAAGAAAAAGCTAAAATTGAGTCAAATATGAAGGCAGTACAAGAAACAATTGCTCGTGAGCAAGAGGCAGCAAGAATTGCAGCAGAAGAGCGTGCGAAAGCAGAAGCAGCTGCAAAGGCTGAGCAGGAAGCTTTAGCGAAAGCACAAGCGGAAATTGCTGAAAAACAAAAGCAAGAAAAAGCTAATAAACCAGCTGAATCTGTTGCTAATAATAATTCGAAGGTAGAACCTGCGCAACCTTCTAAGCCAACTGCTGGCGGAAGAGAAATTTATGTAGAAGCTACAGCTTATACAGCAGATCCAGCTGAAAATGGTTATAAAGCAGGAGAGCATGTTAAATCAGCAATGGGACATGATTTAACTGGGAATCCAGGTATGAAATTAATTGCAGTAGATCCTAAGGTTATTAGACTGGGATCACGCGTATATGTTGAAGGATATGGTGAAGCTATTGCTGGGGACACTGGTGGAGCTATTAAAGGTCACAGAATTGATGTTTTAATGCCAGATAAAGGTTCATCAAGTGCTTGGGGCAGAAGAACAGTTAAAGTTACAATTTTAAACTAATACGTAATCCAACTTTACAATACGTAAAGTTGGATTTTTTTTACAAAAATAATGTTAAGTTGAGTTTACATTTTGTTAAGGGTAGCATACAATATAATTGAGAGGTGGTAAATTTGACCATTTTAAACAAAGTGAAGGAACTAAGAGCTCGCTTTAATTTTTCGCAAAGTGTATTAGCAGAAAAGGTTGGAGTGACGAGACAAACAATCGCTGCAATTGAAAAAGGGGATTATGTTCCTTCCTTGTTATTAGCACTTACAATTTGCGATGTATTCCAGTTAAAGATGGAAGATGTGTTTGTTTTAAATAAGGAGGGGAAAAAGGATGAATAGACTTTTATTTTCCTATATGTTAAATGTACTCTTAATGGTATTAGCAGGTTGGGCGTTTATTGAGTTGTATTATTTTACTATCGAAGTTGCTAATTTTATTCAAACGGAGAGAGTACCCTTTGAAGTTTCGGTGAGTGTAATGCCACTAGTATTGCTTTTAATATTTGGTATTGTATCGACTGTTCTTTATAAAATTCAAAAGAAAAAATATAAAAAGCTCTCGTATTGGATGTTTCCACTATTATTTCCTCAAGAAGATGAGCGGGAAAAGGCAATTACAGAAAAGGCTTGTCGTACTACATTTATGTCATTATGGTACGTGTTGCCTTGCGCGGTTGGTTTTTTAACTCTTTCACCAATTGTTAATCTATATGTTCCTGCATATCCGGTATATATTGCATTTAGTATTTTCTTTATTCAAATGACGATTTTCCACGTATCCTTATATCGAAATAAAATCGCTTAAAAAGAAACCTTCTTGTATCGGCAAGAAGGTTTCTTTTTAGCTTATACTTGTACATATAGCAATATTATCTTATCATTTTATATAGAGTAAGATTTTGTAAGGGAAAGGAATTGTATATGAATAAGCAAAGAATTTATAGTATAGTAGCAATCCTTCTATTTGTTGTAGGTGGTGTGTTAATTGGAAAGCCATTTTATGATGGATATCAGGCTGAAAAGAAACAGACTGAAAATGTACAGGCTGTTCAAAAAATGGATTATGAAAAACATGAGACAGAATTTGTAGATGCTTCGAAAATTGATCAACCAGACTTGGCAGAAGTAGCGAATGCATCATTAGATAAGAAGCAAGTAATTGGTCGTATTTCGATCCCGAGTGTTTCATTAGAACTTCCTGTTTTAAAATCTTCTACTGAGAAAAACCTATTATCTGGTGCAACAACAGTAAAAGAAAATCAAGTAATGGGAAAAGGGAACTATGCATTAGCAGGACATAACATGTCTAAAAAAGGTGTTTTATTTAGTGATGTAGCCTCTTTAAAAAAAGGCGACAAAATTTATTTGTATGATAATGAAAACGAATATGAATATGCGGTTACTGGTGTATCTGAAGTAACTCCTGATAAGTGGGAAGTTGTTGAGGATCATGGGAAAGATGAAATAACGCTTATTACATGTGTATCTGTGAAAGATAATTCTAAGCGTTACGTTGTTGCTGGTGATTTAGTAGGAACGAAGGCGAAGAAGTAAAAAGAAGGTCAACTCTTTAAAGAGTTGACCTTCTTTTTTACTAATGTTGAGAAATAATAGAATATTTTGGTGGGCATTTAAGTATTTATCTATTCGTGTATAATAAAGTTAGAATTCAAGATTTTGGGAGGAACAAGAGTGAAACAACAGGTGAAGAAACTTCTTTTAACAACAGGCGTAGCGTTATTGGTAGCTCCGATTTCAGCTTATGCGCATCCGGGACGTACAGATGCTAATGGGGGGCATACGTGTCGTACAAATTGTGAGAAATGGGGATTACAGTACGGGGAGTATCATTATCACAATAAACCAGCTTCTAGTAGCGGTGCAACAAGTCCAGCTACTAGCACTAATAATAATGGTGCTGTAGAAGCTGAAAGACAAGCAGAAGCGCAGCGCAATGCTGAGGCTGAAAAACAACGTGCCGCAGAGGCGCAGCGTAAAGCTGAAGAAGAGAGACAACGTGTAGCGGAGGAACAAAGAAAGGCAGAGGAAGAGAGACAACGTGTAGCTGAAGAGCAAAGAAAAGCAGAAGAGGCACGTAAGCGAGAGGAAGCACAGCGTCAAGCTGATATGGAAAAAGGGCAGCTTGAGGGACAAAAGAGTGGAGAGACTGATTTTAAAGCAGGGAAAAATGATGTGGAATCACATTTAGCTGGAAAATCAGATACATATAAAGAAGCATTCAAAATTGCTTATGCTGCATCTTGGTCTTTAGAAGAGCAGAAGAAAACGCATTTTGAAAAAGGAAAAGAGCAAGGTTTAGCACAAGAGACGATGGAAGAAAGTCAAATTGCTCCGGAGTTTAAGCCGAAATTTGCAGAAGGTTTCCAAGTAGGGAATAAAGAAAGAACAGAAAAAATTGAAAAAGAGCAAGCTGAACTAGGGGAAAAGGCAGGTAAGGAACTAGCTGGAAAGAATCCTGGAAATAGAGAGAAAGGTGTGTACGTGAAGGCGTATGAAACAGCTTATGAAAAGGGTTATAAGTCTACAAAAAAAGCAGTAGAAAAGGCTGGCTATAAGTATGCATTTGAAAACTATGATTTGAAAGTTCCTGCTAAGTATGAAAAAAATGAATCGTTAAAGAAATGGTTTATTGAAGGATTTAAGTCAAATAAAAAAGCAGCAGAAATTAGAGAAGAAGGATATAAAAAAGGTGACAGTTGGCTTGCATTCTTCTATAAGAATTTTGTGCCAAGTGAATATAAAGAACATAAAGAGCTGTACGAACAAGCGATAGAAAAAGGTAAGAATGCATAAAAAAGATGAGGGAGATCCCTCATCTTTTTTTTAATCCATCCATTTCACTAATTTTTTAGAAATTAATAATAAAACACAACCTAATACAATTGCTACAGCTCCGATTACGGTGAATACTTCAGCATATCCAAGTGAAGTTGTAAAGCTTGCAAGTTGTCCGCCTAAAATGTTAGCGATACCTGAGCTCGCTAGCCATACTCCCATTAATAAAGAAGCAAGTTTTACTGGGGCAAGTGCACTAACCATTGATAGTCCAACAGGTGATAAGAATAGCTCACCTAACGTATGGAAAAGATACGTAAAGACGATAAATAGTAAGTTTGCTTTTTCTGTAATGTTATGTTCATCACTACCTGTTTTTAATGTAGCGATAACGAGAATGATATAACCGATACCGAGCAAGATCATACCAAGTCCCATTTTAGTTGGGATTTTTAAATCCCCGCGCTTGCGAGTTGCAAGTTTTGCCCATAATGCCGAAATGACTGGAGCAAGTAAAATAATAAATAATGGATTGACCGATTGGAACCAAGATGTTGGAACTTCCCATCCGAACACAGATCGGTCTACAAATTTGTTTGTATATAATGTTAATGAGCTACCAGCTTGTTCAAAGCCAGCCCAGAAGAAGACAACGAAGCATGTTAAAATGACGATAACTGCGGTACGTTGTTTTTCTTTTTTTGTTAACGGTGTATCTCCTACTGATGGTTGTCCAGCAGCTGCTTGCAAATCGCGAGTTGGTTTTTTACCGATATCACCAAGGAAGCGATTTGATAGTGTTGTAAATAAAATTTGTCCAATGATCATTCCGATTGAAGCGGCTAAGAAACCGTAACGGAATCCGTAATGTACAACGCCATCAACCGTTGTTTTAAATAAATTTTCTGATAAAAATCCGCAAACGAGTGGAGCTAAAAATGACCCGACGTTAATACCCATATAGAAAATGGTAAATGCACTATCACGTTTTGGATCGTTCTCTTCGTATAATTCTCCAACAAGTGTAGAGATATTCGGTTTGAAGAATCCGTTACCGATAATAATAAGCGCTAATCCGAGGTATAGGCCTAATTGGTTTTGCATGGCAAATAGTGTAAGGTTACCGATTGCCATTGTTATACCACCAATTGTGATCGCTTTTCGTCTACCTAGGAACCGGTCTGTTAAGTATCCACCAATCATTGGTGTGAAATAACAGGCTCCAGTATAAAATCCGTAAATGGAGAGTGCCCATGCGGGACTAAACCCAAGACCACCGCTTACTAAAGCTGTCGTTAAATATAATGTTAATAATCCTCGTAATCCATAGTAACTAAATCTTTCCCACATTTCTGTAAAGAAGAGTAAGTATAAACCTGGAGGATGTTTCTTTTTTCTTTGTTGTTCTCTTTCTAGTTGTATCGCTGATTCCATGTTATTTTCCTCCTGACACAAACAAAAACAAAGTTAATAATTTTGTATATTTAATATTTTACCTTATTAACTATTATAAGTCAATAAAGGTTGATTTTTCAGAAGAAATTGGAAAAGAGATATAGCTATAGAATGGGTGTTTCTTTTATGTTAGACTATGGACTATGTTTTCTTTGTAAGGATGCGGTTTATTGCACTTTTTTATATGTGAAATTGATTTCATAAAAGATGAAATTAAAGAAGGAGAAAGAAATGAAATTGTTACAGAAAAAAGAAATTTTACTTATTAGTCTTATGTTATTCTCGATGTTCTTTGGCGCGGGGAATCTTATATTCCCACCTTTCCTTGGGTATGAAGCAGGAGAACATGTGTGGATTTCATTAGTAGGGTTTATTATATCAGCAACAGGTCTGCCTATATTGGGAGTTATTGCGATTGCAAAAGCAGGAAGTTTTCAAGCGTTAGCGGGTAGGGTTCATTCTTCATTTGCCATTATTTTTCCGTGTATCGTGTATTTATTTATTGGACCAGGACTTGGTATACCACGTGCAGGAAGTTTAGCTTTTGAAATGGGGCCAGGTCAGTTCTTCCCAGAAGCAGGAAGCATAATTTTATTATGTTACACGGTTATTTTCTTTAGTATCGTGTACTGGTTAAGTTTATCACCATCTAAATTAATGGGGTTGTTCGGAAAGGTTTTAACACCGTTATTATTAGGTATGATTGCCCTTATCTTTATAAAGAGCATGTTTACATCAGTAGGTAATGTAAAAGAGGCTGCTGGAAACTATGGACAAGCCCCTATGTTCCAAGGGTTTTTAGATGGGTATTTAACGATGGATGCATTAGCAGCTTTAATTTTTGGGATTGTTATTGCAAATGCCCTTCGTACAAAAGGTATTGAAGATGATAAAGGTTTAGCGAAATATATGAGTATTGCTGGAATTGGGGCAGGACTATTACTATCTATTATTTATGTCATACTTGGATATGTTGGTTCAATTAGCGGTTCGTTAGGTCCATTTGATAATGGGGCGAACGTATTAGCACAAGTGATGACGACGTTATTTGGACAAGGTGGAGTCGTTTTATTAGGTCTTATTTTTACGATCGCTTGCTTATGTGTTTCAATTGGACTTGTTACATCTTGTAGTCAATTTTTCGCAAGTGCATTTCCGAAAGTGGCGTATAAAGTGTGGGCATTTATATTAAGTTGTATTAGTATGATTTTAGCTAATTTAGGATTAACACAAATTTTAAAAGTATCAGTACCGATTCTTGGATTTATTTATCCAGTTGCACTAACGCTTATTATTTTAGGGTTATTCCATAAGTATATTGGAAAGTATGCATACGTATATGCAGTGACAGTTGGGATTGTAGCCGTATTTAGTGCAATTGATATTTTCAATAAAAATGTGATGATGAATCAGTGGACATCAGTATTGAAATACATTCCGTTTTATATAGAAGGTGTAGGATGGATTGTTCCAGCTATTATAGGTGCTTGTATTGGCGTTATCATGAGTAGTGTTTTCAATAAGAAGAAATAAGTAAGAGGTGTTTTCCTATTTTGGAAAGCACCTTTCTTTTTTGGAAAAATGGTATTGAAAATGAATAGACTAATAGTATGATAAAGTTAATTGGTAATATATAGGTTTTGAATGAATGGTGAGGGGGGAGCGTATGAAGGAAGATTTAAATAAGAAAATAGAAGCGCTCGAAACGGCAATTGAAACAATTCAAGAAGCACTCTTTGAATTGAAAGCAAAACAAAAAGAAATAGAAGTAGAAAATGCTCAGCAACATGTTAGTAAGGAAAAGAAAGAATATATTGAAACGGTAACGGAAGAAAAACCAAAAGAAGAAGTAGTTACAATAAAAGAGCCCGTGCAAGAACGGGAGGTAAAACAAGTAGATATATCTGCTTTTAAACCAGAACCATTTAATATTATTCAGTTTTGCCAAACGTGGTTACCACGCATATTTGTCGGTATTATGTTACTTGGAGTAATCTGGTTATTTAAAGCAGGGGTAGATGCTGGATTATTAACGCCAGCAATACGAATTGTGTTTGGTATTGTCCTATCAATCGGTTTTTATTATATAGGGGATATTCAAATTAAACGAGAGCGGCAAGCGTTAGGGTTAGTATTAGCAGGAGGAAGTATTACGGGTATAGTTTTAACGACATTTGCGGCACATTATTTATATGGCTTTATTCCAGCAAGTGTTGCATTTGTATGTAATATTGCATGGGTCATTTTAGGTATTTATGTAGCGAAGAGGTATCAATCGGAATATCTTACTATTTTCGTAGCGGTAGGAGCTTTCTTCGTGCCATTCTTATTAAATAGTACGACTCCTAATCCGTATATTTTCTTTGGATATGAGACGATATTAACAATTAGCTTATTATGGTATGCGCTGAAAAATCGTTATCAGTATTTATATATGATTTCTTATGCTGTTGCCGCTATTGTTCTTTTTGTCTTCTTTGCTGTTATGTCAATGTTAGTAGAGGATTTACAAGTACAGTTAACAGTAGTTTATGGTTTAATTCACTTACTATTATTTTGGCATATGTTTACGGAGAGAAATTTTATAGTAGAACCACGCTTGGCAATATTTAGTGCGAATGCAGTTTTCTTTATATTAGCCATTTCAAAAATACCCGAATTTACAACATGGGGATTAATGATTAGTGCACTCGTACACGCTACTATGTTCGCGTTTGAATATAGGAAGAATCGACATTCTACGTTTACAAATCTTTTATTTGGTTTCGCAATGGGGGCATTTAGTTTAGCGATTTTATATGAGTATAGTTTAGTGAATGCAGCGATTGTACTATTATTACAAGGTTTCCTCGGCATGGTGACTTCTATTAAAGGAAAACAACAAATAAAATTGTATGTTAGTGCGACGGTTTACGCAATTGGAATGATACAGACTATTTTTAGCCTATTTGATCAATTTATTTCAGCAGGCTTTGTTGCTCATCTTATTTTAATAGGAACGTTCTATTATTGCATGAGACAAGCGAAAGAAGTATTAGCAAGCTTTGGCAAGTATGTGTATTCTATAGTACTCTATTGGTTTATGGTGATTGTATTTATTACAATTACTAGAATCGGTGAAGTTTTGTCCACAGATGGAAGTATAATAAGTGTATCTGTATCGTTATTATGGATGGTATATGCATTATTTGCAGTTTGGTTTGGACGGAATAAAAATATGAATGAAATATTGTATGCTGGCTTAGTCGTGTTAGTCGTAACGATAGGAAAGCTATTCCTTCTAGACTTACCAGAAGTTTCAATGATGATCAGGGCAGTGTTATTCTTAATAGTAGGTAGTATAGGTATCGTTATTTCAAGAATGTTTTTCTCAAAAGAAGAGAAGTAAAAAGAAGGCAATCCATATCCGGATTGCCTTTTTCATTATTTCTTATTAATCGTTACAGTCTCACTATATTTCGCTGTTGTATTTTGGCGTAGACGAAGTGTTGCTTGTCCAGTCGTATTTGGGTTGATTTGCACATTTACAATCTTCTCAGCAGAACCTAAGCTGTTTGTTGTGAAAGAAAATGCACTACTATATCCAAAAGTAGTTGGCCAAGTACCATTTGAATTTTGAACTTTTGCTACTTGTGTACCGCCAGTAGTGAATATACCTAAAGAATAATTATTGTATGTCGTGTTTGGTAATAAGTTATTTACTTGAATTTTCATTTGGAACACTTCATTGTTTGGTAGAATGCTAGGGTGTGTAACTACGTAGTCATTTGCTGTTACTGCACCGTTATAGCCATATGAACCAGGTTTAAAAGTATTTGTATTAAACCATTGATAACCTGCATTTGGCGCACTCCAAGGTTCAGGTTGTGGCTCAGTTGATAAGCTTGGTTGTTCAAATGTTTGTAAAGTTGTAGGTAAGTCAAGTTGTAAACCATTTACTTGATCTAAACTTGTAAATGTTTCTTTATTTGATAGCCAATTTACGATGTTTTCTAGTAAGATAGCATCGTTTTCTTCTTTATATCCATCGTAAGTTTTCTTTGTTTGGCCAGAATCTTCACGAACGTATTTTGGCGATGCATCTTCAACAGGAGAAGAGTCACCAATAAAGGCAGCTTTTCCAAGTCCTATTTTAGCGATAGCAGCATAAGGTCCCTCTGCAACACCACCGCCGTTATAAACACCGCTATCAACAGCATTATTCCACTTTGACGGGTTTTCTGGAAGATAAACAAGTCCTTTTGCTAGTTTTGGATTTGTAATTGCTAGAGTAGAACCAGCATGCATTGCTACAGATGAAACACCTTTTGTAATTCCAAATGATTGTTCAGGTGACACAATGTTTTTAGCTGAAACATCACCAATAGCATTATAGCGGAAGCGAATACCGAAGTTGTCAGATAGCCAATCAGAGCTTTCTACTCCTTGCATAGCTTGTGAGTTTACTTCCTCAGTAGACATTCCTTTTGCAGGATTATCCCAAGCGCCGCGTCTATATCCATTAAATACTTCAGAAGAGTCCCAGCGATTTTTATTACGATCTGCATTGTAATGATCGGCAATGAAGAAGATACTGCCGCCATTTTTCACGTATTGTAACATTGCATCTTGTTCAGATTTCTTGTAAGGAATGTTAGCTTCTGGAACGATAAATACATTGTAGTCTTTTAAATCTTCATACGTAATTGGTGTTGATTTACGTAGTTCTTTTACATGATAGCCGTTTTGAGCAATACCATTTCCGAAATCAGAAAAGCCACCATCAATAACCCAGTCAGCGGTTCCGGCAGTTTGACCGTGTGTATTATCGAATAATACTTTTTTCCCATTGTTTTGATTTACAACTTTTGCAGCAATTTCAGGAGCTGGGTCTACAGAGCTTTCTGCATAAGTAGACGGTATGAACGAAGCCCCTATACTTAGTGTAATTGCTGTTGCTAAAGAAAATGTAATCCATTTTTTATTCTTCATAGAAGAATCCCCCTAATAATAAATATATGTGCTTTAATAATGTAATTTATTTTTCTGTAAAAATAAAGACGGAAAACATAAAAAATATTAAAAAATTGTAAAAATAACGTGAATTTTGTTGAGAAATATTTATGTAGATTTAAAAACATCCCTTCCAAGTAATAAGGAAGGGATGTTTTGTTTAACTAATTTTTGAATTAGGCGTTTCATCAATCTTATGAAACCCTTTCATGTAGTACACGATAGCTAAGCCGATAAGCCAAATAGGACCGACGATTAATGCGATTCGTGTATCTTCTGAATACGCCATTATACCTAATACGAGTGCAAGGAAAGCGAGTGAGAAATATGAACTTAATGGGTGTAAAGGCATTTTATACGATAACTTTTGTTTGTTTTGCGTAGGCAAATTTTTACGGAACTTGATTTGAGCGACTAATATAATGCCCCAAGTCCAAATCGCGCCGAAAGTGGAAATACTAGTGAGCCATGTAAATACTTTTGCGGGCACAAGATAGTTTAATATAACACCAACGAGTAAGACGGTAGCTGTTGCTACAATTCCTTGACTTGGAATCCCGTTTTTATTTAAACGACCGAATCTTTCAGGAGCTTTTTTCTGCTGAGCTAATGTATACAGCATACGGCCTGTACTAAATAAACCACCGTTACAAGAAGAAAGAGCTGCTGTTAATACGACAAAGTTAATAATCCCTGCTGCTTTTGCAATACCGATTTGCTGGAATGTTAATACGAATGGACTGCCTTTCTCACCAAGTTCGTTCCATGGATAAATTGCCATCATAACGAATAGAGCCCCAACGTAGAACAGTAATATTCTCCAAAATACGTTATCGATTGCTTTTGCGATTGTTTTTTTCGGATTTTGCGCTTCACCCGCTGTAACCCCAATTAATTCAACGCCTAAATAAGCGAATAACACCATTTGCATGGAGAGTAGTAACCCAGAAAAACCATTCGGGAACCAGCCGCCATGTGACCAAAGATTGGAAATGCCGGTAGCGATACCGCCGTTTCCAAATCCGAATAAAATAATACCAGCTCCAACAATTATCATACAGATAATTGTGACAATTTTGATGAGAGCAAACCAAAATTCAAGTTCTCCAAATACTTTTACGGATAAAAAGTTGAAAGCACTCATTAATAATAGAGCGAGTAAAGCCCAAGTCCAGCGCGGAATATCTGGGAACCAGTATTGCATGTAAATGCCAGCTGCTGTAATTTCAGCCATACAAGTAACAACCCATAAGAACCAGTAGTTCCAACCGGTAATATAGCCAGCTAGTGGTCCAAGGTAATCATAAGCATATTTACTAAAAGAACCGGCAACAGGTTGTTCAATTGCCATTTCTCCGAGTGCTCGCATAATGAAAAAAATAACGAGTCCAGCAATCATATAGCCTAATAGAATAGAAGGGCCAGCTAGCTTAATAGCAGAAGCGGATCCTAGAAATAGTCCAACGCCAATAGCTGAACCGAGTGACATTAAAGTAATATGTCGTTCTTTTAAACCGCGGTTTAAAGTTCCAGATTTGTTTGTGTGCTGCATAAGAAGAATCCCCCTTGTAGAGTGAACGATATTTGAATGTGTTCGCTAAATGTTTAACTATTTCAAATTATAAAACATTTCTATCTGTTATGCTACAAAAATAATCACGATGAACTGTACTACATCTGTGCTTGTAAGACTTAAACTTAAAATTCGAACTATTATTGAATATATTGACTCTTCTTTTTATTGATTGTTAAGATTAAGTATTATATTTTCTTACATACTAGTAAGAAAAGAATGTGTGATAATAATTCAGATGTAGGAAGGGTACATAACCATGTTTCAATTACAAAAATATAACACTTCTGTGAAGCAAGAGCTTTTAGCTGGCATCACAACTTTTTTTACATTTGCGTATATTCTTGTCATCAATCCGAAAATATTATCTGATGCAGGTGTACCATTTGATCAAGCTTTTACGGCAACTATTATTGCGACGGTTGTAGGGACGCTATGTATGGCGTTTTTAGCTAACTATCCAATTGTTATTGCTCCAGCTATGGGAATGAATGCGTATTTTGCTTATTCTGTTGTTCAACAGGCAGAGGGGATTACATATGTCATTGCGTTTTCAGCAGTATTTGTAACAGGTATCATTTTTCTTTTATTATCATTCACTTCATTTAGGCAAAAGCTAATTGTCGCAATTCCTGACAGTTTAAAACATGCGATTGCAGGTGGGATTGGGTTATTTATTGCTTTTATTGGATTACGTCTATCTGGAATTATCGTTGATCATCCATCTAACTTAGTTACGATTGGTGACTTCCATTCTCCAGCCGTTATTTTAACTTTAATTGGTTTGATTTTAGCGGCGGTATTAATGGCATTGCGTGTGAGCGGTGCATTATTTATTAGTATGATTGTGACAGGAATTATCGCCTTCTTTACAGGGCAACTGAAGTTTACAGATAAAATTGTTGCGATGCCTCATTTACCAGAGGGGATTATCGTTTCAAATCCAATCAACGCCTTTTCAGATGTCATTGAATATGGATTATATGGCGTTGTATTTTCATTTTTACTTGTACTGTTATTTGATACAACAGGTGCATTACTCGGCTTAATTAAACAAGCAGGTTTAATTACAGATAATACAGAGAAGCGTTTTGGTAAAGCGTTTATTGCGGATGCAATTGGCGGGACTACAGGCTCTATCTTTGGGACAAGCCCAACAGCAGCGACGATTGAATCGTCAGCTGGTATTGCTGCAGGTGGTAAAACAGGATTAACAGGTATTGTAGTAGTTGGCCTAACGGTTATAACGGCATTCTTCAGCCCTGTTATTGCTTCTTTATCAAGCGTAGCCGCTATTACAGCTCCTTCATTAATTATTGTAGGTAGTTTAATGGCGCAAAGTCTTCGTGATATTAATTGGAATGAATTTGATGATGCATTACCAGCATTTTTAATCTTCGTTGGTATTCCGTTAACGTCTAGTATTGCAAATGGAATTGCAATTGGATTTTTAGTGTATCCAGTCTTAAAAATTGTGAAAGGAAAAGGGATGGAAGTACATCCGTTACTATACTTATTTACAATTTTATTTGGATGTCATTTATTCTTATAATATAGATATAGGAGAGGGAGCTTCTTATGAGAGGCTCCTTTTTTGTGTATAATAAAGTGAAACTATAATCAGTGGGGCAGTTAATTTCCCGCCTAACTATTTTGCTCTAGCCGAATATTGAAGTAGGGGTGTTCCTGCTTATAAATAGCGTGATAAAGTGAAATTATAGTCAATTAAGCAAAATATAAATTACTTAATGGAATATATATGTTACAATAAGGGCAGAGGAGGAACATGAATGGCTGTAAGTAAAATAAAAGTCGCGCGTGTTCAGTTAGATTTAACACAGCAACAATTAGCAGAAAAAGTAGGCGTTACAAGGCAAACGATTAGTTTAATTGAGAAGGGGAAATACAATCCGTCTTTAGATTTATGTTTAAAAATTTGTTATGCGGTAGATAAAACATTGAATGATTTATTTTGGGAGGAAGAGGAGTGAGGGGATGAGGATTGTGAAAGATGAACGTTTAATGATTGAGGGGCTAAAACATATTAGACTTGTTTTCATCTTACAAAATATCGTCATACTAGGTATTGTTTTTTATCGCTACGTTTTGCAAGATGCAGGATATGAAAGTGTTTCAGATTTATTAATGGTATTTATGTGCGGGATAATAGTTATTAACTTTTTAAACTTAAAAAATTCGGTGGAAGTGTATGAGCATACAGGGGGAGTATCACACAGTTATTTCATGAAACTATTATTAATTCCTGTAGGTATTGTTATTGGGATTTTAGCTATTTGTATCGTTGTAACACCAGATATTTCGATAAAAGAAATTAGTATAACAGGACTTATTATGTTTGCTTGTTTTTTAGTTCCTGGTTTGTTTATATACATATATATGAAAAGAATAAAAAGTGAAGATTGAAGTATAAGAAAAGCTTTCCGATATTGCGGAAAGCTTTTCTTATATTTTTTTATATAGTACTTTATGAAGGCCAATCGGTTCAATTTCAAAGATTTTACCATATTCCTGGAAGCCTAAGTGCTTGTAATAGTCAGCTACAGTAATTCGGCCATTACACCATAATATATTTGCTTGGCGTTCTTGCAAGATTTGTTCCGCCTTCTGAATTAAGGAGCTTCCAGCACGTTTGTTTCGAAATTCAGGTAATGTGGCCATTCCTCGTAGACGATAATGAACACCTGCTAGTAAGTCAGGGTATAGTTCTTTTGAGAAGGAAGCGATACTAATCAGTTCATCGTTTATAAATGCGCCTAAGTGAAAGGTGTCTGTTTCATAATCGGAAGAGTATTTACAATCTGCTAATGTTTGATTCGGGCGTAAAATTTTTTGACGTAATACGTAAGTTTCAGATCCCTCAATATTTTTCACGGTAATCATATTAACATCCTTTCTTATAAGGCGTTTTCTGTTAATTGTATAAAGAAATAGGCAGGTGCGGCGAAAAGTCCGAGTATGCTAGCAGTTCCGAGAAGGAGTGAAAGTAAGAGGCAAGAGTATTTTATTCCATTCGATTTTTTCCATCCGTAACTGCAAATTTCAATGCTAACACCGATGAGAATAATGGCAATGAGTATTTCCGCTAATAATAAAAGAGCTAAAGTTACAATAGACATAATGTGATCCATCCCCATAATATGTGATAGTAACATTTTACCATATGAAATGAAAAAAATGCCCCTCAATTATGTGAGGGGCATTTTCTATTCTAATATGTTTTTTAGTGTATCGATATGTTCTTTTGAACCTGTTACAAGTAATGTATCACCGTGCTGTAGTCTCGTATCACCATGCGGAATTAATGCTTTATTCCCGCGATAAATTTGAATGACTAGTACATCGCCTAAAAACGGGAGGCGGCGAAGTGCCACGCCGTTATATTTATTGCTTCGTAGTTCAACTTCACGGACTGTTTCGTTTGCTGTTGTAATTAAGCGAACGAGACTTGGTTTATCAATAAGTGCACGTAATAGAATACGTGTAGAGTTAATTGTTGAGAACACAGCGATATGTTCTTGCGTTGCTTTTTCTTGTAGAAGAGGATCTTCTACACTTGCAATAACATGTTCAACACCTAGTTCTTTTGCGTGTTCTGCTAATAATAAGTTTTGCTCATCATCACTTGTTGCAACAACAACACGGTCTGCGTTAAATGCTGTTTGTTCAGTTAATGATGCGATTGTGATGTCGTCTAATTTTACGATAGGGAAGTCATGTGATGTCGCTTCCTCATCATTTATTTTATTTTGACGCATCATATAAAGTGTTACATCATAATCTTCTCGTTTTAAATCAAGTGATAACGGAAGGGTAATTCTGCTCGCGCCAATAATAGAAACTTTTGGTTTTGGTGTTTCTACTTTCGGGAACATCTTTTTAAATAATATAGGTGCAAAAATACAAGTAATAACTGCGCTTAAAATAAGTGAAGCAGATAAACTTGGACTGATGATCCCTAGTTTTTCACCAATTTGTGCAGCTGCAATAACTAAAGAAAGTGTCGATGTTAATAAGATGGCACTTCCTAGTACGATATTCCGTGGATACCATTTGCGTAAAACGAGTGATGGTAACAGCTTTGAAATAAAGAGTCCTACAATTAAAATTGGGATCATTAACATGCTAGAAGGTTCTTTAAAAATAGACCAAACCTCTAAATTTACACCAACCATTACGAAGAAAATAGGAATGAAGAAACCATATCCGATGGAATCAAGCTTTTCAACCATATCTTCATTTGGTGATAATAATGATACGAGTACCCCTGCTAAGAAGGCACCTAAAATATTTTCAGCTCCAACAGATTCAGATAACCCAACTAATATTAAGATGAGTGCAAAAACAGCTCGTGTATCAATTTGTACACTACCAGCTTTTAAGCTATCTAAGTATGGAATGTTTTTAAAGCGTTTTGCAACGAAGTAAATAACAATACCAGCGCCGAATAGAAGAAGAAGAAGCCACATGCTTTGGCCGCTTTCGGAATTTAATCCGACGAATACAGCGAGTAAAATCATTGTAACTAAATCTGCAATAACAGCGACTAATAAAATGATTTGTCCAATTGCCGTTTTTCCTAAGTTATTCTCTTTTAATGTTGGTACGACAACACCTAAAGAAATAGTTGAAATGATTAAAGTCATGAACATTGCATTATCTACAAATCCTAGCCATACGAATAGTAATGATAGGGCATAAGATAAGATGAAAATAAATAAGAAGATAATGCTTGCTGCTTGGAATGTGTTTGGTTCGTTTGTCGTATTCTTTTTCCCTTTTTGTTTAAAGATAGAAAAATCAATTTCTAAACCGCTTAAAAACATAAGGAAGATAAATCCTAGTGTCGATAAGACTTGAAGCCACATATCTGGCTCAATAATATTAAACCCACTTTTACCTACAAAGATTCCTGCAATGATTTCTGCAACAACGACAGGAAGTGCTTTTAATTTAAAGCGTTGTAACAAAAGGGGAACGAAAAACGCGATTGCAACGACAACCATAAGTGATAGAACAGAAGTGTGATGTTCCATTGCGTTCTCTCCCTTCAAATAAATATAGTACTTATTTAGCCATATAATAGGTAGAAAAGCAACGCATATGGATTCGATTTCATAAAGAAAGAGTTTTCTTAACATTTGTCATAATAAGTATATTTTTCATGATTCTGTTGTTAATTCCGTAAAGTGGATGTAATAGGGGAGGGAATAAAAAAAGACTGCTGAGAAACCTCAGCAGTCTTTTCATGTACATTACATTGAGAAGAAGATCCATACAGTTAAACCAACTGTTGCTGTTGCAACGAAGAAACTGTATATCATAGTAAGAATTTGAACTCTTCCTTCTCCTTCTTTTAAATGCATGAACATAATTAATTGTAACAACGCTTGCGCAACAGCCATTACGATAATAGTTGTTAAGATCGTTGAAAGTGGCAGGTTTGTATAAAGTGCCACATATAACGCTAGAAACGTTAGTGCAAGCGATAAAATAAATCCGAAAACGTGTGACCAAGGGAATCCGCTATGTGCGTGCCCGTTTGCTTGGTTGTTATTTTGACCCATTTACGCCACCATCCCGTTCAAGTAAACTAGTGTGTAAATAAAGACCCAAACAAGATCAAGGAAATGCCAGTATAAGCTGATAATGAATACTTTACGAGCTGTAACTGGTGTTAAACCTCGTTTTAAAATTTGGATAATAACACAAATTGCCCAAATGATACCGCCTGTTACGTGGGCTCCGTGCGTTCCAAGAAGAACGAAGAATGCAGATAGGAAAGCACTTGTTTGAATTGTTGCGCCTTCACCGATGTACAAAATGAACTCTTCGATTTCAAAGAATAGGAAACCTGCACCTAAAAGTAATGTAAGGATGAACCATCCAAGCATTGCTTTTTGATTGTGCTTACGCATTTCGTGAATTACAATACCACATGTGAAACTACTTGTTAAAAGTAGTAATGTTTGAATTAAAAGCGTTTTAAGTTCAAACAGTTGTGCTGGTGTTGGGCCATCTGCCGTACGACCAGCAAGTACTAGATAAGAGGCGAAAAGTGTTGCGAACAGCATAATTTCAGCCCCAAGAAAAATCCAGAATCCTAGGATATTCAATCTGCTTTGCTCGGATTGATATTCCAAAGGTAAGCTTTTATCTAAAGCCGCCATATCATTTCACCTCTCATGCTACATGTTCTGATTTTTTAATTTCATCAACACTGATATAGTAACCGTCATCGTAATCGAATGAACGATAGATTAAGCAAGCTAAAATACCAACGCCGCCGATTGCTGCAAGCCAGAACCAGCTAAATACTAATGCGAAACCTGCAAGACCGAAGAATAAAGACGCAATAATAGGCACACCAGAGTTACTTGGCATGTGAATTGGTTTAATATCTTCTGCTGCTGGTGTAACTGTTTCTCCGCGTTTTTTCATGTACCAGAAAGCATCAGCTTCTTTGATTTCAGGAAGTTGCGCGAAGTTGTAATGTTGTACAGGAGATTGAGTTGCCCATTCAAGTGTACGGCCATCCCATGGATCTCCAGTTGTGTCACGTTCACCGTGACGAGCACTCCAAATTACGTTGTAACAAAGAAGTAGGAAACCAATACCCATCATTACCGCACCAACAGATGCGATTTGGTTTAGCCATCCCCATCCAAGACTTTCAGAGTAAGTGTACATACGACGAGTCATACCGTCTAAACCTAAGAAGTACATTGGGAAGAAACAGATGTTGAATCCGCTCATAAAGATCCAGAATGTCCATTTACCTAGGCGTTCATTTAACATATGACCAGTCATTTTTGGATACCAGAATGTGAATCCAGCAAGCATAGCAAATACTGTACCTGCGATTAATACGTAGTGGAAGTGAGCGATTAGGAAGTAGCTGTTATGGTACTGATAATCAGCTGCTGCCATACCAAGCATAACCCCTGTAACCCCACCGACTACGAAGTTTGGAATAAATGCCAATGACCAAAGCATTGGAACTGTAAAACGAATACGTCCTTTATACAGTGTAAACAACCAGTTAAAGATCTTAACACCGGTTGGAATCGAAATCGCCATTGTCGAAATCGAGAAGAATGAGTTAACCGCTGGACCTGCACCCATCGTGAAGAAGTGGTGAAGCCATACGACGAAACTTAGTAAAGAAATTGCAACCATTGAGTATACCATCGCACTGTAACCGAATAGACGTTTACGTGAGAATGTACTAATGATTTCAGAGAAAATACCGAATGCCGGTAAAATAACGATATATACTTCAGGGTGACCCCATACCCAGAATAGGTTGGCCCATAACATCGGCATACCGCCGCTCGCCATCGTAAAGAAGTGAGCATCGAATAGACGGTCAAATGTCATTAATGCAAGAGCAACTGTTAATACTGGGAAAGCGAAAATAATGATAATTGTTGTAATTAAGATTGACCAAGTAAACATTGGCATTCTCATTAAAGTCATACCAGGTGTACGCATTTTTAAGATAGTAACTAGGAAGTTAATACCTGTCATTAACGTACCGAGACCTGAAATCTGTAATGCAATTGCGTAGTAGTTATTTCCTACACCAGAAGTAAACTCTGTACCTGCCATTGGGAAGTAAGAAGTCCACCCAGCGTCTGGAGAACCACCGATTACGAAAGCGATGTTGAATAACATTGCTCCGACAAAGAATAACCAGAAACTTAAAGCATTTAAGAACGGATATGCAACGTCACGAGCCCCAATTTGTAATGGTACTACAAGGTTCATTAATCCCATAACGAATGGCATCGCCATGAAAAGAATCATAACTGTACCGTGTGTTGTGAAGATTCCGTTATAGTGTTCAGCGTTTAAATAAGTTGTTTCTGGGAATGTTAACTGTGCACGGATCATTAAACCGTCCATACCACCACGGAATAACATAATAACCGCAGAGATAATATACATGGCCCCAATCTTTTTATGGTCAACAGTTGTTAACCATTCGTCCCAAAGCCATTTCCATTTTTTATACTTTGTTAGTACGAAAATGATTGCTAATGTCACAAGAACGATAGAAGCGTCTGCACCGTAAATAATCGGGTCACCTGTGACAAAGAATTCATCAAGCTTCACTGTGTTCACTCCAATCTGTTGGAATTATAGCTATTATTTTTTGTTTTTGTAGTAGTTGTAATCACAATATTCA
Source organism: Bacillus sp. F9_6S_D1_P_5 (assembly GCF_054823925.1). Taxonomy (NCBI): domain Bacteria; kingdom Bacillati; phylum Bacillota; class Bacilli; order Caryophanales; family Bacillaceae; genus Bacillus; species Bacillus sp. F9_6S_D1_P_5. The sequence continues at coordinate 19,199 of NZ_JBTREW010000015.1, read as the reverse complement.
AGTGATTTTGGATCTACATAACTTAAGTGATGACTAGAGAATGTCATACGACCAACTACACCAGGTTTAACAATTTCGTTGTACTTATCTTCTGTTAGTTTAGGAGCAGTTTGTTGTACTTCTTTAACCCACTTGTCATATTTCTCTTTAGTTTTTGCTTCAACTTCGAACTCCATGTGAGTGAATCCTTCACCAGAGAAGTTCGCGCTACGGCCTAGGTAAGAACCTGGCTTATCAGCTTGTAAATAAAGGTCCATAATCATGCCATCCATAGTGTACTTCATACCACCAAGTTCTGGTACCCAGAAAGCATTCATTGGGCCGACAGAAGTCAGTTTGAATTGAATTGGTACACCAGCTGGGATGTTTAAATAGTTAACGGTTTCAATTTTTTCCTCTGGGTAACTGAATAACCATTTCCAGTTTGCAGATGTAACATAAATCTCCACTGGTTTAATATGTTTGGACTCTTTCGGAACCTCTTCCGAAGCATAAGTTGCTTTTACTGTTGGAATCGATAATGCGATAACGATAATAACAGGAACAAGCGTCCAAATGATTTCTAATAATGTGTTACCGTGTTGTTCAGGTGGCTCATAGTCCATATTCTCTGGTTTTTCACGATAACGAATCAAGATGACTGTAAACAAGATGAATACAATTGCGATAATTAATGACATAAGCAAGAATGACCAAACAATTAAATCATACTGTGCTTTTGCAACAGGTCCTTGCGGATTTAATACTGCGAGTTTCTTATCACAGCCACCGAGGAACAGAAGTAATGATAACGGAAGAAGCGAAGCCAGCTTCCAAAACGTTTTCTTTAGTTGCACGATTGAAAATCTCCTTTCTCCTTGGATTGAAACTATGCCAATAAAACAATATAAACCTATTAATTTATAGATGGCAATAGTTTTTGTGATATTGTTAAAAAATAGACACAAATGCACACTTTTTAAGGTGAATATCATTTGTAACTTGATTACATTGTAAACTATTTTCCAGAGAAAAACGTGATTGTGAAAATTTTAAGATAAATAAAGTTATACCAAGATATCCAAGAAATAGAAAAAAACTATCTTATCATAAGAAAGATAGCTGAATATTTTGTATATTTAGTTTACCTCTTTTTTTAGACTTATTTGTTGTTCAAATGTGACAAATTTTTTATATTTAACTTGTTATAACATGTAATAAATAATCATAAATGGAATACCGCAATAAGGAGCAATCCTCTGATCTGGAATGAAAGCTAAACCGACAAATGTGAACAATAATTCACAGAATCTTTCTAGCAAACTAGTAAGAAGAAAGGTACAATGATAAGAGGTATGTCTGTAAAATAATCATTAATGGAGTTTTGTTTAAAATGAAAAAGTTAAAATATCTTTTTGTTTTTGGAATTATATTTGCCGCCGCGTTTTTTATAGCGAAAGATAAAATAATACAAAAGGCGCAAGTGTTCCGTTTAGAGTATCTATCTGAAATGAAAGAAGCGACTATGATTGAAAATGTTCCGTTTATAAAGCAATTACCAGAATTACCTCGTGGATGTGAGGTTACAAGTTTGGCTATGTTGCTGCAATACAATGGTATACAAGTAGATAAGATGCAACTTGCTAGCGAAATTCATCGTGTTCCATTTGAACAAAATGGTTTACGTGGAAATCCTTATGAGGGGTTTGTTGGAAATATTTACACGAAGGCAGAGCCAGGATATGGTGTATATAATCAACCTATTTTTAAGTTAGCAGAAAAATATGTTCCTGAAAAAGTAGTTAATTTAACAGGCAGAGACGTGCAAGATATGTATAAAGTAGTTAGTGCTGGTTCGCCAGTATGGGTCATTATTAATACAACGTTTAAACCACTAGCTGAGAGTAGTTTTGAAACATGGAATACAAGCTCTGGCGAAGTGAAAATTACATATTTTGAGCATAGTGTAGTTGTAATTGGATATGATCAAAACTTTGTGTATGTAAATGATCCTTTGAAAAATAATCCGCGTTTGGCTGTTCCTCGAGTAGAATTTGAGAAAGCTTGGGAGCAAATGGGGAAACAAGCAATTACTATTTTATAGTACTGAAAAAGTCATCTTTTTGATGGCTTTTTATTTTTAAGTTATTATAACGGAAAATTCAGAAGATTCTTTTAAAAGTTAACAATTCACGTTATAATAACATTTAACTTGGTGAAGAAGGGGCGAAGAGAAATGGATGTAGCGAAGGAACTCGTCGTATCGAAAAATCAATTGATTGAGTGGAGAAGGCATTTTCATAAGTATCCAGAGTTATCTTTTCAAGAAGAAAAAACGTCACAGTTTGTATTCGATATACTGCGGAAAATCACATATTTAGAAGTGTCACGACCTACTAAATATAGTGTAATGGCAAGGTTAATTGGTAAGAAACCTGGTAAAACCATCGCGGTTCGAGCTGACATGGATGCTCTTCCTATTCATGAAGAGAATGAGTTTGACTTTATTTCTACAGAACCAGGTGTGATGCATGCATGTGGCCATGATGGGCATATAGCGATATTACTTGGAGTTGTACATAAGTTAGTAGAGGCAAGAGAGAAAGTTGAAGGAGAGATTCGTTTTCTCTTCCAACATGCAGAAGAAAACTTTCCTGGCGGTGCAGAGGAAATGGTTGCAGCGGGTGTAATGGAAGGTGTGGATTATATTATTGGTGCTCACCTTTGGGCATCGTTACAGGTTGGTAAAATAGGTGTAATTTATGGTCCTGCAATGGCTGCCCCAGATGTGTTTAAAATTACAATAGAAGGAAAAGGTGGACATGCTGGGATCCCTCATGAAACTGTTGATAGTATTACAATCGGTACACAAGTCGTTTCGCAACTTCAACAAATTGTATCTCGCCTCACGAATCCGTTAGACTCTCTTGTAGTATCTGTTACGCAATTTCATGCTGGGACAACCCATAATGTGATTCCAGAACAAGCAAAGATTGAAGGGACAGTGCGGAGTTTAAAACATGAGTTGCGAGAAGAAACAGAGAAAAGGATTGAACGGATTGTGAAGCATGTGACGGAGGCTTACGGGGCGAAATATACGTTTTCTTATGAATATGGATATCGACCGGTAGTAAATGATTATGAAGTTACAGAGGTTATTGAGCAAACAGCATTACAACTTTATGGTCGGGAAGGAGTTACTCGTTTACAGCCGACGATGGCTGGGGAAGATTTTTCAGCGTTTTTACAAAAGGTTCCAGGGACATTCTTTTTTATCGGAGCAGGAAATAAAGAGAAAGGAATTATATATCCTCACCACCACCCTCGTTTTACGATTGATGAAGATGCATTACCAATTGGCGTGGAAATCTTTGTATCATCCATTATGAATTTTATAAGTAAAGGAGAATGAGATGAAGAAAATACACGTATTAGCGCTTATTCCAGTTTTTTGTTTAGTTATTGGACCTGTATTTGCTAATTCAGTTACTCCTTACGTACTAGGGATGCCATTTTTATTATTTTGGGTATTATTATCGGTGCTCATTACGTCTCTTTGTATGGGTCTTGTGTACGTATTTGATCCTGCGAATAAGGGGGATGTAAAATGACCGCATTACTTATCATTATTTTATTTTTGTTTCTCGCACTATTTTTAGGAATTCGGGCACAACATGGAAAAGATATGAATTTAGAGCAATGGTCAGTTGGAGGAAGAGGATTTGGCACTATTTTTGTTTTTCTTCTTATGGCAGGTGAAATTTATACGACATTCACATTTTTAGGCGGAAGTGGATGGGCGTATAGTAAGGGAGCACCTACTTTTTATATTTTAGGTTATGGTGCATTAGCTTATATTTTATCTTACTTTTTATTGCCGCCAGTTTGGAAGTATGCGAAAGAGCATAATCTTGTTTCGCAGCCAGATTTTTTTGTGAAGAAATATAAGAGTCATACACTTGGTATTATCGTTTCTATCATTGGGGTTATTTCGATTATCCCATATCTTGTTTTACAGTTAAAAGGATTAGGCATTATCGTTTCGGAAGCGTCTTACGGAAGGGTATCGCCAGTTATTGCCGTATGGATTGGTGCAATTGTCATAACGATATATGTAATGGTTTCAGGTATACACGGCTCTGCTTGGACAGCGGCTTTAAAGGATATTATGATCCTGTTTATCGTTATGTTTTTAGGTATATATTTACCGTACCATTATTATGGAGGATTTCAGCCGATGTTCGAAGCTGTAGAAGCAGCAAAACCAGGATTTTTATCTTTACCTGATGAAGGAATGAGTATTTCTTGGTTTATTTCTACTATTGTATTAACGGCTCTCGGTTTCTATATGTGGCCCCATACATTCGCTTCTGCTTTCTCTGCAAAAAATGAAAAAGTATTTCGTAAAAATGCGGCCATTATGCCACTTTATTCTTTAGTTTTACTTTTCGTATTCTTTGCGGGTTTTGCTGCTATCTTGCAAGTTCCAGGATTAAAGGGAGGGGATGTAGACCTTTCGTTATTCCGTCTCGCCCTTCAAACTTTTGATCCGTGGTTTATTGGGATTATTGGTAGTGCTGGCGTTTTAACCGCATTAGTTCCGGGTTCCATGCTTGTTATGGCGGCATCTACTTTGTTAGCAAAAAACATTTACCGAACAATGGTCCCATCTGCTTCAGATAGACAAGTTGCTAAAGCTGCAAAATTATTTGTACCTGTAGTAACGCTTGTTGCAGTGTTGTTTACATTTAAAGGTGGAGAAACAATAGGGGCACTTCTTTTAATGGGGTATAGTATAGTGACGCAACTTTTCCCTGCCCTTGTATGTAGTTTGTTTCCGAGTCAAGTTGTTACGAAACAAGGGGCAATTGCAGGAATGGGAATTGGGTTGTTAGTGGTCGCATATATTACTTTATCTGGTTCAACTTTAGCTACGATGTTTCCGGGGTTCCCTCAATATATAAAAGATTTAAATGTAGGAATAGTCGCATTGTTAATGAATATGCTTGTGATGTTTATCGTTAGTGGATTCACGAAAAACGTGTCTATAAAAGCAGACAATATAATAGTAGAAAAGTAATCCGTGAACTAGAGCTATCTTTGAAAAGAGATAGCTCTTTTTTTGTATATATTTTCTTCTATTAGCGGAATCTAACTAAAAACTTGTTGAAAAGGAAGTTAGGTGGGGACTTGTTAGAGCTAAAAGGTAACTTATTTGAAGTTATGAAAGAAATTAGGGATGAGTTAGGTTCGCCTAATGATTTAACAATTAGGGAAGTTGCCCTTGCTGGTAGTTTTACACGCTGTGCTGTTATTTTTTTATGTGGGTTAACAGATAAGGATAATGTTTATAAATATGTAGTTCGTACACTCCAATATGAAGAAATACAAAAAGAAGCAGTTGTCGTTCAGACGTTATTAGATCGTTTTATTTCTATTGCGGAAGTTGGTAAGAAGACAACGTTTCCGGATATTATAAATGCGATTTTAGCGGGAGATACGGTTATATTAATTGATAACATTCAAACCGCTATCGTGATTAATAGTAGAGCTTGGGAAAAAAGAAGTTTAGAACCGCCAGTAACAGAAGATTTAATACGTGGACCGAGGGTCGGATTAAATGAAGATATTAACGTAAATAAAATGTTAATTCGCCGTAGTTTACGTGACCCAAAGCTGAGATTTCAATCTTATATTATGGGAAAGAGATCCCAAAAAGAAGTGACGTTAGTATATATAGAAGACATTATTAATCCTTACATTGTAAAAGAGCTAGATCGGCGTCTTCAATCAATAGAGACAGATGTCGTTTTTGAGACTGGTACGATTGAGCAATTAATTCAAGATAATAATTTGTCACCGTTTCCGCAGTTTTTGAATACGGAAAGGCCTGATAATATTGTGGCCTCATTAGCGAAAGGAAAGGCAGCTATTTTGGTGGATGGATCACCTTTTGCCCTTATAGCTCCGCTAGTATTTGTTGATATTTTTCAATCTGTGGAAGATCACTATGAGCGTTGGGTAATAGGGACTTTATTAAGAATTTTGCGGATGGGTTCTGGTATAGTTGCAATTTTAATGCCGGCGATGTATGTAGCGCTCGTCTCATATCACCAAGGACTTATTCCTTCTAAATTGGCTTATTCAATTGCTGGGGCAAGGGAAGGTGTTCCGTTTCCCGCCTATATAGAAACGTTAATGATGGCATTAACGATGGAGTTAATACGAGAAGCAGGAATTAGGTTGCCGAAACCGATGGGACAAACAATTGGGATTGTAGGTGGTCTTGTAATTGGAGAAGCGGCGGTGAATGCAGGAATTGTAAATCCATTTTTAGTTATCATTATTGCGGTTACAGCTATTGCTACCTTCTCTCTCCCTGTATATAGCATTACGATTACGTTTCGTATTTTACTTTTCGTCTTTGTATTAGCAGCGACAGCTTTTGGGTTGTATGGAATCATTCTAGCTCTTATTGCACTTGCTATTCATATTACAAATTTAACAAGTGTTGGTGTACCGTATACGACTCCAATTGCACCTGCATTTTATAAAGATTGGAAAGAAGAGTTTATTCGTATGCCAAAATCGATGTTGAAAGATAGACCAGAATATTTACAAACGAAAGATTCTACAATACGTCCAAAGGAGCGAAAATAATTGAAACCATTTGAGTATGGCGATGAAGAGATTGGATCTCGGGAAATTGGGTTTGCGGTATCATCGACCATTATTGGTATAGGAGCATTGTCTATGCCACGAGATATTGCTAATCAAACTTTATTTTCGGACGGTTGGATTATTTTACTTTTGGGTGGATTAGTATGTGCAGTTTTAGGTTGGTTTGTAACGAGGGTAGCTATTTTATTCCCGAAACAAAACTTTGTTCAATATACAAGTGCGCATTTGACAAAGCCTGTTGCATACACAATTAGTAGCATTTTAGTATTAACGTTTGCTGCTTTGACAGCATATGAATCGAGAATGATTTCAATTATTTCTCAAACGTATTTATTTAGTGAGACACCGATACAACTACTGTCTTTCTTCTTCTTACTAGTTGTTATTTACGGAATAGCAGGATCAAGAGCGGCCTTATTAAGGTTAAATGTTCTATTTTTACCTATTGTTTTAATTGCTATAGTGCTTCTTTCTTTATTGAATATAAATTTAATGGAAATAAGCAATTTATTTCCAGCTTTTCAAACGGAAGTAAGTCAGTACGCTGTTGGGGTTAAAAATTCTATATTCACATTTATTGGATTTGAGGTAGCTCTGTTTTATGCTGTGTTGTTGAATGATAAGACAGCGAAAAAGGCACCAATGGCAGTTGCAAAAGCCGTGATAGTAAATGTGCTCTCATACATTTTAATTTATGTAACTTGTATTAGTGTTTTTACGTATATGACAACTCGTGGATTGACATATCCAACAATTGAATTAGGGAAAGAAATTGAAATTGGTGGAGGTTTTTTAGAAAGGTTTGATGCAATTTTTTTTACGACTTGGATTATTACTATTTATAACACTACAGCAATGTATTATGACGTCGCATCTTTATTATTTTGTGCCATGTTTCCGAAAGTGAAGAAACATATTTTTATTTTCGGAAGCGCGCCTCTGATTTTTATGCTGAATATGCTCCCTGGTAATTTAGATACGTTATCAAGTTACGGAACGTATTTAGCGTGGATAGATATGGGGTTTGTCGTATTAGCTCCTTTGCTAGTTTTTATTGTATATAAAATAAAAAGAAGGAATGGTAGAAATGAAAAACCTTCTTAAAATTATAATGGTTATGGTTTTAGCTGGATTTATAAGTGGGTGTTCTGAACTAGAAGAAATAGAAGAAAGAGGATTTGTAGTAGGCGCAGCTTACGATATTGTGAAGAAAAAGAAATCAAATCCGATTATGAAAGGGACGTATCAGATGGTGCTTCCCAGTAAGTTAGCACAACAAGGTGGACAGGACGATGGAGATAGTGAAAATTATATTAACGTAAGTGCGAAAGCAGATAGCGTCTTTGAGCAAATAAGAATAATTGCTAAAAAAATTAGTCGAACATTATTTTTTCCACATATACAAGTCATTATTTTTTCGGATGAATTACTAGCGAATCCGTATGTTTTGCAAAATACGTTAGATGTATATTTTCGTGATCATGAAATGAGAAGAAATATTCGTTTGTTCGTTTCCAAGAAAAATGCAGAATCTATTTTAAAACAGAGCGCCAAACCTGAAAACTTACCGGCGCAGTACATTGATATGTTAGCTGAACATCCTCCGAAAAACGCTCAAATGATTGAGGCGGCGAGAATTGGTGAGGTACAAGGGAAAATGATCGCGGATCGAAGTTTTGCATTACCTCTCTTAGGATTAACTAAACAAGGGGTACAAATGGAAGGAGCGGCATTGATCCGTGGAAAGGATAATAAGTGCGTTGGAACTTTGAGTGGAGAACAAACATTAGGAATGAACTATGTAATAGGTAAAAAAATTGGAGGTTTCTTTACTGTTCGTAAAAAGAATCAGCTCATTACATATGAAATTCATAAGTTGCGCCGAAAGATCCAGGTGTCTACTGAAAATGCTACAAAACCGAAGTTTGATATTCAATTGTCCACAGAAGGCATATTAGCTGAGTTACATTTTAATGAACCGAAACAAGTGATGAATGAAAAGCTTTTAAAGAAAGAGATTTCAAAGGAAATGAAGAAGCGTATTGAAAAGTCTATACAGCTTGTTCAAAAAAAATATAAGGTAGATGTATTGGAATTAGGAGAGGCATATAAGAGGCATAATTATAAAGAGTGGAAGAAAATTAGTAAGAATTGGGATCAAGGTCAGAATTATTTTAGTAATGCTGAAATTAATGTTCATGTTGATCCGACAATTGAACATTCAGGCTCAGCTTTACCGAAGAAAGTGAAGTAAGGTGATGGAAGTTGTTTACTGGATTAGGAATTAGTTGCACGATATTAATGGCGGTTCTTCCGGGAGCCATATACTTTATTCATAAGAAGCTCACAGTGTATGGAGCGCAGCCTTGGAATACTAATGCGAAAAAAAAGAAACCCGAATAAATTCAGGTTTCTTTCGTGCAAAGCAAATGTGAAGGGGGATACCTTCTATGTATGCTTTGCTTATACAAGCCCTAACCAATGTACCAATTGTGTAGAGAGGAATGTCACAACAATAGCGATAACGGTAGGGATTGCAAACGATAAGAATGTCCATTTGGCACTTTTTGTTTCTTTATATATGTTAACCAGTGTTGTTCCACATGGGAAATGAAGAAGTGAGAACAACATTGTGTTTAACGCTGTTAACCAAGTCCAGCCATTTTCTAAGAATAGATTTTTAATTTGATTAAAATCATCTATTTCGGTTAAAGCTCCAGTTGATAAATAAGACATTAATAAAATCGGGATAACAATTTCATTCGCTGGTAGTCCAAGAATGAACGCAGCTAGAATAAAACCGTCAAGTCCTAACATTTTAGCAAATGGATCTAGGAAGTTTACAAAATACATAAGTAGGCTTGTGTCACCGATAAAAATATTAGCAAGTAACCAAGTTAATGCAGCCGCAGGGGCAGCAACAACGACAGCTCGCTTTAAAACGTAGACTGATTTATCAAGTGTTGCACGTATAATTGTATTCCAAACTTTTGGCTTGCGGTACGGTGGTAACTCAAGTGTGTAGTGAGTTGGAACACCTTTTAAAGCTGTTTTTGATAGTACCCAAGAAACGGTTAATGTCATAATAACACCAATTACAACCATCCCAACTACAACACCAGCAGTAACTAATGTTTGCATACTACCTGTATAACCAGCAGCCATAAATAATGAAGCCATTAAAATTAACATCGGCCAGCGACCGTTACAAGGAACGAAGTTGTTTGTTAAGATTGCAAGCATACGTTCACGTGGTGATTCAATAATACGCGTTGACATGATGGCTGCTGCGTTACAACCAAAGCCCATTGCCATTGTTAAAGATTGTTTGCCATGTGCACCAGAGCGTTTAAATAAGCGGTCCATATTAAATGCAACGCGTGGTAAGTATCCGTAGTTTTCTAATAGTGCGAACATCGGGAAAAAGATGGCCATAGGTGGTAACATAACGCTAATAACAGCACCGATACCACGGAATAAGCCAAGTATTAAAATGCCATGTAACCATTCAGGTGCATGCGCTGCTTGGAACCAAGATGTTAAATATCCTTCGGCCCATCCGAAAAACTCAGCAATCATATCAGATGGTACGTTAGCACCGGCGATTGTAAGATAAAAAATGATAGATAAAATACCGAGCATAATTGGGAATCCCCAGATTGGAGATGTGAAAATTTTATCTAGTTTTTCGGAACGATACAATTTATCAGTATTTGTATATTGAACAGATTCTTTACATATGCTTGCAGATGTTCGGTAAATATCTCCGACAATATCATCTCGTATATCTTCTTTTGAAAGTGTTTGTGCATGTTGAATAATATAGTCCAATGGAAGAGCTTTACTGGCTGAGTGAGATTCCATTTATTACGACCTCCCTTACAAGTGGTTCGTTATGATGTTTTTGAAGTGTAGTTAAGAAATTTTTATCTCCATCTAATATACGTAACGCAATCCAACGTGCTGGATACGTATCGCCGAACACTTTATAAATTTGTGGTTCTAATTCCTGAATCATACTTTCGATTTTTTCGCTGTAAGAAATTTTAATTGGTGTTGGAATTAGCTTTTTGTTAGCTACTTTGGCAATGACATTTAGTAAATGACCGATACCTACTCGGTTACGAGCGGAAATCTTAACTACAGGTACACCGAGTGACTTTGCTAATTTCTTTTCATCAATAACGATGCCTTTTTTCTCAGCTTCATCAATTAAGTTAATACAAATGACTACGTTACTCGTCATCTCCATCACTTGGAGTGCTAAATTTAAATTTCTCTCCATAGCAGTTGCATCTATAACAACTACAGTTACTTCTGGTTTTTCAAATATAATATAATCCCTCGCTACTTCTTCATCCGCAGAATTTGAATATAGTGAGTAAGTTCCAGGTAAATCTATTAATGTATAGTTACTTCCGTTATGTTCATATTCCCCTTCAGCTTTTAAAACAGTTTTTCCTGTCCAGTTTCCGGTATGTTGTTTTAAGCCTGTTAACGTATTAAATAATGTACTTTTCCCGGTGTTCGGGTTGCCAGCTAAAGCAATACGATGTTTGCTCATCTGAAATCATCTCCTATTAATACCCCGAAAATAAGGGAACTTTCTTCCTTACGTAGTGCAATGGTTGTGTTGCTTACTTGATAAGCGACCGGATCTCCAAGTGGACTGCGCTGTAATACTTTAATTGTTGCCCCGGGGATGAATCCTAAATCTAATAAACGTCGTTTCATAGTTCCTTCTAATTGTATCTTCTCAATTTGTACAAACTCTCCTGTCTTGAATTCGGAAAGTGGTTTTGTATTAGCCGATACCATAAAAGTTACCTCATCTCTATATTGTTAGTTTAAGTTTAAAAAGTTTCCTTAGGTAAACTTTTTGTTAGTAATATAGTAGACTACATTGGATGATGCTGTCAATTGGTACTTTAAAAATATTCATTTATTTTTAGAATTGTTCCAATTTATTTAGTTGTACTAAAAAATATTACTGAAATTCTGTTTAATGTAAATAAAATAAGAGTGTAAAAATTGAAAAATACAATGGATTTGTAAATGTATTTTTAACTAAAAGGGGAAAAGAGTGAAAAACATTTACATTGAATTTACATTGTTAAGACTAAATTTACATTACTGCTTAATTAGTGTGGATTTTGTTGGATTCTTTAACTATAAATGTTGGGATTCCTAGCTTTTAAAGAGTATTATCGTCATTTACTTAAAATTAAAAATTGCTTAACACTCACATAATATTGTTGTCCTACAATGAATTTGTGTTCGAAAGAAAATGAATTCGAAAAGCGATAATCCAAATGGGGGTACAAGACATGGTTATGAAAAAAGGTATTAAATTTTCTTTAGCAGCTTTAGTGGTGGCAGGAGCGTTAGTTGGATGTGGGAAAGCAGAAGATACAGCTAGTAAAGAAACTGCTAAAGGAAGCGATAATACAAAACAAGAATTATCAGGTACGATTGCAGCAGCTGGTTCTACAGCTCTTCTACCTCTTGCGGAGGAAGCTGGAAAGAAATTCATGGAGAAAAATTCAAAAGTTTCTATTCAAGTACAAGGTGGCGGTAGTGGAACTGGGATTAACCAAGTAGCATCGGGTGCAGTACAAATTGGTAATTCAGATGTTCCATCAGGAGATAAAATAAAAGATGCTGAAAAAGCGAAAGAATTAGTAGATAACAAGGTTGCGGGTATTGCATTCGCACTTGTCGTAAATAAAGATGTAAAAGTTGATAACTTAACAGTGCAACAAGTACAAGATATCTTCACTGGAAAAGTAACAAACTGGAAAGAGGTAGGCGGGAAAGATGAAAAAATCAACGTAATTAACCGTCCGGCTTCATCTGGTACACGTGCTACATTTGAAAAGACAGTTATGAAAGAAGCAAAGATTAATGATGGAACTGGTACGACACAAGATTCTAACGGTGCAGTAGAGCAAGCGATTAACTCTACTCCAGGTTCAGTAAGTTATTTAGCGATGTCTTACATGGTTGGCGACAAAAAAGGTGCACTACAAACAGTGAAAATTGATGGTGCTGAACCAAAAGTTGAAAACATTTCGTCTGGTAAATATCCATTCTGGTCTTACGAGTACATGGTAACAAAAGGTGAAGCGAAAGAAGCAACGAAAGCTTACATTGATTATGTAAAAGGTAAAGACTTTGAAAAGCAAGTAGAAGATATGGGTTACATCCCAATGTCTAAATTAAATAAGTAATAAAGTTTATGGGGCTGGCTGCAAGGCCAGTCCTGTTCATTTCAATCTATGAAGTGGGGTCTGACCTGTGATGAAGGGGAAAAAACAAATTAATTACGTAAAAAGTGAATATATAGGAAGATCGCTTGTTACGTTTTGTGGTATTTTTATTGTTTTAATTACATTAGCTATTATTGCGTTTATTTGTGGTAAAGGTATTCAATCTTTTACACAAAGCGGTATTTCATTTACTGAGATGTTAACATCGACAAAATGGAATCCAAATGCTGACGAAGGAACCTTCGGGGCTTTGATTTTCATTGTAGGTTCAACAGTGGTTTCGTTAGGTGCGGTTATTATTAGTGCGCCAATTGCTATAGCTCTTGCTATATTCATGAATTTAATTTCGCCGAAGTTTGGAAATAAAGTATTGAAGCCTGTTTTAGAATTATTAGTTGGTATTCCTTCGGTTGTATACGGGTTATTAGGGGTTACGATTTTAGTGCCGCTATTACGTGATTCGTTTGGAGGAGTGGGCTTTAGTTTAATTGCAGGTATTGTTGTATTAAGTATTATGATTTTACCTACTATTGCTAGTATCGCTTCTGATGCAATACGCTCTGTTCCATTTGATTATTTAGAAGCTTCTTATGGTTTAGGGTCAACGAAATGGCAAGCGGTTAGCCGAGTGATTGTTCCTGCTGCGAAAAAAGGGATTTTAACAGGTATTGTTTTAGGTTTAGCGCGTGCTTTTGGTGAAGCATTAGCGGTTCAAATGGTAATCGGGAACACAATTAAATTACCAGAAGGAATATACAGTCCGACAGCAACGTTAACTGGTATTTTGACAATGGACATGACAAATACATTAAACGGAACTGCTTGGAACAATGCGCTATGGACTTTAGCGATGATTCTACTTGTTATTTCATTCCTGTTTATTTTAGTAATTCGAGCGATTGGGCAAAGAGGTGAGCGATAATAATGAATGCAAGAACGGTAAATAAAGTTTGGACAGGTATCTTTTATGCAGTTGCAGCTTTAGTTGTAGCTTTACTAGTATTCTTAGTGTTTGAAATTCTGCAAAAGGGATGGGGATTTTGGGATCCTAATTTCTTGTTTGGAGAACCAAGTAATACAAGAGCTGGTGGTGGGATTGGTCCACAGTTATTCAATTCCTTCTACATGCTTGTTATAACGCTTGTTATATCTATTCCTCTTGGTTTAGGTGCTGGAATATATTTAGCGGAGTACGCAAAACAAGGACGTTTTTTAAATTTTGTTCGTTTATGTATTGAGACAATGGCGTCTTTACCTTCGATTGTTGTTGGTTTATTCGGTTTGTTAGTGTTCGTTACTATGACAGGTTGGGGATACACAGTAATGGGTGGTGCCCTTGCGTTGACGATTCTAAACTTACCAGGTTTAACGCGTGTTTGTGAAAATGCGATTTCAGAAGTACCTTCTAATGTAAAAGAGGCGAGTCTCGGATTGGGCGCAACGAAGTGGCAAACGATCGCTCGTATTATTATCCCGTCGTCATTACCGCAAATTATTACAGGTATTATTTTAGCGGCGGGTCGTATATTCGGGGAAGCGGCTGCATTGATTTACACAGCGGGTTTAACATCTCCGATTTTAAATTCAGCAGCGGACTTCTCAAGTCCAGCGCATCCTTTAAATCCATTTAGACCGGCTGAAACGTTAGCGGTTCACATTTGGAAGTTAAATTCTGAAGGTGTTATTCCGGATGCGAAGTTGATTGCGACAAAATCTGCAGCTGTACTTATTATTATGGTGTTACTATTCAATGTTATTTCACGTTTAGTAGCATCTGTATTGCACAAACGTTTTACAGGAACGAAAAGAAAAAGTAAAACGACGAAGAAGGTAAAAGCAGCATAAATGATAAAAAAGAACTCTCTATTTATAAATAGGGAGTTCTTTTTGTATTTTAATATAGAAGGAATGGATGTAATGATTGTTGAATTTGTAATTGATTATATAGATAAATAGTGCGGATGAGAGGGGAAGTTAATTTGTTTTTTCTGCAAATGTCAGGTTTTCCTGGATCGGGAAAATCGACAGTTTCTAAGTATATAGCGAAGTTAACAGGTGCTGTAATTGTAGATCATGACGTTTTGAAATCGGCATTGTTACAATCGTTAGAAATGAAAGGGATTGAATCGACGGTTGTTGGAGGAGTATCATACGATGTTGAATGGGTTTTGATTGATTCTTATTTAGACCAAGGGCATAGTGTGATATTGGATAGTCCATGTTTATATGATGAGATGGTTGAAAAGGGAATGAAGCTGTCTAATAAACATGGTGTAAAATATAAATATATCGAATGCTATCTTAATGATATGGAAGAAATCAATAATAGGCTACAAACACGTAAGCGTATGGTCAGTCAGATTGGAAGAGTGGATTCGGAAGTAGCTTTTAAAAAGTGGTTAGATGGTAGTAAAAGACCTTTAAATAGTGAATATCTTATTGTAGATTCTAGTAAACCGCTAGAGTGGTATGCGGAAAAAATGATGGATTATATGAGTAGGTAGAGAAAAAAGCGTTATCTTCATGAATGAAGATAACGCTTTTCTTTTAAATATCAGGTGTTTCTGTAGAAGTATTTATTTTTCTGCGAGAGCGTCTTTTTCTCCCGATTTTATCTAATAGTTCATACATAACTGGAACGACTACTAATGTAAGAACGGTTGAGACTGCTAAACCACCGATGACAACGACGGCAAGGCTTTTTGATACCATGCTTCCTGCTTGAGATTGACCAAATAGGAGTGGTAGCATAGCAACGATTGTCGTTATAGCTGTCATAATAATTGGGCGTAATCTAGTGGATCCCGCTTCTAGTAAGGCTTCTCTTGTTTCCATTCCGTGTTCCCGATTTTGTTGCACTCTTTCTATTAATACAATAGCGTTTGTAACGACGATCCCGATTAACATTAATGCGCCAATTAAGGAATTTACATCAACAGGTGTTCCTGAAATGATTAATCCTAAAATACCGCCAACGGCAGCTAATGGCAAGGAGAACAAGATTGCAAAAGGAGCGCGCGCCTGTCCGAAGGTGATAACCATAATTAAATATACAATCCCGATTGCAATCCCCATTATTTTGAATAAATCTGTGAAGTTCTCTTGCATAGATTCAGTTGCACCTGCAATAGTTACTTTTGCGCCGCTAGGTAAATCTAAGTTAGCTATCGTTTCATTTACTTCTGCACTTAC
This sequence comes from Bacillus sp. F9_6S_D1_P_5, assembly GCF_054823925.1. Lineage (NCBI taxonomy): Bacteria > Bacillati > Bacillota > Bacilli > Caryophanales > Bacillaceae > Bacillus > Bacillus sp. F9_6S_D1_P_5. The sequence continues at coordinate 3,078 of NZ_JBTREW010000015.1, read as the reverse complement.
TTTACTTAAATCTTCATTTGAGGCCTCGGCAGTAATTTGAATCGTTTCTTTTCCGTCTTTATGGAAGACTTCTGTTTGGAGTTGCTTTTCTGAAATAGTTGCAATGTCTTTTAAAGGAATTGGTCCATTGATAGGTGATAGTATGTTTGTGTTTAAAATGTCTTCTTGTTTAGTAATGTTTTCTTTTTTGTGTTCTATTATAATAGTTGTTTTTTCATTATTGATTGAAACTTCACCAATAGGTGATTTCTTCATAAGGAAGGTTACTTGTTGTGCTACTAATTCTGGTGTTAATCCCAGTTGTTCGGCCTTTGTTTGATCAACGTGGATTTGCCATTCTTTCTTAGAGTCTTCTAAATTCGTTTTTACTTTAGAGAGAGCAGGCATATCTTTTAGTTTTGTTTCGACGATAGTAGCAGCCTTTTTTAAATTCGTTTCGTTAGTGGCTGTTACGTTAAATTGCAAATTGTTGCCGCCATCAGAGCTTGAATAACTCGTTTTTATATAATCAAGTTCAGCGGGCTCAAAAGTTTTATGTTCTTTTTTTAACTCTTTAATATATTGATCAATATCAGAGCCTTTCTTGAAGACTACAAATATACTGGCAAGATTATTTTTTGTCGTTTGCCCCCATTGTGCATCTTCTGCGCTAGATCCCATTCGCAAAATAACATCCGTTACATCCGAATTAGAAAGTAATTTCTTTTCGAAATCGAAGGCTTTTTGTTTTTGTGTTTCAGGAGCGTAATCAGCTGGGAAAGTCATGTTAATAGATAACATTGTGTCGTCTTCAGATTTTATGTTCGCTTTCGGTAGTAATATATAGGTAGCAATTGATCCTGCGAATAATAAAAAGGCGGTAAGTAGAATAATGAATTTATGCGAAAGAGCCCACTTTAATGTAGCGACATATCGTGGTGAAGAACTGGGCTTTCGATGTTTTGTTTTTTTGAGCAGTAAAAAAGCCATAAGTGGAACAACTGTTAGTGCGACGATTAAGGATGATAGTATAGAATATACAACTGCTAGTACCATAGGTAACATTAATTTTCCAATTACTCCTGATACGAGGCCGATAGGTAAGAAAACAGCGACTGTTGTTAAAGTAGAAGAAGTAATTGCGACGGCGACCTCTTTCGTTGCATGGAGAATAATATCTTTAGAGAAAGATTCTTTTTGTAAACGACGGAAAATATTCTCAATGACAACGATGCTATCATCGACGAGACGTCCAACTGCAACAGCTAAACCACCAAGTGTTAGTGTGTTAAGTGTGATGTTAGATTGGTGTAGTAAAAAGAGTGTTAATAAAATAGATAATGGAATACTGATAACAGCTATGAGAGTTGTTCGGAAGTTACGTAAAAAGATTAAGATAATTAGAGTTGCAGCAATTGCTCCAAGGATTACTTCTTTTCCCATACTAGTAACAGCATTTTCAACTTGCTCATGAGTTGATGCTAAAAGTTTAATAGAAAACTGATCTTTATATTGTTTACTTATATCTTTGATTTTTTTATCGATTTCTTTTCCGATTGCAACCGCATTTTTACTTGGCTCTTTCATGATGATTAATCCGGTTCCTTCTTCTCCGTTTATATGTGAGATTGTATCGTAGTGTTGTTTAAGTTCAATTTGAGCAACATCTTGCAATTTTACTTGAGGTGCAACGGTAATGTTTTTAATATCATCTACATTTTTTATATCTCCAATGACGCGAAGGTTATATTCTTCTTTATTAACGGTAACGGCTCCAGCCGGAGTGGACGTTTCTTTTCCTTGTAAAACTTTTAATATTTGCTCTGTTGTTACGTTTTTATCTTTTAATTGGTTTGGGTCTAGTATGATAGATAATTCAGAGGCTGATTTTCCGAAAAACATAACGTTGGCAACACCATCAATGCTTTCGAGTTGTGGTACGATTTCTTTTTCGATTTGTTTTTCATCTGCTTTTGAAAATCCGTTTTGCTTCTGGATAGCAATTTGGGCGAGTGGGATCATAGAAGTATTTAATTGGCTAACTATGGGTTTAGTTGCATCTTTAGGTAATTTAATTGTATTAATGGCCTTTTCGACTTCGCGTGCTGCGTCTTTCATATTTGCTTTGGATGTATACGCGATATCGATGCGTGATAATCCCTCGTGCGTAGAAGAGGTGATGCTATCGATATGTTCTAAATTGCGAAATTGTTTTTCGAGAGGATCAGTTACTTCTTTCGTCATCGCTTCAGCGTCGAGTCCTTGAGTTAAGGTGGTGACAGTGACTGCTGGATTATCGATGCTTGGTAAAAATTCCATAGGTAATTTAGAGCCGGAATAAACGCCGAGTATGGAAATGAGAAAAACCATGATGATAACAGCGGCGCGGTTTTTTAATGAAAACTTTGTTAACCTATCCATAAAGTAATTCCTCCATTGGTTTATTTATAGTTGAGTACGTCCTTTCTTACTATATAACAAAAAATGGATGTTTTTCATTAATTAAATGTAAAAAAATTCTAACAATAATCTCAAGTTAATGTTTTTGTGGGAATTTTATTATGTATTCTGCTATTCGCTGGACGATAAGACTCTTATCTCAAAATTCAGTTGGAGTCGAGCTACTTATAAAAACAACCGATTCGTCCATCTAATAGTTTGTATGTATCTCTTATAGAGAGGTAAATGATCGGGGGCTTTAATATAGAAGAGAATGAAAATCCAGGAAAGGGTTACGAAATACAGTTTGGTTAATTAGAGTGTATTGATATATAATTTCAATAGTGGTTTTCCGTAGTGGGGTGTCTTTATATAGAAGAAAGTAGGGTGGATATTTTTTTATGTTTTTTTAAAAAAACACTTGTTATTTTAAAATCATGATGGTATATTAATAAACGTCGCTGATGCGGAAACGCAGAAAACGACAAAAAAGAAATTTTAAAACGTAGTTGACATCGAAAAATGAAGATGTTAATATGATGAAGTCGCTTCTGAGCGGCAGACAAGTTCTTTGAAAACTGAACGAAACAAACAACGTGAAACGTCAATTTTTATTTTTAGATGCTAGACAAACTAACTTTATTGGAGAGTTTGATCCTG